>JAFHCF010000027.1:0-43528 GCA_048497495.1 Prosthecomicrobium sp.
ACGCCCGACTCGTCGCCCAACGGTCTCACGCCCAAGACCTGGGCGATCGTCGTCTGGGCCCTCTACCTGTCCGGCTCGATCACCGGTGGCCTCGGCAGCATCGCCGGCCTGATCATCGCCTACATCAAGCGCGACGAGGTCGCCGGCACGCCCTTCGAATCCCACTTCACCTCGGCGATCCGCACCTTCTGGATCGGTCTGATCGGCGTGCTCGTCGGCTTGGTCCTGACGTTCGTGTTCATCGGCATCCCGGTGCTGATCGCCGTCGGAATCTGGAGCATTTTCCGCTCGGTACGAGGTCTGATCCGGGCGATCGACGGCCGGCCGATCGACGATCCGATGGGCTGGCTCTGAGCCGAAGGGTTGCCGCGCGGACGCCATGGCACCCTACGGTGTCATGGCGTCTGCGCGCGGTGCGATGCGCTCGCGCTCTCCGCGTCCCGCGAATCCGCCCCCTCAGATGTCCAGTTCCAACTCGTCGGCGAAGGCCGCGCGTTCCTGGATGAAGGCGAAGCGCGCCTCGGGCTTGTTGCCCATCAGGCGCTCGACCGAATCCGCCGTCGCCTGCTCGTCGGGGTCGAGGATGGCGACGCGCAGCAGGGTGCGCGAGGTCGGGTCCATCGTCGTCTCCTTGAGCTGGTTCGGCATCATCTCGCCGAGGCCCTTGAAGCGACCGATGTCCGGCTTCTTGTTCTTGAACAGCGTTCGCATCAGCTCCTCGCGATGCGCCTCGTCGCGGGCGTAGACGGTCTTGGCGCCGTGGGTCAGCCGATAGAGCGGCGGCACGGCGAGAAAGAGGTGGCCGTGCCTCACCAGATTGGGCATCTCGCGCCAGAAGAAGGTGACGAGCAGCGAGGCGATGTGGGCGCCGTCGACGTCGGCATCGGTCATGACGATGATCTTGTCGTAGCGCAGATCCTCGTCGCGATAGGCCGAGCGCATGCCGCAGCCGAGGGCCTGGACGAGGTCGGCGAGCTGCTGGTTGGCGCCGAGCTTCTCGCGCGTCGCGTTGGCGACGTTGAGGATCTTGCCGCGCAGCGGCAGCACCGCCTGCGAGCGCCGGTCGCGCGCCTGCTTGGCCGAGCCGCCGGCCGAATCGCCCTCGACGATGAAGAGTTCCGACCCTTGCGCCGCCGAATTGGAACAATCGGCGAGCTTGCCGGGCAGGCGCAACTTGCGCACCGCCGTCTTGCGCAGGACGTCCTTCTCCTGGCGGCGCTTGAGGCGCTCCTCGGCGCGCTCGATGGTCCAGTCGAGGAGCTTGGCGGCATTGTTGGGCGAGGCGGCGATCCAGTGGTCGAAGGCGTCCTTGATCGCCGTCTCGACGAGCCGGCTCGCCTCCTGGGTGGCGAGCTTGTCCTTGGTCTGGCCGACGAACTCCGGTTCGCGGATGAAGACCGACAGCATCGCCCCCGAAGAGGTCATGACGTCGTCGGTCGTCAGAACAGATGCACGTTTGTTTCCAACGAGATCCGCGTAGGACTTCAAGCCGCGTAGGAGCGCGATGCGGAAGCCCGCCTCATGCGTCCCGCCCTCCGGCGTCGGCACGGTGTTGCAATAGGAGGAGACGAAGCCGTCGCCGGCGAACCAGGCGACCGCCCATTCGCAGGCGCCGTGGCCGGTGGTCTTGGCGGTCCGGCCGGCGAAGAAGTCCTCGACCACCAGCCGCTCGCCCTTGAGCTGTTCGGCGAGGAAGTCCTTGAGCCCGCCGGGGAAGTGGAACACCGCCTTCTCCGGCACCGGATCGGCGGCGGCGACGCATTCCGGGGCGCAGGACCAGCGGATCTCGACGCCGCCGAAGAGATAGGCCTTGGAGCGGGCCATGCGGTAGATCCGCTCGGCCTTGAACCTCGCGCCCTCGCCGAAGATCTGCGGATCGGGGCGGAAGCGCACCAGGGTGCCGCGCCGGTTCATCACCTCGCCGAGGTTCTCCAGCGGCCCTTGGGGAATGCCCCGCGAGAAGCGCTGGCGCCACAGGCGACGGTTCTTGGCGACCTCGACCTCGAGGAAGTCGGAGAGCGCGTTGACCACCGAGACGCCGACGCCATGCAGGCCGCCGGAGGTCTCATAGGCCTTGCCGTCGAACTTACCGCCCGAGTGCAGCATCGTCATGATGACTTCGAGGGCGGATTTGGTCGGAAACTTCGGATGCGGATCGACCGGGATGCCGCGGCCGTTGTCGATGATCGTCAGCGTGCCGTCGGCATCGAGAAAGACCTCGATGAAGGAGGCGTGGCCGGCCACCGCCTCGTCCATCGAATTGTCGATCACCTCGGCGAAGAGGTGGTGCAGCGCCTTCTCGTCGGTGCCGCCGATATACATGCCCGGCCGCCGCCTGACCGGCTCCAGCCCCTCGAGCACCTCGATGTGGGAGGCGTCGTAGTCGCTCTCGCCGAGGCTGGAGCGCTTGGTCGAGGCGGCGAGCGCCAGAGCCGCCTTCACCGCCTCGGCCTTGGCCACGGGCGCCTTGGCCGGCAGCTTGCGGGCGGTGGCGGCTCCACCGAAGAGATCGTCACTGGCCATGCGGTCGCTACCCATGTCTCACGAAGGCCCTCGCCGACGCCTCGGCGGGAGAGGCGATGGTCATAGACCGAACGGCCGACCGAATCACCGGCATTCTGTCACGGATCGAGGGGGGATGGGAATTTGTTCGTGGAATGTTCTGGAGTCGAGGCGCGATGCGCGACCCGAAGCGGGCGGTTCACGGCGGCGGCCGTTGGCGGGCGGCGGCGATCAGCGACCAGGTGTAGATCACCAGCGCCGTCCAGATCAGTCCGAAGGCGACGAGCTTCGACGTGCCGAAGGGTTCGTCGAAGACGAAGACGGCGATCAGGAAGATCACGGTCGGCGCCGAATATTGCATCACGGCGATGGTCGAGAGCCGCAGCAGTTTCGCGCCGGAGGCATAGAACATCAGGGGGATCGCGGTGACGAGGCCGGTTCCGGCCAGCAGCAGCGTGTCGGTCCAGCCGGTGTGGACGAAGTGCGACGTTCCCTGGCGCTCGAACCACGCGAACATCGCCAGGGCGGGCAGCGTGAGCAGCGTGATCTCGAGCAGGAAGCCCTGGGTCGGATCCACCGGCAGGGTGCGCTTGAAATAGGCGTAGAAGCCCCAGCTGACGGGGAGCACGATCGACACCCACGGAACGCCGCCGGCCTCCCAGGTGAGGAGCGCCACCGCGAGGGCCGCCAGGACGATCGCGAAGATCTGGGTGCGGGTCAGTCGCTCGCCGATCAGCACGGCGGCGAGAAAGACCGAGAACAGCGGATTGATGTAATAGCCGAGCGCCGTCTCCAGCGCCCGCCCGGCGCCGATCGCCCAGACGTAGACGCCCCAGTTGATCGAGACCAGCGAGGCCGTGATCAGCGCCATTCCCAGATTGCGCGGCGAGGTCAGCGCCCGGAAGACGCCGCCGGCGCGTCCCTGCCACCAGACGACCAGTCCGGCCACCGGCAACGACCACAAGATCCGATGTGTCACCACTTCCCAGGCGGGAACATGCGCCAAAGCCTTCATGTAGAGCGGCAGGAAGCCCCAGATGAAATAGGCGGCGCCGGCGAGGAGGAAACCTTCCCGCGTGTCATGGTGTTCCGGTCGCGACATGACGGCCATTCCGAGCCGAGGGCTCGTCTCGAGGGGAGGGACGGCGGAGGGGCGCTCGCCGGCGGACGATGGGTCGGCGGTCGACGGCTCGGGGCGAGGGGAGACCGCGCCGCCCCCTCACTCCGGCCGCGAATCCCGGCCGCGGAAGCGCCGCTGATAGCCCGCGTCGTAGAGCGCGCTCTCGCGGAAGCCTTCCGCGCCGAGCGCCCGGCCGACCAGAATCAACGCGGTGCGCTCGATCGGATCCTCGGCCAGTCGCGCCTCGATCGTCGAGAGCGTGCCGCGGATCACCTTCTCGTCGGGCCAGGTGGCGCGGAAGACCACCGCGACCGGGCAGTCCGCCCCATAGGCCGGCGTCAGTTCCGCGACGATCCTCGCCAGGACGTGGATGGAGAGGTGGATCGCCAGCGTCGCCCGCGTTGCGGCGAAGGCCGCGAGGGTCTCGCTCTCCGGCATCGCCGAGGCCCGCCCCGAGGTGCGGGTGAGTACCAGCGACTGCGCCACTTCCGGAAGGGTCAACTCCTGCCCGAGCACGGCGGCGGCGGCGGCGAAGGAGGGCACGCCCGGGGTCACCGTATAGGGAATGCCGTGCGTCCTCAGCCGGCGGATCTGCTCGCCCATGGCGCTCCACACCGAGAGATCGCCCGAATGCAGCCGGGCGACGTCCTCGCCCGCTTCGTGGGCGCGCACGAACTCGGCCTCGATCTCGTCGAGCGACATCGGCGCGGTGTCGACGACGCGGGCGTCGGGCCGGGCATGGGCGAGAAGCTCCGGCGCGATGATCGAGCCGGCCCACATCACCACCGGTGAGGCGGCGAGGAGATCGCGCCCGCGCACGGTGATGAGATCGGCGGCGCCCGGTCCGGCGCCGATGAAATGCACGGTCATGCGTCATCCACTCCATTGCTCGGCCCGCCGATCGCCACCGCGACCGTCGCGCCCTTGCCGGCCATGCGCTCCACCACCAGCCGGCCGCCGGGGCCGGCGCCGGCGAGCGCCGCGCCTTCGGCGATCGACGGCACGCCGAAGAGTTCGATCACCTTCTCCGAGCGCACCGTCACCTTGTCGGCTTGCGCCGCGAGCGCCGCGCGCGGCAGGTGGACCAGCGCCAGCCCGAGCGCGGCGGCGGCCTCGCCGATGCCCGGCTCCGCCTGCTTGTCGACCACGGTGAAGACGGCCGCCGGCACGTCCGGCCGTTCGCAGGCGGCGAGCGCCCGCTCGATCAGATCGGCGATCACCTCACCCGCGACACCCGAGCGGCAGCCGACGCCGACGGCGAGGAAGGGGCGGGGGGTCATGCCGGGGCTCCCGATGGGAGAAGGTCGGCAGGGCGCGACGCGGTCCTCATCCCTCGCCCTCCAGTTCGTCCCCACTCTCTCCACCGGTTTTCCACAAGCGGAGCGCGCTGTCGTCCCCAGGTTTCTGCCAAGCCCACTGGACGATCGGCATCGCCGGCTTGAAGCCGTGGAAGCGGCCGATCGGCACCGCCCGGGCGATCGAGATCTGCACCAGCTCGCCGCCGAAGGCGCTGGCATGACCGATCACCTCGGCCTGGGTCTCGAGCGTCACGGCGTTGATCACCAGCCGGCCGCCGGGCGCCAGCCGCTCCATGCACAGGCGCACCAGATCGCCGTCCGAGCCGCCGCCGCCCAGGAAGATCGCGTCCGGCGTCGGCAGTCCCTCGAGCGCCGCCGGGGCGAAGCCCTCGACGATGGCGAGGTCGGGGACGCCGAAGGTGGCGGCGTTGCGGGCGATCCGGGCGAGGCGATCGGCGCGCGGCTCGATCGCCACCGCTCGGTTGGTCGGATCGGCGAGCATCCATTCGATGGCGATCGACCCGGTGCCGGCGCCGATGTCCCACAAGAGCTCGCCGTGGCGCGGCGCGAGCTTCGACACGGTGACGGCGCGGACCTCGCGCTTGGTGATCTGCCCGTCGTTGTCGAAATAATGGTCGGGGATGCCGGCGGCGAGCGGCAGCACCCGGGCGGACGCGTCGGCCACCACCTCGATCGCCACGGTGTTGAGCGGGTCGAGATCGGCGCGGTCGAAATCCTGCGCCGTGGTGACGAGGGTGCGTTCGCGCAGGCCCCCCATCGCCTCGAGCACGATCAACTTCGACCGGCCCATGCCGTGCGCGCGCAGGTGTTCGGCCAAGCGGCCCGGCGTGGTGCCGTCCCAGGAGAGCACCAGAATGCGCCGGCCGGGCTGGAGATGCGGCACGATCTTCTCGAAGGCGCGGCCGTGCAGCGTCACCAGGGCGCAGTCCTGCACCGCCCAGCCGACGCGCGCCGCCGCCATCGAGAAGGCGGAGGGCGCCGGAATGGTGACGTAGTCGGTCGGCGGCACGTGCCGGGCGAGCAACGAGCCGACGCCGTAGGAGAAGGGATCGCCGGAAGCGAGCACCACCACCGGGCGCCCACGCCGGGCGAGAATCGCCGGGAAGGCATCGGTCAGCGGCGACGGCCAGGCGAGCTTCTGGCCGGCGACGTCGCCGACCAGATCGAGATGGCGCTTGCCACCGACGACGAGTTCCGCTTGATCGAGCAGCCGGCGCGCGGCAGGAGAGAGTCCGTCGAGGCCGTCCTCGCCGAGGCCGAGGATCGCCAGCCAGGGATGGGTGGCGGCCGGATCGATCATGTGGAAGTCTCCCGGAGGGGTCGATGAGGGTTCTGGTGCTGGGTGGTACCACGGAAGCGAGCGCTTTGGCGAAGGCCTTGGCGACGCGTTCCGACATCGAGGCGACGCTCTCCCTCGCCGGCCGCACCGAGGCCCCGGCGCGCCAGCCGATCTCCACCCGGGTCGGCGGCTTCGGCGGCGTCGACGGGCTGGCGACCTGGCTCGCCATCCACCGAATCGACGCGCTGGTCGACGCGACGCACCCCTTCGCGGCGCGAATCTCGGTCAATGCGGCGGAGGCGGCGCGGCGGACGCGAACGCCGATCGTCGCCCTCGTGCGCCCGCCCTGGGCGCGCCAGGCCGGCGATCACTGGATCGAGGTCGCCGACCTCGACGCGGCGGCACGGGCGATCGGTGCGGCGCCGAGACGCGTCCTGCTCACCACCGGCCGGCTCGGGCTGGCGTCCTTCGAAGCGGCACCGCAGCACCACTATCTCGTCCGCACCATCGATCATCCGGGCGATCTGCCCGGTCTGCCCGATCACACGCTCCTGCTCGACCGCGGCCCCTTCGATCTCGAGGCCGAGCGCGATCTGATGACGCGGGAGCGCATCGAGGTGGTGGTCACCAAGAACTCCGGCGGCACCGCGACCCATCCGAAGATCGTCGCGGCGCGGGACTTGGGCCTTCCCGTCGTGATCGTCCAACCCCCGGCGCGCGCCGAGGTGCCGCAGGTCCACGACGTCGCGGCGGTGTTGGCGTTCATCGCGGCGGTGCGCGACGCGAAGGGCGCGGAAAGCCCTCACCCAGCGACAGACCTCGGCGAATAGACCCAGGGGTCGCGCCCGTCCGGCCGCGTCACCACCTTCGTATCCGAATTGCCGATGATGACGCAGGTCGCCATGTCGACTTGTCCCGGATCGGCCTCCCCCAGCGTCGTCACCACGATCCTCTCGTCCGGCCGGCCGACGGCGCGGGCGAAGACCACGACCGTGTCGAGTTTCTTAGCCGACTTCAGAACTTCGAACGCGTCGTAGATCTGCCGCGGCCGGGCCTTGGAGGCGGGGTTGTAGAGGGCGATGACGAAATCGACCTCCGCCGCCGCGCGCAGGCGCCGGGCGACCACCTCCCAGGGCTTGAGATTGTCGGAGAGCGAGAGGGCGCAGAAGTCGGCGCCGAGCGGCGCGCCGAGCCGGGCGGCGGCCGCCTGCATCGCCGAGACGCCGGGGTGGACGGTGAGGTCGAGGCCGCGCCACGCCGCCGGTCCGCCGTCGATCGCCTCCATCACCGCCGCCGCCATGGCGAAGACGCCGGGGTCGCCCCCCGACACCACCGCGACCGAGCGGCCCGCCGCCGCCATCTCGAGCGCATGGCGGGCGCGGTCGAGTTCGACCCGGTTGTCGCTCGTATGCCTCGTCTGGCCGGGCCGCTCCGGGCAACGGGCGACGTAAGCGGCGTAGCCGACGAGATCGGTCGCCCGCTCGAGGATCGCCGAGGTCTCCGGCGTCATCCAACGCTCGGGTCCCGGCCCGGTGCCGATCACCCAGAGCCGGCCACTCGTCGCCTCGCTCATGGCCGCCGCCCCTCGCCGGGGATCAGGATCAGCGAGAAATAGGGCGCGGCGCAGTCCGGATCGTCGGCGAGACGCAGGATTCGCTCGCCCGCCATGGTGCCGCGCTCGACATAGGTGGCGCGCTCGAGGAGGCCGGCGCGCTCGATCGCCCGGCGCACCTTGGGGAAGTTCGAGCCGAGTTTCATGATCACGGCGGCGTCGGTGCGGGAGAGCCGGTCGACCAGCGCCTCCTCGTCGAGGGTGCCGGGGATCACCGTCAGGACGTCGTCGCCCCAGGTGATCGGCAGGCCGGCGGCGGCCCAGCAGCCGGCCATGCCGGTGACGCCGGGCGTGATCCGGGTGGGATAGCGGTCCTTCAGGCGGATGTAGAGATGCATGAACGAGCCGTAGAACATCGGGTCGCCCTCGCAGGCGAGCACCACGTCCTCGCCGCGATCGAGCACCTCGGCGATACGCCCGCAGCTCTCCTCGTAGAAGGCGCCGAGGGAGCGGATGTAGTGCTCCTCGCCGAAATGGGTCTCGGTGGTCATCGGGTAGTAGAGCGGCAGCTCGGCCTTTCCCGCCGGCACCCAGGGGTCGACGATGGCGCGGGCGTTGCCGCGCCGCCCCGCCTTGGCGAAATAGGTGAGGAGGCCGCAGGCCTCGATCAGCTTCACCGCCTTGACGGTGACGAGATCGGGATCGCCCGGGCCGAGACCGACGCCGTGGAAGGTGCCCCTGGGGCTGGTCATGGCCGTCATTCCTTCGGGCTGGCGAGAGCGTTGACGGCGGCGGCGGTCATCGCCGAGCCGCCCTTGCGGCCGCGCACGACCAGCCACGGCACCCGGCCGTCGGCGATCAGCGCCTCCTTCGATTCAGCCGCGCCGACGAAGCCGACCGGCATGCCGATCACCGCCGCCGGCCATGCCGCGCCCGCGTCGAGCAGCTCGAGCAGGCGGAAGAGCGAGGTCGGCGCATTGCCGATGGCGACCACCGCGCCGGCGAGGTGGGGCCGCCACAATTCCATCGCCGCCGCCGAGCGGGTGGTGCCCATCTCCGCCGCCAGCGCCGCCACCGACGGGTCGCCGAGGGTGCAGATCACCGCGTTGTCGGCGGGAAGCCGCGCTCGGGTGACGCCGCGCGCCACCATCTCGGCGTCGCACAGGATCGGCGCGCCGGCCGCGAGCGCCGCTTCCGCCGCTTCGCAGGCGCCGGGGGCGAAGGCGATGTCGGCGGCGACCTCGACCATGCCGCAGGCATGGATGATGCGCACGGCGGTGCGCTCCTCCACCGCCGTCGTGAAGCGCCCGAGGTCGGCTTCCGAGCGGATGATGCGGAACGAGCGCTCGTAGATCGCCGCGCCGTCGCGGATGTAGTCGTGTGATGTCGGCGCAGGGGCCAAGGCGGGTCTCCGGGTCACGAGGGGGCGAGGTCGGTCAGCGCCGCCGCCGCCTCGACGAGATTGAGCCGCTCGATCACCGGCCGATCCCAGGCGCGGCCGCCCCGGATCAGGTCATAGGCGCCGTCGCGGGCGGTCAGCGTGAAGGGCGTCGGGCCGGGATGGGCGCAGCCCTTCTGGCAACCGGAGACGTGCAGGCTCACCCCCTTCGGCGCCAGCCGCTGGGCGATCGCCGCCAATTGTTCGGCGTCGGCGCGGGTGTCGATGGTGGCGCTGCGGCAGCCGGTGGCGCCGGCGCAGGTGACGACCGCCAGGCGCCGGTCCTCGGGCGAGAAGACGAAGCGGCCGGCGGCGATCCACGGGCGGATGCGCGCCATCTTCTCCGGCGCCACGCCGGGGATCAGCACGGTGCGCCACGGCGTCAGGCGGATCTCGCCCGACCCGCGTTCGCCGGCGAGATCGCCGAGAAGCGCCAGTTGATCGGCGGAGAAGCGGCCGAAGGGCGCGCCGATGCCGATGAAGCCACCGGCCTCGTGGGTGTGGTCGCCGAGCACCGCTTCCGCCCCGAAGCGGCGCGGCAGCATCTCGACGTCGGCCATCACCTCGCCGAAGCCGCAAGCCTGGAGGAGCGGCGCGATGCCGGTGCGCGCCAGGATCTCGTGGATGCGGCGCGGCGCCTCGTCGAGAGCGGCGCGCAGCGCCACGACGCCGCGCGCCAGATCGGCGGCGCGGTCGGGGGCGTCCGCCACCTCGACCACCGCTATCGGCTGGTAGTGCCCCGGCCGGGTGGCGACGGCGAAGAGCACGCGCGGACCGTCGGCGGTCTTGAGCCCGGTCAGCCGCACGTCGACGGCGACGTCGTCGAGCCCGAGCCGCCCGCCCTCGTCGACGACGAAGCCGAATTTGCCGGGAAGGGCATGGACGGAAGGATCCGAGGTCAGCCGCGCCTCGAGCGCCTCCACCAGGGCGCGGCCATCGAGGGCGGCGCTCGGGTCGAGGCCGGAGAGCGGGCTGGCGACGATGTTGCGCACCGCCTCGGATTCGGCGTCGGCGTCGAGCACGCCGAGGCGGTCGAGAGCGCCGAGGAGCGCGTCGAGATCGCGCGCCGCGACCCCGCGCAGTTGCAGATTGCCGCGCTGGGAGAGGTCGATCAGCTCGTTGCCGAAGCGGCGCGAGAGGTCGGCGAGTTCGCCGGCGATCCCCGCCGAGACGATCCCCGCCGTCACCCTTATCCGCACCAGCAGGCCGTCGCCGGTCTCCATCGGCCGCCGCGCGCCGGGGCACCAGCCTTTGACCAGCTTGGGGTCGGGCTTGTCGGGGCCGGGCGTCCGGTGATCGTCGGCGTCCTTCATCGATCCGTCTCCAACACTTCGGCGATGCGCCCGGCGACGGAATTGCGCCGGGTCTCCCACAGACCGCGCCTCAACGCCTCGTCGAAGGCGCGGGCGGTGGCTCGCGCTGCGTGCGGGTTCGACGCGATCATGAAGTCGCGGACCCGATCGTCGCCGAGAGTGGCGTCGAATACCAGATCGAAGGCGGTCCGCGCCACCTGATCGGTGGTGGCGGCGAAGCCGACGAGATTGCCGACGGTCTCGGCGATTTCCGCCGCACCCCGGTGGCCGTGGCGCATCTGGCCCTCGAGCCAACGCGGATTGGTGGCGCGCGACCGCACCACGCGTTGGATCTCCTGGGCGAGCGTGCGCACCTTGGAGCGCGACAGGCGCGTGGTGTCGGCGTGATAGAGCGCCGGCGCATTGCCGAGACTCGAGGCGGCGGCGGCGAACCCACCCTCGTGCTCGGCGAAGGCATCCGAATCGAGCACGTCCTGCTCGGCGGTGTCCTGGACATGGACGAAGGCGTCGGCGGTTCCCACCCGCGCGGCGAAGGCGGCATGCGCCGGCAGCCCCTCGGCGTCGCGGCCATAGGCATGGCCGGAGGCCGCCAGATATTGCGCGCCGAGATCGTCGCGGCTCTCCCAGGCGCCGGTGGAAAGCGTGGTCGACAGCCCGACGCCATAGGCGCCCGGCGCCGTGCCGAAGACGCGATAGCCGTCGTCGTCGCGAGCCTCACCGGCGCGGGCGGCGGCGGCGAGCGGATTGTCCTCGTCCGCCTCGTCGAGGCCGGCGACGGCGCGCACCGCCTCGTCGAAGAGGGCGATCTGGGCGGGGAAGACGTCGCGGAACAGGCCGGAGACCCTGAGCGTCACGTCGACGCGCGGCCGCCCCAGCCGCGCCGGCACCTGGATCTCGAAACCGGAGACCCGCACCGTGGCGCTGTCCCACACCGGCCGTACCCCCATCAGGGCGAAGGCCTGGGCGAGATCGTCGCCGCCGGTCCGCATGGTGGCCGAGCCCCAGAGATCGAGCACGATGCGGCGCGGCCAGTCGCCGTGATCCTGGACATAAGTCGCGATCACCTCGGCCGCCGTGCGTCGGCCGATCTCCCAGGCGGTGCGGGTCGGCACGCCGCGCGGGTCGACGGCGTAGAGATTGCGGCCGGTCGGCAGCACGTCGAGGCGGCCGCGCGACGGCGCGCCGGCCGGGCCGGGGGCGAGGAAACGCCCGTCGAGGGCGGCGAGAAGGCCGCGCCGCTCGGCTTCCGCGCAGGCGGCAAGGCGGTCGCCGAGACCCGTGACGGCGGCGGCGTCCTGGTCTTCCGACAAGGCCGCGATCGCCGCCTCGCGCAGCGCCGGCGAGGTCGGCCGCGCGAAGACGTGGAGCCCGTCGCCGATGCGCGCGTCCTTGAGGTCGCAGAGCCAGGCGTCGAGCCGGGTCAAGGCGTCGGCCGCGTCGGTGTCCTCGGCGATGCCGCTCTCCGCCGCCAACCCGCTCTCGCGCGCCTTGTCGAGGATCGCCGCCGCCAACATCCGCGCCCGACGGGCGTCGAGGGTCTGGGCCTGGGAGAACTCGTCGAGCATCGCCTCGATCTCGGCCGCCGCGCCGTGGCTGCCGGCCCGCGTCAAGGGCGGCGTCATGTGGCCGACGGTGACGGCGGCGATCCGGCGCTTGGCCTGCGCCGCCTCGCCGGGATTGTTGACGACGAAGGGATAGACCACGGGGATGGCCCCGAGCACGGCGGTCGGCGCGCAGGCCGACGACGGCGCGGCGGCCTTGCCCGGCAGCCATTCGAGCGTGCCATGGGTGCCGAGATGGATCATCGCGTCGATGCGGGCGACCTCGCGCAGCCAGACGTAGAAGGCGACATAGCCGTGGCGCGGCGCGATCGCGGTGTCGTGATACTCGGCCTTGCGCGACGCCTTGCGCCCGCGATCGGGCTGCACCGCGACGGTGAGCCGGCCGAGCGTCAGCGTGGCGAAGCGAAAGGCGCCGTCGACCACGTCGGCATCCGCCGCCGGATCGCCCCAGGCGGCGATGACGGCGTCGCGGAAGGTCGCGGGCAGGGTGGAGAAGGCGGACGCGTAGGCGGCGAGGGGGAGGGTGGGGGCAGTGTACAGTTGCGCCGCCGCCGCGATGTCCGGCGTCTGTTCGGCTTCATCCTGAGGTGCCGGCCGTAGGCCGGCCTCGAAGGGCGAAGCCGTGGCACCGCTTTGCCCCTCTCTCCCTTCGTGGTTCGAGGCTCCGCCTGCGGCGGAGCACCTCACCATGAAGGGTGCCGTGCCTGCGGAAGGCGCGCGCCCCTCCAACGCCCGCATGATCGCATCCGCCTCGGGCGGCTCGGGCACGTCGTAGCCCGCCGCGCGCAGGTCCTCGGCGATGGCGACCAGGCTCGCCGGCGTGTCCAACCCCACCGCGTAGGCCGTCCGGCCGCCTTTGGCGGGGTAGTCCGACACGACGAGGCCGATCCGGCGATCCGCGCGGGGCGTCATCGCCAGATCGACCCAGGCGAGCGCCAGATCGGCGACATGGGCGATGCCGTCGTCGTCGGCGACGTGGACGGCGCGGGCGAACTGATGCGCCTCGGACCGCGCCTCGCGCCCCTTGAACGAGATCGCCCGCGTCGCGATCCGCCCGTCGATCTCCGGCAGCACCACGTTCATGGCGAGATCGGCCGCTCCGAGGCCGCGATTGGAGACCTCCCAGGCCGGCCGCTCACAGGTCGCCAACACCGCCTGCAGGATCGGCACGCCGGCCCGCTCCAACACCGAGGTGCCGTCGTCGAGCCGGGCGGAGAAGGCCGTGGTGTTGACGACGATCGCCGGGGCGAGCTCGTCGATCAGCCGCGACAGCCCCTCGACCACCCGCCCGTCCTTGAGGCTGGTGACGTATTCCGCATGCACACGGAAGCCGCGCGCCGAGAGAGCATCGGCCAGTCGGACGATCGGCGCGGTGTCGCCCGCCGTGACGAAGGAGCGGTAGAAGGTGAGGAGCGCCGTCGGCCCCTCGCTCGCCCGGCAGGCCGCGAGAAAGCCCCCGTGCGCCGGCAGGGGCCGCGGCTCGTCCCAAGGCGTCTCGCGACCGAGCCGTGTGGCGATCCAGCCGAGGGCCGAGGCGATGTTCTCCGGCCCCCCCTCCTGAAACCACGCCCACAGCCGCCGCAGGTCGTCGATCGCCAGCGTCGAGGCGCGATCGAGCCTCTCGTCCTCGCGCCCGTCGCCGGGGACGATGGCGAGGTCGATGCCGCGGGCGCGGGCGGCGTTCGCCAGTTCGTCGATGCCGTAGCGCCAATAGTCGAGACCGCCGAGGAGGCGGACGAGGACGAAGCGGGCATGACGGCCGACGGCGTCGAGCCAGAGGTCGACCGAATAGGGATGGCGCAGGTCGGCGAGGCCGGCGAGCCGCAGCGACGGCAGGTCGGGCCGGGCGCCGTGGACGCTCGCCACCAGCCCGAGGTCCGAATCGGAGAACGACAGGAACGCCACCTCGCCCGGCGTCTGGCCGAGATCGATCGCCTGGGCGCTCTCGTCCAGCGAACGGATCGTGTCGGCGACGAGATGCATCGGCGGTCCTCAATTCGGCGGCGGCGGCCGCCGGCTCAGGCGGCGAAGGCGGCGCGGACGGCGGCCGCGTCGAGGCCCTTCTCGGCGATCACCACCAGGCGTCCGGCGCGCGCCTCGCCCGGCGCCCAGGGTCGGTCGAACTGATGACGGAAGCGGTTGCCGACACCCTGCACCAGGAGCCGCATGGCCTTGCCCTCGACCGCGACGAAGCCCTTGATCCGCAATACGTCATGCGTCTCGGCGACGGCCCTCAGGCGCTCCACCAGGGTGGCCGGATCGGACGTCGCCGCCACCTCGACGACGATGGTCTCGAAGTCGTCGTGGTCGTGCTCGCCCTCGATCTCGTGGTGGGAGGGGCGGCCGGCGAGGTCGTCCTCGGCCGCCGCGAAGAGGCCGAGCGCGATCGCCGGATCGACCCGCCCTTCGATCGCCGAGACCACCTTGACGGCGCGCGGGATCGCGGTGCGGATCTCCGCCTCGATTTGGGCGAGGTCCTCGGCCGAGAGCAGATCGGCCTTGTTGACCACCACCAGATCGGCGGCGAGCAACTGATCCTCGTAGACTTCCTCCAGCGGATTGTCGTGATCGATCGAGGTGTCCTCCGCCCGCTGGGCGAGCACGGCGGCGGGATCGTCGGCGAAGCGGCCGTCGATCACGGCGCGGCCGTCGACCACCGCGACGACGCCGTCGACGGTGAGCCTGGCGCGGATCTCCGGCCAGTCGAAGGCCTTGATCAGCGGCTTCGGCAGGGCGAGGCCGGAGGTCTCGACGATGATGTGGTCGGGCCGGTTGGGAAGCGCCAGCAGGCCCTCGATCGCCGGAATGAAGTCGTCGGCGACGGTGCAGCACAGGCAGCCGTTGGCCAGTTCGACGATCGCCTGCGGTTCGCACACCTCGCTGCCGCAGGCGCGCAGAATCTCGCCATCGACGCCGACGTCGCCGAATTCGTTGATCACCAGCGCCAGCCGGCGGCCCCTGGCGTTCTCGATCAGGTGGCGGATCAGCGTCGTCTTGCCGGCCCCGAGGAAGCCGGTGACGATGGTGACCGGTATCTTGGAATAGGCGTTCATGCGCTCACCTCGACAGGACTGGAGACGGAAATCGGCGGCATCCGCGCCACCACGCCCTTCTTGAAGGCGGCGGGACGGCTCTTCCACGGGATCAACCCGTCCTGCGTCCCGCCGTAGAGGGCGGCGGTATCGAGGATCTCGGCGGCCGTGCCCTCGTCGAAGTCGCCGTAGACGTAGGTCCATTTCTCGGCGGCCGAAAAGCCGATGGTCACCGGCCGCTTGCACACCGAAAGGCATTCGACGGCGACGACGCGGACGTCGTCGCGGCCCGTCGCCGCGTCGGTGAGAGCGGCGTGGAGGCGGGCGCCGGCGCGCGGGCCGTCGAGGGTGTCCCCCTCGCGGCGGCAGGTGGTACAGACCAGCACGGTCGTCGGCGCGGTCGCGGGCGGAATCGAAGGGGAGGGTGATGCGGTCAAATCGTCCTCTTTCTCCGCCCCACCGGCGGGAAGGTTGGTTCGATCGACGGCAGGTCTCCTGGCTCACGGATCGAAGCGTCCACGCCGCCTTCCCAGGGATCTCCCCAGTGGCATCTCGGCGTGTCGCTCACCGCTCACAGTTGCGGGGGCAGCCGCGGCATCCCCGAAAGATCGGGACCGCATTCCCTTTTCACCCTCGGGATACCCCGAGAGACCGTCGAAGGATCGACATAAGGGGCGCGGACCGGAGAAGTCAATCGAAGCGACGCCGCCGACGGGCCCGGATGCGACATCGGCGACGGTGCAATATGAAAAAGGCCCCGGATCGCTCCGGGGCCAATTCCACATTGCCGCTCCCGAGGTGTGACCACCATATCTGAAGGTCAAGCGCTTTCCGTCAATTTATGGAGAAGCCTTTTCATATTCTCAGAGTGTGCTGCGACGCTCAGGTGTACATCCCTTTTTGCCGCCTCATTCGGAGGAAGCGTGTGAGCCTGACCGGGGTAATACAATCGAGAATCGCTCGGTTGTATCGGCTCTTGCGGTCTTGATTGCTGCTTTCTCATCATATCCTCCTCAGGATACGCCAAAATGGCGAACGAAGAACCGCTTATTCAGTTCCGCCGGGAAGTAGTGCTTGCGCTTTGTCCACACAAAACCTTCTGACTTGGATATTATAGCAACATCTACCTCGCCACCAACTGTTTCTTGTGCTCTTGTAACCTTCCTCTTTAGTGATGTAATTTCAATTAATGAAGATGCAAGAGTGGCAAGTTCCTGCTTTGGCATTGCTCTTACCATATCTCTAATCGGGTTCGTTGATTTTTCCTGTATGTATTTTCTGGATTTCAGTGAAATATCATCGCTGATTTTTGTGAGCTCCCCATCAACGGTCTGTATAGCAGTATCAAGAGCTGCTTTATCTGAAATAATAGTTCCAAGTATAAGTGAAGCCGTTTCTTTAACGGACTCTTTTATCACTTTATCAAAGTAACTATTAATCACCGGATCAATCCCATTAACGAAACTTTTCATCATGTCGTCTTGCGCAAAACCAAGTATTTCAGCATGTGGTCCTTGGCGACCTATATCAACACTTTGTTTTCTTATAAGCTTTAGCTTACCAGCAACAATCCCGTCCATTTCAAAAGAGACGAGTGTTGGGCAAAGTTCTTTGGTTCCAAATCCAGCTATTACGATACCGCTTCGATAGTCAGAAAGGACAGCCTTTGATAAGAAATATCCCGCATATTCTTTAAGCAATTTCTTTGATGACTCGGTCGGTGTATTGGTGCGGAAGCACTCGTCTATTAATTTGTCAACAATAGGAGCATATGAAGGGGGAATCGATTTCTTGTTTAACCCAGAGACAAAGGATGCCCCCTGTAGGTGCTTTATTTTTTCTCTAATATGCTTCTGAATAATAGAATTAATCTTGCTCTTTTTAAAGGACCCTCTTGCCATGATGTCCGCGAGGATTAGCTCGTCTATTTCTGCATTTGCTTTAGAAAATAAGTCATATAATATCACGCCAATATTTTCATAGTCATCAAATTCTGAATATGGGACACTAGAGCTGAGGAAATTGCAAAAAGCAGAGTTGTATTCTTCTATTGTCTCAAATGATTTTGGCTTTAGAGACACTCGAAATTCCTTAATCAAAGTCTCCAATGGTAACCCCATAAAATCAAGTCGTCCGTAAATCATAATTCCAACGGGGTCATGAAGACTCAATTCGAAAATTTTGTTTACAGTATTGTAAATTTTGTAATTTGGTGGCGCTCCAATACTTACAGCACTGTCTGCGGCCAATGCAACTGCAGTTTTATTTAGAATTGCGACTTCGGCAGTCATCTTCTATCCCCGTTAGTCGGTGGCCTAAATTTTACTCTATTGGCGTAGTTCTGAAGTTTTGCAGCTTGCACGCCATTCGCCATTTAGGTCGCCGCTACTCCCGAGAGCGCCGTCCGGACATAAATCCGAATCGTCATTATCTTGAACGTTGTTGAAAGCGAATTCTACAACCACCTCTGTGAATTGATAGACTCGTCAAAGCGCAATGATGATATCGATTTCTTTGGGACCGATACCGGCATAAATTGTTCGTTTGGGGACATAAGTCGAGCTGGCTGGATTGCAAACAAAGTAGATGGCGACGCCACCGACGGGCGCGGATGCGACATTCGCGGGGGTGGAATACGAAAAAGGCCCCGGATCGCTCCGGGGCCTTCGTCATGTTCGTGTGGTGGGCCGATCAGCCTTCGCGGCGCGGACCGCGATTGCGGTTGGCCTGGGGGCGGGCCTCGCCGCGATTGCCGCCGGGGCCGCCGGCACCACCCGGGCCGCGACCGCCCGGCTTGCCGCCGTGGTTGCGCGGGCGCGGGTTGTCGTAACGGCGTTCGCCCGGCGGGGTCGACTTGGTCTCGCCGCGCACCGACACGGGTTCGCCGTGGCGGGTGTCGCGCATCGACTTGGGCCGCGCCGAAGCCTCGTCGCGGGGGCGGGCCTCGTCGCGCGGACGGGCCTCGTCGCGCGGACGGGCCTCGTCACGCGGGCGGGCGTCGTCACGGGCGCGATGCTCGTCGCGGGCGCGGAACTCCTCGCGGGGGCCACGGGGGCCGCGCGGGCCTTGGGAGCGCGCCGGCTGGTTCTTGTCGCCGTAGCCGCGACCCTGGCCGCCGCGACGGTCGTCGCTCGGGCGGCCGGCGTGACGACGGCCCTCGCCGGCGACGCGCTCCTCGTCGGTCGACTGCTTCGACAGCTTGGCGAGATCCTCGGCGCGGGCGTGCACCGTCTTCGGCACCGGCAACTGCGGCACGGTGCGGCGGGTCAGGCGTTCGATCGACTTGAGATAGGCCCGCTCCTCGCCGTTGCAGAAGGAGACGGCCGAGCCGCCGTTGCCGGCGCGCGCGGTGCGGCCGATGCGGTGGACGTAGCTCTCCGGCACGTTCGGCAGCTCGAAGTTGACGACGTGGCTGACGCTGTCGATGTCGATGCCGCGCGCCGCGATGTCGGTCGCCACCAGCACCCGGCACTGGCCGTCGCGGAAGGCGGCGAGCGCCCGTTCACGCTGCGGCTGGCTCTTGTTGCCGTGGATGGCGGCGGCCTCGTAGCCGGAGCGCACCAGATTCTTCACGACGCGGTCGGCGCCGTGCTTGGTGCGGGTGAAGACGATGACGCGGTCGAAGCTCGGATCGTCGAGGAGATGCTCGAGCAGGGCCTGCTTGAGACGGGTCTCGGAGAAATAGACGGCCTGATCGACGCGGTCGACGGTGGTGGCGACCGGCGCCACCGAAACCTTGATCGGATCGGTGAGGTAGCCGTCGGCGAGGCTGGCGATGGCCGGCGGCATGGTCGCCGAGAAGAACAGCGACTGGCGCGCCTTCGGCACCAGCTTGGCGATGCGCTTCAGGGCGTGGATGAAGCCGAGGTCGAGCATCTGGTCGGCCTCGTCGAGGACGAGGATCTCGACCTGGTCGAGGCGCAGCGAGCCGCGATCGATGAGGTCGAGGAGACGCCCGGGAGTGGCGACGAGGACGTCGACGCCGCGCAAGAGGCCGCGCTCCTGGCGCAGGATCGGCACGCCGCCGAACACCACTTCGACCTTGAGGACGAGGTTGGCGCCATAGGTGCGGAAGCTCTCGGCGATCTGCGAGGCGAGCTCGCGGGTCGGCGCCAGGATCAGCGAGCGGCAGGAATGCGGCGCGCTGCGCTTCGGCGTCTTGGTCAGACGCTCGATCATCGGCAGCGCGAAGGCGGCGGTCTTGCCGGTGCCGGTCTGGGCGATGCCCAGAAGGTCGCGGCCGAGGAGCACGTGCGGGATCGCCTGCGCCTGAATCGGGGTCGGGACCGTGTAGCCAGAGGTCGTCAGCGCCTGCAGGATCGGCTCGGAAAGCCCGAAGTCGGTGAAATTGGTCAAGTGGATACTTTCGATAGCGAAAAGCCCCGGGCGCAGACGACCTCGTCGGAGGGCGTGGCGTGCGTCGGGATCGAATGACGATCCCCGCGTGATGGGGCTGGTCGGGGTGAGAAGCGATCGATCGTTCGAAGAAGGCGCGAGGCAGGCCGAACGGGACTTGGTCCGTTCATTGCCCGCGTGGCGCCCGTCACGCGTCTTCGAACTCCACAGGCGGGGGCAGGGCCCCATGGCCGACGGCGTCGCTCGCTGCTCTATGATCGAAATTCGTGTTCGGATCAAGGCGCGCCGTCGATAAATCAGTTTTGCCGCGCCGACCAGCCGGCTATGGATGTCGAGACGGTGAACGAAGAGGAATGCCCGCAGATGAAGTCGCCCCGTTTCACGCCGCTGATCGCCAGCCTGCCCTCGACCGTGCCCTTCGTCGGCGCCGAGGCGTTGGAGCGGACGCGTGGCCGTCCCTTCCGGGCCCGGATCGGCGCCAACGAGAGCGTCTTCGGCCCGTCCCCCAAGGCGATCGCGGCGATGCAGGCGGCTGCGGCGAGCGAGGCCTGGCTCTACGGCGATCCCGAGAATCACGATCTCAAGGTGGCGATCGCCGCGTCCGTCGGCGTGCGGCCGGAGAACATCGTGGTGGGCGAGGGCATCGACGGGCTGCTCGGCCTCGCCGTGCGGCTCTTCGCCGATCCGGGCACCCCGATCGTCACCTCGCAGGGCGGCTACCCGACTTTCGATTATCACGTCGCCGGCCACGGCGCCCGCTTCGTCCGCGTGGCCTACGTCGACGATCGCGAGAACCTGCCCGGCCTCGTCGACGCGCTCATCGAGCAAGACGCGCCGCTCGGCTATTTCGCCAATCCCGACAACCCGATGGCCTCGTGGTGGTGGGGCGAGGAGGTGGCCCGTGAGCTCGACCGGGTGCCGGAGGGCTCGCTCTTCATCCTCGACGAGGCCTATGGCGAGTTCGCTCCCGCCGGCACGCTGCCGACGATCGACACGGACGACCCGCGCGTCATCCGCTTCCGCACCTTCTCCAAGGCCCACGGCATGGCGGGCCTGCGCGTCGCCTACGGCATCACCGCGCCGGAGGTGGCGACGGCCTTCGACAAGATCCGCAACCACTTCGGCATCAACCGCATCGCCCAGGCGGGCGCCCTCGCCGCGCTCGCCGACGGCGACTGGCTCACCGACGTGGTGGCGCGGGTGAACCGCTCCAAGGCGCGCATCGCCGCCATCGCCGCCGACAACGGGCTCGTCGCCCTGCCGTCGGCGACCAACTTCGTCACCGTCGACTGCGGTGGCGACGGACCCTTCGCGCGAGCGGTGCTCGCAGGCCTGATCGCCCGCGACCTCTTCGTCCGCAAGCCCTGGCTCGCGCCGATGGACCGCTGCATCCGCCTCTCCGCCGGCACCGACGCCGACATGGACCTGCTCGCCGCCGCGATGCCCGGCGCGCTCGCCGACGCGCGCGCCTGAGGCCGGCTCGCCGGCCCGCATATAGGGTGTCGAGGCCGGCTCGCTGGCCTCCTTATATGTCGTCGAGGCCGGCGTATCGGACATCCCCGCCGGTCGTCGACGCGGACCACCTCGCGCGTCCGTGCATATACGGCCGGGGGTGGCTCGAGTATGGTGCGGCCGTCCGACGGACTCGGCGTTTCGAGGGCCCGTCCGATGTTCGCCCGATCGGAACGAACCACATCCCCCGAATTTCGAAAGCCGCCTCATGTCCTCGACCGTCCCCGAGATCGGAGACCGCGAACGTCTGACCATCGTGCTCGGCGCCCTCGTCGTGCTGATGCTGGCGGCGCTCGACCAGACCATCGTCGCGCCCGCCCTGCCGACCATCGGCGCCAGCCTCGGCGACGTCGAATATCTACCGTGGATCGTCTCGGCCTATTTCCTCACCTCGACGGCGGTGACCCCGCTCTATGGCAAGCTCGCCGATCTCAAGGGCCGGCGGCCGACGCTCTACGCGGCGATCGCGATCTTCACCCTCGGTTCGATCCTGTGCGCGCTGGCGCCGAGCATGGCGTTCCTGATTCTCGGTCGCGCCGTCCAGGGGCTCGGCGGCGGCGGCTTGATCACCCTGGTTCAGACGGTGATCGGCGACGTCGTGCCACCGCGCGAACGCGGCCGCTACATGGGTTGGATCTCGCTGGTGTGGGCGACGGCGAGCGTCTCCGGCCCGATCGTCGGCGGCGTCTTCGCCCAGCATCTGCACTGGTCGTTGATCTTCTGGATCAACCTGCCGATCGCCGCCGCCGCCCTGGCGATGATCCATCACGCCCTGCGCCGTCTGCCCGACGTCCGTCGACCGCAGCGGCTCGATCTCCTCGGCGCGGCACTGATCGTCGGCGGCACGGTCGCCCTGATGCTGGCCCTGACCTGGGGCGGCGCGCGGATGGCCTGGGGCTCGCCCACCATCCTGTCGCTGCTCGGCGCCGCGGTGGTCTTCATCGGCGCCTTCGGATGGCACATCGCACGGGTCGAGGACGCGTTGATCCCGCTGGCGATCCTACGCAATCCAGTCGTCGCGGTGACCACCTCGGCGATGTTCTTCGTCATGGGCGGCTGGTTGGCGATGTCGGTCTATGTGCCGATCTGGCTGCAACAGGTCCACGGCTTCGGCGCCGCCGACGCCGGTTTCGGATTGATCGCGCTGACGCTGGGAACCGTCTTCGGCGCCAATTTCGCCGGTCGCGCCATGATGCGGGTGACCGGCTACAAGAGGATGGCGCTGATCGGGTCGGGCCTGGCGGTGGTGTCGATGATCGGCCTGGCGCTCGGCTCCGCCGATCTGCCGCTGTGGGCGGCGGAGGTGCTGCTGGCGCTCGTCGGGCTCGGATCGGGCGTGCTGTTTCCGATCTCCACGGTGGCGGTGCAGAACGCCGTCGAACGCCGTGATCTCGGCGTCGCCACCGCCACCCATGCCTTCCTGCGCTCGCTCGGCACCGTCGTGGTGGTGGCGGCGCTGGGAACCATCCTCATCGGATCCGGTCTCGGCGCGGTGATCGAGGCCGGTCGCGACCGCGCCCCGACCCCCGAGGAGACGGCGCTCGCCAAGGCCACCTACGGCTGGATCTTCGGCGGCGCGGCCCTGGCGCAGCTCATCGGATTCGTCATCCTGATATTCCTCGAGGAACGGCCGCTCGGCGGCAGCGCCGCGCCGGCCGACCCGATCTGATCAACGCTCGATCGCGGCGCGCAGGCGACGGGCGAGGATGGCGAGGCGCGCGCGCGTCGCCGCCAACGCCGGCCGCAGCGCGGCGAGGACCGCGCCGATCCGTCGCCGCAGCCCGCCGAGGGCGGCGACCACCGCGACCCAGGCCGCCGTGGCGCGCAGCCGGCCGACCGACCAGTCGTAGAGCGCCATCACCCAGCCGTAGCCCTCGGCGAACCATCCGATGGTCAGGAGCTTGTCGCGGGTGGCGTGGAACAGACGCTCGACCAGCACGATCGACAGGAGATGGGCGATCGCCAGCGCGACGGCGCCGGGCATCACCCGACCGGTGGCGAGAAGCCACAAGGCCCAGAGCTTGACCGGTTCCAGCACCGCGAAGGGGACGAGGAAGAGCGCCAGGGTGGGGTAGGGCGGCAGGCGGTGCAGCGCCGCCGCGATCCGGGCGAAGACCCTGAGGTCCGCCGCCCAGGCGACGACCGGCCTGACGGCGGCGAGCACCACGTCGTCGATCAGGAAGTAGATCGTCGCGGCGGCGAGCAGCGGAATTCGCCACAGCGCTCGCAGGATCGGGTGGCGCGGTCGTCTCGGCTTCGTCGGATCGGGATCGCTCAAGGTCGCCTCACGTCGCGTCGCCGGATCGGCTCGACGAGATCTAGGTGCGCCTTCGTGGCTTTGCCAGGGCGGCGGCGTTCGCGGCCGCTCTTGCCGGCGCATCGAACCCCGGCTACCTAGCGGACAGGGACGCGTCGACGCGTCGGTGGAAGACGCGGGGGATGCATCATGGCGACGAGGACGCGGATCGGATCGTGGTTGGGCGCCGTGGCGATCGCGCTGGCGCTGACGGGCGCCGGCGCGGCGGTGGCGGGCGAGCCGATCGCCGTCGACCTCCACAACAAGTCCTACGTCACCAGATGCGCCGAGGAGGACAACGTCTACTACACGCTGACCTCGTCGCAGGTGAAGCGCTTCACCATCGAGGCGAGGACGCCGTCCTACGTCGACACGATCGTGCGGGACCGCACCGCGCCGGACTTCTCCGGCTGCTCGTTCGGCGGCTCGGGCGGCGCCGAAGGCAAGCCCTATACCCCGCCGACGGCGATCCTGTGGGAAGACGACGAATACGTCCTGAAGGGCGTGGTCTATCCCGACTTCTGGCGCCCGACCGTGGTGCCGGTCAGCGTCGGCAAGCTCACCCAGAACTTCCTCCATCTCGTCCAGCTGTGGCGCAAGACGCCGGCCGGACCGGTGGAGTTCCTGGTGTTCTATCCGCAGGACGGCTATTGGCGGCTGAAGGCCCTGCCGCCCTTCCGCATGCGCGAGGTCGCCTACGGCTCCTCCTTCCTCTTCGGCCCGGTCGAGGTGAGCACCCGGCCCTTCGTCGCCTATCAGGCGGTGTCGTTCGATCCGGTGAAGGTCGCCTTCACCATCGCCTTCGCCAAGGGCGGCAAGGCGGTCGTGGCCCTGAAGACGATCGACGTCGGGACGGCCGCCGTCGAGGTCGCCTTCGACGGCGTCGATCCGAAGGGCCTGCCCTTCGCCGCCCTGCGCTCGATGTATGTCGCGCCGGGCAACGCCGACACCGCCGAGACGGTGGTGCGCGCGACCCCGGGCGGGCCGGCGACCTCCACCGTGGTGGTCGACTACAAGGACGGCAAGGCGGCCGACGTCGCCTTCGCCCGCACCGTGCCCTCGACCCACAACACCTCGGCCCCCGACATCGGCTTCCGCGACTTCCGCGCCGATTGACCCGACGCCGGGGACCCGGGCGATCCGGTTGACGCGGGCGCGGCGCGGCGGTTCACTCGACGAACGAGGCGGATGGTCTCGCCGTGCCGGCCGGCGCGCGCGGCGGCGGCGGATGGGACGTGTCGAGGCGACGATGGCGGCCCGGCGATGAAGGCACCACGATGAAGACGGGCACCGCCGGACCGGCGGCGCGATCTCGGGATCGTCGATCCTCCGCCGTCGGCTCGCCCCTCCGGCGGCTGTCGATCACGTGGCGCATCGTCCTGATCGTCGTCATCAATCTGGTGGCGCTGGCGGTGTTGGCGCTGGCGATGACCGGCACCGCGATCGAACTGCGCGGCGCCTGGAACGACCTGCGCTCGTCGCAGGCGACATCCGAACAACTCGTCCAGCTCGAGCGCGCCGCCTATCGGCTGCATCGCGAGGTCGGCGCCTTCCTCGATCACCCCGACGAGGCGCATCGCAACGACGTCGAGGCGGCCAAGAGCGCCTTCACCGGCATGTTGTGGCGCTCGATCGACATCGGTCAGACCACTGGCCGCGCCGAACTCGCCGAATTCTCCGAGGTGGCGCGCCACTATCTCTTCGGCTTCGACGATCTGCGCGGGCTCGAGATCGACATCCGTCTGATCTACGAGAACGAATTCGCCGAACTGGTGCCCCGCCTGCGCGAGCGGCTCGACGCCCTCGATCTGGCGATCCGGCCGAACGATCTCGAATTGCGCCCCCTGGTCGCCATCGCCTACGACCGTTTCGCCGAATTCCGCGTCGATCTCGTCGCCTATCGCCAGGAGCGGCGCGACGAACTTCTCGATCGGGCCCGCCGCGCCCGCGACGTCTTCGCCGCGACCCTGCGCCAGATCGGCCGGTCCCGATCGCCCGACAGCCGCGGCTACGCCATCGAACGCTTCCAGGAGGAAGTGACCGCGATGGATTTGATCTTCGACCGGCTCCAGGCCATCGCCGAACGGCACGCCGATTGGCTCGCCGGCTCGGTGGAGAGCAACCGCGCCCGGATGGCGGCGATCATCGAACGCGCCGTCGACCATCAGACGGCGCGCGAGCACGCCGCGATCGCCCGTTTCGACCAGCTCTTCGCCGCCGCCGCCGGCCGTTTCGCCCTGGTCGCCGGCGTCTTCGGCCTTGTCAGCCTGCTGGTCTCGATCCGGGTGGCGCGAACCATCCGGGCGCCTCTCGCCGCGGCGCGCGCCGCCATGCGGACGGTGGTCGGCGGTGATCACGACACGCCGGTGGCCGGCCTCGACGGCCGCGACGAGCTCGGCGGCATGGCCCGCTCGATCGAAGCCTTCCGCCAGGAGGTCGAGCGGATCCGCCGCCGTGACGAAGCCCACGGCGAGCAGGAACGGCGCTGGTATCGCATCCTGGAAACCAGCCCGATCGGCATCGCCATTCTCTCGGCGAGCGACGGTCGGCCGGTGTTCCGCAACCATCGCTACGACGAACTCTTCGGCGTCCCCGACGACGGACATCGCGAACCGCCGCGCCCGCGCGACGGCTTCGCCGACGACGCCGACGCCCTGCGGCTGTCGCGGGAGGTCGCCCGGGGGCAGGGCGTCACCGGCTGGCAGGCGCTGATGAAACGGCTCGACGGCTCCACCTGGTGGGGCCTGCTCGACGTTCGCCCGATCGAGTTCGCCGGTCGTCCCGCCCATGTCTTCTGGGTCTACGACGTCACCGACCGGCGCGACGCCGAGGAGGAGATGCGCCGCGCCAAGGAAGGCGCGGAAGGCGCGCTTCGCGACCTCGCCGAGGCCCAGCGTAACCTGATCGAGGCGGAGAAGCTGGCGGCGATCGGCGGGCTCGTCGCCGGCGTCGCCCACGAGGTCAACAATCCGGTCGGCATCGGCCTCACCGTCGCCTCGAGTTTCGAGCGTCGGGTGGCGCGGTTCGAGAGCGAACTGGCGTCCGAACCCCTGCGCCGCTCCCGTCTCGACGCCTTCGTCGCCGGGGCTCGCGACGCGGCGCGGCAGTTGGTGAGCAATCTGACGCGCGCCGGCGATCTGGTGCAGTCGTTCAAGCAGGTGGCGGTCGACCGCACCCATTCGGAGCGCCGCCGCTTCGATCTCGCCGAGGTCAGCGAGAAGATCGCCGCGAGCCTGCGCCCGGGTCTCAGGGCCACCGACATCGTCTTCGATCTCGACATCCCCGAGGGCCTCGTCGTCGACAGCC
Source organism: Prosthecomicrobium sp. (assembly GCA_048497495.1). Lineage (GTDB taxonomy): Bacteria > Pseudomonadota > Alphaproteobacteria > Rhizobiales > Ancalomicrobiaceae > JAFHCF01. The sequence goes on from JAFHCF010000027.1 coordinate 26,588, forward strand.
ATCCCGGCGCCTGGGGACAGGTCGTCACCAATCTCTTCGTCAACGCCTCGGCCCACGCCTGGCCCGAGGGGCGCCGGGCGGGCCGCATGGTGCTCTCGGCGCGCCGGCTCGACGCCGCCCGCATCGAGGCGGTCTTCGCCGACGACGGCGTCGGGATGAGCGACGAGGTGTCGCGGCGCGCCTTCGAGCCCTTCTTCACCACCCGGCGCGGCTCCGGGGGGAGTGGATTGGGACTGCACATCGTCTACAACATCGTCACCCATCGGTTGGGCGGGCGGATCGGGCTGGAAACGGCGCCGGGGGCCGGTTGCCGGTTCCGGATGGTGCTGCCGATCGAGGCCCCGGACGACGACGCGGGCACCGCCCGCGCGCCCACGGAGGATGAAGCCGCATGAGCGACGACGACGTCCTGGTCTTCGCCGAGGAGGGCGAGAGCGACACGGAGCGGCCGAAGCGCAATTGGAAGGTCGCGGTGATCGACGACGATCAGGCGGTCCACGACGGCACGCGCTTCGCGCTCTTCGACTACGAGCTCAACGGCCAGGGAATCGAGATCCTCTCCGCCCATTCGGCGGCCGAGGGGCGCGACCTGGTGCTCGCCCATCCCGACCTCGCGGTGATCCTGCTCGACGTGGTGATGGAGAGCGAGACCGCCGGGCTCGATCTCGTCGAATTCATCCGCGGCACGGCGGGAAACGACCTCGTCCGCATCATCCTGCGCACCGGCCAGCCGGGCCAGGCGCCGGAACGGCGGGTGATCGTCGATCACGACATCAACGACTACAAGGCGAAGACCGAACTCACCGCCGACAAGCTGTTCACCGCGCTGACGGCGGCGATCCGTTCGCACCAGCAACTCCTCAGGATGGAGGAGACCCGGCGCGGCCTCGAGATCATCATCGACGCGGCGACCGCCCTCTTCGACACCCGCTCGATGCGGCGCTTCGCCGAAGGGGTGCTGACCCAGGTCGCCTCGCTGCTCGAGGTCGAATGCGCCGGCATGCTGGTGGTGCGTGACCGGCCACGCGGGCGCGGGCACGACGACGGGGTCGCGGTGATCGCCGGGTCGGGCATCTACGCCGGGCTCAGCGGCGCCGATCGCGACGGCGGGCTCGACGGCGAGACGCGGCGCGAGATCGATCGGGCCTTCGGCGAGCGCCGCCACTGCTTCTCCGACCAGCGATCGGTGCTCTACATCCACACCTCGAGCGGCCGCGAGATCGCCGTGGTGCTCGACGTCGCCAAACGCCTGTCGCCGACCGATCGCGCCCTGGTCGAGGTGTTCTGCGGCAAGCTCTCGGTCGCCTTCGAGAACGTGCTGCTGCTCGAGCAGTTGCAGAGCGCCAACGCCGAGTTGGAAGCGCGCGTCGCGGCGCGCACCCGCGAGCTCAGCGAGGCCAACCGGCGCCTCGCCGACCAGCGCGAGACGCTGCGCCGCGCCAATCAGTTCAAGCTCGAGATGCTCGGCATGATCGCCCACGACCTGAAGAACCCGATCGCCGCCATCCTCGGCCGCGCCGAGATCGTCGGCGAACTGCTCGATCGGCCGGGCGTCGAGCCGGCGACGCTGAAGGAACAGATCGGCAAGATCGCCGCGCCGGCCTCCGCCATGAACCGGATGATCGGCGACCTCGTCGGCCAGGCGGCGGCCGACGCGCTCGAGGTCACCATTCGCCGGGTGCGGCTCGACGTCGCCGCGTTGGTCCACGACGTCGTCGATCACATGCGCCCGATGGCGGCGAAGAAGAACCAGACCCTGGTGTGGCGCTGCGAAGGGCCGGCCCCGGTCGAAGGCGATCCCGACCGTTTGCGCGAGGCGGTGGAGAACGTCGTCTCCAACGCCATCAAATACGGGCCGGTCGGCGGCAAGGCGGAGATCGCGGTGCGGCGGGTCGAGGATCTCGCGGTGATCACCGTCGCCGACGAGGGCCCGGGCCTGTCGCCGGAGGATTTCGGCCGGCTCTTCGGCCGCTTCCAACGGCTCTCGGCGCAACCGACCGGCGGCGAGGGCTCGACCGGCCTCGGCCTGTCGATCGCCCACGAGATCATCCGCCTGCACGACGGCCACATCGGCGCGCTGAACGGCGAGGCCGGTCGCGGCACCGTCTTCGAGATCGTGCTGCCGCCCGCCGGCCCGCTCGGCGACGCGGAAGGGGAGGGCGCGCCATGACCGAGGAAGCCCGCATCGCCGTCGTCGACGACGACGCCGCCACCCGCGACACCGTCGCCGACTATCTGACGATGCACGATTTCGACGTCGTCGCCCTCGACGGCGGGCCGGCGCTGCGCGCCGAGATCGCGCGGCGGGTGCCCGATCTGGTGGTGCTGGATCTCCACATGCCGGGCGAGAACGGCCTCTCGGTGCTGCGCTTCCTCAAGGAGGAGCGCGGCGGCGTGCCGGTGATCATGCTGACCTCGACGGCGAGCCTGATCGACCGCGTCGTGGGTCTCGAACTCGGCGCCGACGACTATCTCGCCAAGCCGGCGGAACTGCGCGAACTGGTGGCGCGCATCCGCTCGGTGTTGCGCCGCGCCGGGGGGGCCGGGCGGACGGGCTCCGAGCCGGCCGTGTCCCGCGCCGTGATCGCCGAGGCGGAGACGCGGACCGTCGCCTTCGGCGCGCGGGTGCTCGACCTCGCCAGCCGCCGTCTCGGCGATAGCGCCGGCGGCATGGACGTGTTGCTCCACGCCTCCGAGTTCGCGCTGATCAAGGCCTTCCTCGACCATCCCAACCGGGTGTTGTCGCGCGAGCAACTGCTCGATCTCGCCAACGCCCGCGACCCGGAGGCCTTCGACCGGGCGATCGACGTGCGCGTCAACCGCATCCGCAAGAAGATCGAACCGAACCCCGCCGAACCGATCTTCATCCGCACGGTGCGCGGCGCCGGCTACATCTACGTGCCGGGGGGAGGGGGGGCGTGAAGTCGCCCGGCGCGACCGAAGTTCGCGCCAATTTCGCCGCCCCCCGCCTTGGCGGCTCGCCGCGACGGTGCTAAGAGCGCGCACCCGCCGAGGTTTCGGCCGCGAATTCATCCGCACCCACGAGAGGATCCCCGATGGCGATCGAACGCACCTTCTCCATGATCAAGCCCGATGCCACCAAGCGCAATCTCACCGGCCAGATCGTGGCGCGCTTCGAGGCCGCCGGCCTGCGCGTCGTCGCCTCCAAGCGCCTGTGGCTGTCGCTGCGCCAGGCCGAGGCCTTCTACGCCGTCCACGCCGCCCGTCCGTTCTACGGCGAGCTCTGCGAGTTCATGTCGTCCGGTCCGATCGTCGCCCAGGTGCTCGAGGGCGAGAACGCCGTTCTCAAAAACCGCGAAGTGATGGGCGCCACCAATCCGGCCAACGCCGACGCCGGCACCATCCGCAAGGACTTCGCCCTGTCGATCGGCGAGAATTCGGTCCACGGCTCCGACGCCCCCGAGACGGCCGCCGAGGAGATCGCCTTCTTCTTCTCCGGTCTCGAAGTCGTCGGCTGACGCTTTCGACCGTCGAGTGGTTCGATCGACCACTGGATTCTCGACCGGCCCGGTCTCGGAAACGAGGCCGGGCTTCGTCGTTTCACGGCAGGCGGGTGCCGAGGACGAGGATCCTCCGATGGATCCGGCGATCGGCGAACAGGCGCAACCGCCGCATCACGGCGAGCGTCGCGCGGTTGGCGGTCCGATGACGGCGATCGACCGGATTCGCCGGACCCACCCGTCCCCACGCCTCGTCGCCGGTCTCCTCGACGCCGGGAGGCGAACACAAATAAAAAAGCAAGACACCTCGCGGTGCCTTGCTTCTCAATAGTTACGCGTCAGACCCCTGACCTCGGACCCCCGCTCCCGATAGCGGCGGTTCGAGTGGCTGCTCCGTCGACCCTTGCGAGCCGATGCGGGCGCCCGGGGTTTTCCTCCCGAGACTTAGACCGCGATAGTCGGGGCTGTGGCGCACCGTTCCGGTCTTCGCCCGCCCTCTTTTGATGGGGGGACCTTAGCCGAACTAAATCGGTTTGTCACGACCCGGACCGGCATCCCGCCACTTTTTCGCCACACCCCGAAAACGCATCGAAATTGTGCTTTCACAGCGGCGTTGCGAGAAATTCGCAGGTCCGCGACCTTGAAAAAGTCGATCGACTGGTCTCTCGTCGAAGGCATCGTGGACGCGGATCGGCGCGGGCCTCGGCGAGGCACGGCGGCATCGAGAGGGCGCATGAAGGTCGATGGGACGCGAGACGCGGCGACGCGACGGCGGATCGCCGTGACGGTCGAGACGGCGGCCACGTCGGCCGCGGAAGGCTTCGGGCGCGACCTCGCCCGACTTCGCCGCCACGCCCATCGCGCCGGCGTGGCGAGCCTGCGGCTGTGGCGGTCACACCCGGCGGTGGCGATCGGTCGCGATCAGGCGCTCGCCCGCGAGGTGCGACTCGCCCATTGCCGTGCCGAGGCGTTGCCCGTCGTGCGCCGGCCGACCGGCGGCGGCGCGCTGTGGCTCGACCCGGATGAGATCTGCCTGTCGCTGGTCGTCGACGGCGGGTGTCTCGGGGAGACGCCGGCCGCGCGGCTCGCCGGCGCGGCGGCCCTGATCGGCGACGGGCTGATGCGGCTCGGGATCGCCACGGCGTTTCGCCCGCCCAACGACCTCGAGGTGGTGGGCGGGGCCAAGATCGCCTCGGTCTTCCTGGCGGAGGAAGAGGCGGCGGCGCTGATCTTCGCCACCGTGTTGTTCGATTTCGACATCGAGGCGGCGATGACCGCCCTCCTGGTGCCGACCGAGAAGCTGACCAAGACCGGCCTCGAGCAGGCTCGCGAGAGAGTGACGACACTACGCCGGTGGTCGCCGGCCCGCGACCGCGCCGAGGTCGAGGCGGCGCTGGTCGCGGCGGTGGTCGAGGGGCTCGCGGCGCGACCGACCCCGGCGATGGAGGACGGCGAGCCGTTCACGCCGCTCGACGATCTGCTCGGCCGGCCGGACCCCTGGGCCGCGCCGCTCGCCGCCGGCTTCGAGACCGAGGACAAGACGCGCCGGGCGACGCTGCGGCTACGGCTGGAGACGGACCCGACCGGCACCGAGGTGGCGTCGGCGCGGTTCGCCACCGATGCCGCCTTCGTCCCGCGCGACCTCGCCGGCCGCATCGCCACCGCGCTCGCCGGGGCGACGATCGCCGACGTGCCCGCCCGAATGGCGGAGTTCGCCGATCTCGCCGCCGATGCCGTCGTCGGCTTCGACGGCGCCGATCTCGTCCGTCTCGCGGTCCGAGCCCAAGCCAAGGCGCGGCTCGGCGCCCGCGTCGGCCTCGACGCGGCCCAGACCTCCGGGCTGATGCTCGCCGGCGCGGCCGAGGACGCGGCCGAGGCGCTGGGGCGGGCGACCGTCATGCTGGTGCCCTATTGCGCCAAGCCTGCGTGGTGCGCGCTGCGTCCGACGCCCGACTGTATCGACTGTGGTCACTGCGAGGTCGGCACGGCCTACCGGCTCGCCCGCGAGCGCGGCCTCGACGTCACCACCATCACCGACTTCGAGCATCTCGCCGAGACCTTGGCCGACATGAAGCAACGCGGCGTCTCGGCCTATGTCGGCATGTGCTGCTCCGACTTCTTCCTCAAGCGCCACGCCGCCTTCCGCGAAGCCGGAATGGACGCCGTGCTGTTGGATGTCGTCGGGGCCACCTGCTACGAGCTCAAACAGGAACACCTCGCCTATGCCGGCGCCTTCCGGGCCGAGGCGAGCCTCGATCTCGACGCGCTCGAGAAGGTGATGGCGCTGGTGCCGTGCCGCGCGACTTCGTGCGGAGGGAGTGTCCGCGCCGCGGGCCACCGGCGCGACGCCGACGACAGCGATCCGATCGTCGGATGAAGCGGGACGAGGGCGCGCCCGCCCTTGTCTTTTCGCCCCTGCTCGTTCACCAGTGGCGCCGGCGATCTTCTTTTCGCCGGGATTCTCGTGCTCGGGTTGCACAATCCGGGGCGAGCGATTCCGGCTACCCCGACGAGGTTCCTGTCATGCGTCTGTCGCGCTACTTCCTGCCGATCCTGAAAGAGACCCCCAAAGAGGCGGAGATCGTCTCGCACCGGCTGATGTTGCGCGCCGGCATGGTCCGCCAGCAGGCGGCCGGCATCTATTCGTGGCTGCCGTTGGGTCTCAAGGTGCTCGACAAGATCGGCGACATCGTCCGTGAGGAGCAGAACCGCGCCGGCGCCATCGAGGTGCTGATGCCGACGCTGCAGTCGGCCGATCTGTGGCGCGAGAGCGGACGCTACGACGACTACGGCGAGGAGATGCTGCGGATCAAGGATCGTAGCAAGCGCGACCTCCTCTACGGTCCGACCAACGAGGAGATGATCACCGAGATCTTCCGCTCCTACGTTCATTCCTACAAGGACCTGCCGCTCAACCTCTACCACATCCAGTGGAAGTTCCGCGACGAGCGGCGTCCGCGCTTCGGCGTGATGCGCGGTCGCGAGTTCCTGATGAAGGACGCCTATTCCTTCGACACCGATCAGGAGAAGGCCCGCGACGCCTATCGGCGGATGTTCGTCGCCTATCTGCGCACCTATCGCCGCATGGGGCTGACCGCCGTTCCGATGCGCGCGGACAGCGGCCCGATCGGCGGCGACATGAGTCACGAGTTCATCATCCTGGCCTCGACCGGCGAGAGCCAGGTCTATTGCCACAAGGATCTGCTCGACCTGCCGATCCCCGGCGAGGACACCGACTTCATGGGTGATCTCGCCCCGATCATGGATCAGTGGACCTCGCTCTACGCCGCGACCGACGAGAAGCACGACGAGGCCGCCTTCGCCGCGATTCCCGCCGACAAGCAGGTGTCGGCGCGCGGTATCGAGGTCGGTCACATCTTCTATTTCGGCACCAAATATTCCGAGCCGATGGGCGCCAAGGTCGCCGGTCCCGACGGCATCGAGCGGCCGGTCCACATGGGCTCCTACGGCGTCGGCGTGTCGCGCCTCGTCGGCGGCATCATCGAGGCGAGCCACGACGACGCCGGCATCATCTGGCCGGACGCGGTGGCGCCCTTCCACGTCGGCCTGATCAGCATGAAGCCCGGCGACGCCGCCGTCGACGGCGCCTGCGCCCGCATCTACGCCGAACTCGGCAAGGCCGGCGTCGAGGTCCTCTACGACGACACCGACACCCGCGCCGGCGCCAAGTTCGCGACGATGGACCTGATCGGCCTGCCCTGGCAGTTGATCGTCGGGCCGAAGTCGCTCGCCGAGGGCAAGGTGGAATTGAAGCGCCGGTCGACCGGTGAGCGTGAACTCCTGTCGATCGAGGCGGCGCTCGACCGTCTCGGCGCCAAGCAGTGACCGGGAGACGAACTCAGGCATGACCGGTACGACGGAAGTCAGGGAACCGAGCGGCACGCGACCCTTCGCGGGTTTCGAGTGGATGCTGGCGTGGCGCTATCTGCGCTCGCGCCGCCGCGAGACCTTCATCTCGATCATCGCCGGCTTTTCCTTCCTCGGCATCATGCTCGGGGTGGCGACGCTGATCGTCGTCATGGCGGTGATGAACGGCTTCCGCACCGAACTGGTCGGCAAGATCCTCGGCCTCAACGGCCATGTCCTGGTCCAGGCCACCGCCTCGCAGTTCACCGACTACGAGGAGGTGGCCGAGCGCCTGTCGAAGGTGAAGGGGGTGAAGTTCGCCATGCCCTTCATCGAGGGTCAGGCGCTCGCCTCCGGTCCCGCCGGCGCGCTCGGCGCCCTGGTGCGCGGCATCGAGAAGAAGGATCTCGACAAGATCGAACTGGTCTCCGGCAACGTGAAGCTCGGCACCCTCGACGACTTCGCCGCCGGCAAGGGCGTCGCCATCGGCTCCCGCCTCGCCCAGAACCTCGGCGTCGGGCTCGGCGACCCGGTGACCATCGTCTCGCCACGCGGCAACGTCACGCCGATGGGGGTGACGCCGCGGGTCAAGGCCTTCCCGGTCACCGCGATCTTCACCATCGGCATGTCGGAATACGACTCGAGCTTCGTCTTCATGCCCTTCGGCGTGGCGCAGAACTATTTCAACCTCGAGGACCGCGCCAGCGCCGTGGAGGTCTATGTCGACGACCCCGACAAGGTCGGCGAGATGCGCGGACCGATCGAGGCGGCGGCGCAGCGCTCGGTCTACGTCACCGATTGGCGCCAGCGCAACGTCACCTTCTTCTCCGCCCTCGAGGTGGAGCGCAACGTCATGTTCCTGATCCTGATGTTGATCGTGCTGGTCGCCTCGCTCAACATCGTCTCGGGCATGACCATGCTGGTGAAGGACAAGAGCCGCGACGTGGCGATCCTCAGGACGATGGGGGCGACGCGCGGGGCGATCATGCGGGTGTTCTTCATCACCGGGGCGGCGATCGGTACCTTCGGGACCCTCGCCGGCTTCCTGCTCGGCCTCTTCATCTGCCAGAACATCGAGGAGGTGCGTCAGGCGCTGTCCTGGATGCTCAACACCCAGCTGATGCCGCCGGAAGTCTTCTTCCTGTCGCGGATGAAGGCCGACATCCAGTCGGGCGAGACGACGGCGACGGTGCTCTTCGCCCTCACCCTGTCGCTGATCGCCACGCTCTATCCGGCGTGGAAAGCGGCCAAGCTCGATCCGGTCGAAGCGCTGAGGTACGAATGATGGCGGCGATCGATCTCGACCAGAAGAGCGCCTCGGCGGCGGTGGCCGAGCCGGTGCTGCGGCTCGCCCGGGTGGAGCGCCGCTACAAGGAAGGCGACCGCTTCCTCGAGGTTCTGCGCGGCGCCGACCTCTCGATCCACGCCGGCGAGACGGTGGCGCTGATCGCCCCCTCCGGCGCCGGCAAGTCGACCCTGCTGCATCTCGCCGGCCTGCTCGAGTGCCCCGATGGCGGCGAGATCTGGCTCGGCGGCGTGGCGACCGGCCAGCTCGGCGACCCGGCCCGCACCAAGCTCCGGCGGATGGAGATCGGCTTCGTCTACCAGTTCCATCATCTGCTGCCCGAGTTCACCGCGCTGGAGAACGTCATGCTGCCGCAGATGATCCGCGGTCTCGGCCGCAAGGAGGCGGCGGCGCGCGCCCTGCAACTGCTCTCCTACATGCGGCTCGAGGATCGTGCCGAGCACCGTCCCGCGGAAATGTCGGGCGGCGAGCAACAGCGCGTCGCCATCGCTCGCGCCGTCGCCAACGTGCCGCGCCTGATCCTCGCCGACGAGCCGACCGGCAACCTCGACCCGAAGACCGCCCACTACGTCTTCGACGCCCTCCAGGCGTTGGTCCGCGCCTCCGGTCTCGCCGCCCTGATCGCCACCCACAACATGGACATCGCCGGCCGCATGGATCGGCGCATCACCCTCGACGAAGGCAAGATCGTCGAGATCTGACCCCGTCCTCGGTCGTTGCGATCCCGAGATACGCAACCTCGCGTATGCGTCGTTCCGTGGCATGATCGTGCGACGGACGCACCGACCGTGACGCCGACCGCCCGGCCGCCGATCGATTATTCGGTCGTGAAGCATCGATGCCGCCGCTGTCAGAGCGCCAGTTCCCAGGTCTCGCCGACCAACGCGGGACCGAACATCGCATGGGGTTCGGCGCCGATCAGGCGAAAACCGGCGCGCTGGTAGAGGCGGCGCGCCTCGGTCAGCACGTCGTTGGTCCAGAGCGACAAGGTCGAATAGCCGCGCTCGCGGGCGAAGCGGATGCAGCAGTCGACCAGTCGGGATCCGACGCCGCGCCCGCGCATTTCCGCCTCGACGTGGAGCAGTCGCAGTTTGGCGACGGCGTCGTCGCGCCGGGTGACGAAGACCGCTCCGACGATGCGGTCGTCGACCTCGGCGATGAAGGACGCGTCGCGGCGGGGATCGTAGTCGCGCAGGAAGGCCGCGCCGACCTCTCCGATCAGCGCCTCGAACCTCTCGTCGAAACCGTAGTCCTCGGCATAGAGCCGGGCCTGCCGGGCGACGACCTGCGACACGTCGCCGGGCCGATGGCCGCGGATCACCAGCGGCATGTCGCCGCGTCCCGGGTCGAGCAGGCGGCGGACGTCCGCCATCGCGCCGACCAACCGGCCGACCGCCTCCGGCCCGAGATCGACCAGGGACGACGCGACCCGGCGGCGCTGCTCCGCCTCGAGCGGCGCGAACACCGCCCGCCCGTGATCGCTGAGGCCGATCTCCACCCGCCGGCCGTCGGCGGCACTGGCGACGCGGTGAATCAGGCCGGCCGCGGCGAAGCGCTTCAAGGTGCGGCTCAGTTGGCCGGGATCGAGACCGAGATCGCGCGCCAGATCGGCCGCCGACGTCGTCGCCCGCCGCGACAGTTCCCACAGGATGCGAACCTCGCCGAGCGTGTAGGGGCTCGCCAGGAACCCCTCGTCGAGAAGATCGAGCCGGCCGGTGTAGAAGCGGTTGAACGCCCGGATGCGCTCCACCACGGCATCGGCCGCCGTGGTTCCTGTCGGTTCTGCCGTCATGACCCTATCCATCAATTAGAATGACAGCGTCAACTTATTCGATGATAAAGTCAATCAGTTTGGCGGCGCGACCTCTCACCACACCCCGGTGTTGGGCATCGAGGCCCAGGGTTCGGCCGGGGGCAGGGCCTCGCCCTTCTGCAGGAGTTCGACCGAGATCAGGTCGGGTGAGCGGACGAAGGCCATCTGGCCGTCGCGCGGCGGGCGGTTGATGGTGACACCGGCGGCCATCAGTTTGGCGCAAACGGCGTAGATGTCGTCGACCTCGTAGGCGAGATGGCCGAAGTTGCGCGCCGTGCCGTAGTCCTCGGCGTCCCAGTTCCAGGTCAACTCGACCATCGGCGCCTCGCGCCCGCCGGCGGCGACCGCGGCCTCGGCCGCGGCGCGATCTTGCGGCGCGCAGAGGAAGACCAGGGTGAAACGGCCCTTGGCGTTTTCGTGGCGGCGGAATTCCTCGAGGCCGAGGTGGGCGCAATAGAATTCGAGGCTGGCCTCGAGGTTGCGCACGCGCACCATGGTGTGCAGATATCTCATGTTCGCCGTCCTTTGCGAGCCGGTGGAGTTGTGATCCCGTGACTATGATCGAGGATCCCCACGAGGGAAGCCTGCTTCTCGCCGACCTGATCGGCGCGGCGCGGCGGGTGGTGGTGTTCACCGGCGCCGGCATTTCGACCGAATCGGGCATTCCCGACTTCCGCAGTCCCGACGGGATCTGGTCGCGGATGAAGCCGATCTACTACGACGACTTCGTGTCGTCGGAGGAGGCGCGGCTCGAGGATTGGCGCCGCCGCTTCCTGTTTCAACGCGAGGTGCGGGCGGCGGAGCCCAATGTCGCCCATCACGCCATCGCCCGGCTGGTGGCCGACGGCAAGGCGCTCGCGGTCATCACCCAGAACATCGACGGATTGCATCAGCGCGCCGGCGTGCCGTCGGAACATCTGATCGAGATCCACGGCAACGCCACCCATGCCACCTGTCTCGAGTGCGAGGCGCGCCACGAACTCGACGACATGGAGGTCGAGATCACCGAGACCGGCCGCGCTCCGACCTGCCGGGCCTGCGGTGGTCTGGTCAAGGCGGCGGTGATCTCCTTCGGCCAGGCGATGCCGACGCGACAGATGATGCGGGCGGAATACGCCATCCAGCGCGCCGATCTCTTCGTCGCGGTCGGCTCCTCGCTCCAGGTCCAGCCGGCGGCGAGCCTGCCGATGGCGGCGAAGTACCAGGGCGCCGGTCTGGTGATCGTCAATCGCGATCCGACCCCCCTCGATTCGATCGCCGACCACGTGCTGCGCGGACCGATCGGCACGCTGTTCTCCGCCCTTTGAGGCGAAGCGAGCCGCGCGAGCGGCCTCGGGCGGGGATAATCGATCGACGCGACATGAAAGCGGGTTTGCCTCGGGTGAGCCGATGGTATCCTCACGGTAGGTGAAATCGGTGTTCCGATTCGAGTGTTGCTCGTGATCACGTCGGACTTCCCCGGTCTTCGGACCGGGTATTCCGAGTCATGTGAGTATTCGTTCGCGTCGAGACGAACCGGAGACGCAAGGGACGGCGGGGGACATCCGGCATGGGGGGCAAATTCGAAACCGACGCCCGAACAGCTCAGGAGCTGGACACCGGCGACGAGAGCGCCGTCGACGTGTTGGAGGTCGTCGGAACCATCAAATGGTTCGACGTCGCCAAGGGTTACGGCTTCATTCTCGCCGAGAACGGGCTGCCCGACATCCTGCTCCACGTCACCTGTCTGCGCCGTGACGGCTTCCAGACCGCCTACGAAGGCGCCCGCGTCGTCGTCGAGGTGCTCGACCGGCCCCGTGGCCTTCAGGCGCTGCGCATCCTTCACATGGACGAATCGACCGCCGTCCATCCCTCGCAACTGCCGCCGTCGCGCACCCACGTGCAGATCGTCCCGACCAGCGGGCTCGAACGCGTCACGGTGAAGTGGTTCAACCGGGTCAAGGGCTTCGGCTTCGTCACCCGGGGCGAGGGCACCGAGGACATCTTCGTCCACATGGAGACGCTGCGCCGCTACGGCCTCGCCGAGTTGCGCCCCGGCCAGGTGGTGTGGGTGCGCTTCGGCGACGGGCCCAAGGGCCTGATGGCCGCCGAGATTCGCCCCGACGGGGTCTCCCACGTTCCCGCCTCGCACTGACGGCGATCGGCGGCGCCCCCAAGGCCGATCGGCCCGGCGCTCCGTCCTGGCTTTTCCGACATCTGATCGAGGTCCGCCCAGATGTCGCCGCGACGGCGTGCTTCGACTTGCGCGGCCGACCGACGAGGACGCCGTACGTCGCCGATGACCCGGCGCGGGGAGGGGTGATGGACCTGTTCGTTCGCTTTGGCACGATGGCGCGGCGGAGCTGTTTCCGGTTCTCGCTCGCCGGGCGTCTTCTGGCCGCCCTCCTGGCGATCGCCGCATTGCCCCTGGCGCTCGCCGACGTCGCGGCGCCGGCTCGGGCGGAGGCGCCGATCGCCGCCGGGCGTCTGGAGATCACCACGGCGTCGGGCACCCATGCCTTCACCGTCGAGATCGCCGACACCGATGCCAAGCGTGCCGAAGGCCTGATGTTCCGCACCCAGATGGCGCCCGACCACGGCATGCTGTTCGATTTCAAGCGCCAGGAGCCGGTGTGGTTCTGGATGAAGAACACCTATCTGCCGCTCGACATGATCTTCGTGCGCTCCGACGGGACGGTCTTTTCGATCGCCGAGAACACCACGCCGCTCTCCGAGGCGACGGTCACCTCCGGCGGGCCGGTGCGCTTCGTCTTCGAGGTGGTGGCGGGAACCGCCGCGCGTCTCGCCATCAAGCCCGGCGACCGGGTCCGCCACCGGCTGATCCGCGCGGTGGAATGAGCATGCGACGCCGGGCGGCGCATCACTTCGTCCGGCGCGCCGTTGTTTCACACCGGCCGCACTTGCCCCCAAGATCGGAACTCTCTAGAAAAACCTCGGGTTCGTCCTTCGGGGTATAGCGCAGCCTGGTAGCGCGGAAGTTTTGGGTACTTCAGGTCGTCAGTTCGAATCTGACTACCCCGACCAGGACCATCCCGACCGAGATCGGCGGCGATCTCGAGGGCAAAGAACGAGCGGCACGGCGGCCTCCCGGCGAGGCGGCCGGACGCGTCAGACGAGGTGGTAGACGACATGGTGGCGCGCATCTCACGGCCGGCCAAGACGGCCATGCAGTCCGGACAGGCGAAGTCGCAGCGTTGGATGCTCGACTGGGAGGCGGAGGCCGCCAAGTCGGTCGATCCGCTGATGGGCTGGACCTCGACCACCGACGCCAAGGCGCAGATCCGTCTGTTCTTCGCCACGAGGCAAGAGGCGATCGCCTATGCCGAGCGCAAGGGGCTCGAGTATCGGGTGATCGAGCCAAAGGAGAAGGCGCCGAAGACGATGTCCTACTCCGACAATTTCAGATACGGCCGCGTCGGCACCTGGACCCACTGAGGTCCGCCCGTCGGCCGCCTCCCCGGCGGCGAAGCCGCCTTCGGCCCCGTAGCTCAGGGGATAGAGCGACAGCCTTCTAAGCTGTTGGTCGCAGGTTCGAATCCTGCCGGGGTCGCCAATTCGTCCGGATCTCTCGCGATCCGATCACCGGGCCGGTCTTCACCGGCCCTTTTCCCCGGGCCGGCCGTCGCCGGCCTTTCCCTGGGCCGGTGAAGACCGGCCCTTTTCATTGCCGCATGGGGATCCCAAGCCGGCGCGAAGGAATCGACATGAGCGACGTCGTCGTCAAGGACTCCAACGGCAACCTTCTCGCCGATGGCGATTCGGTCACCGTGATCAAGGATCTCAAGGTGAAGGGCACCTCGGTGACGCTGAAGCGCGGCACCATGGTCAAGAACATCCGCCTGACCGACGATCCCGACCTGATCGAGTGCAACGCCGAGAAGGTCAAGGGCCTGGTGCTCAGGACCGAGTTCCTCAAGAAGGCCTGACGGGCTCGGGTGCCGGGCCGCTCAGTTCCCGTACCACTCCCAGGCGTCCTTGCCGATCCCGGCGAGGACGATGGCGAGCACCAGGGCGTAGATCAGGATCTGGGTGTTCGACGGTCTCATGTGAGCTCCCGAGGAAGATCCGACGCGCCGCGCCGGCCGTTTCCCTTCAGATGGGGAGGCCGGGCCGGCGGTGCATCCCCCGCCGGCGTGTCGGCGCCATCACGCCCCCTCGATCACCGCCCCCGACGTCGTCCACCGCGACCGTCGCGATCGTCACGGGAGTGTCATGAGCGATAAATACGGTCCCCCCGAATTCACGTACTTCAAGGGGGAACTCATCATGTCGAAGCGCGCGCTCGGCGTCCTGACCGGCTGCCTGCTCTCCACCGCGGCAGTGCCGGCGGTCGCCGATCAGTTCGACCGCATCGCCACCTTCCACGTCGCCGACAATCTGCCGGCCGACGCGGATCCGAAGGCGAAGACGGTCGCCGAGATCATCGCCGCCACGGCCGACGGCATGATGTTGGTCTACACCGACGGAACCGGCAAGCGCCTCGGCTTCATCGACATCACCGACCCGGCGGCGCCCAAGCCGGCCGGCACGGTGGCGCTCGGCGGTGAGCCGACCTCGGTGGTGGTCTCCGGCGGCAAGGCGCTGGTCGGCGTCGTCACCAGCGAGGTCTTCACCGCGCCCGCCGGCCACGTCGCGGTGATCGACATCGCCTCCCGCGCCGTCGAGGCCAAATGCGACCTCGGTGGCCAGCCCGATTCGCTGGCGCTGTCGCCGAACGGAGCTCATCTCGTCGTCGCCATCGAGAACGAGCGTGACGAGACGGTCGCCGACGGCGCCCTGCCGCAACTGCCGGCGGGCTTCGTCTCGATCCTGCCGGTCAAGGGTGGCGCGGTCGATTGCGCCGGCCTCAAGAAGGTCGACATGACCGGCCTGGCGGCGGTCGGCGGCGAGGACCCCGAGCCGGAATTCGTCGACGTCAACAGCCGTAACGAAGCGGTGGTGACGCTCCAGGAAAACAATCACCTCGCCATCGTCGACCTCGCCACCGCCAAGGTCACGGCGCATTTCTCCGCCGGCACCGTCGACCTCACCGGCATTGACATCAAGCGCGACGGCGTCGTCGACCTCACCGGCAAGATGACCGGCGTGCCGCGCGAACCCGATGCGGTGAAGTGGCTCGACGACGATCGCTTCGTCACCGCCGACGAGGGCGATTGGAAGGGCGGCACCCGCGGCTTCACCATCTTCAAGCGCGACGGTTCGGTCGCCCACGCCTCCGGCACCGGCTTCGAGATGGAGGCGGTGCGCCTCGGTCACTATCCCGAGAAGCGCAACAAGAAGGGCGTCGAGATCGAGGGCCTCGCCACCGGCACCTTCGGCGGCCGCAAGCTGATCTTCGTCGGCTCGGAACGCGCCTCGCTCGTCGGCGTCTACGAGGACACCGGCGCGGCGCCGAAGCTCCTGCAGATGTTGCCGGGCGGTGTCGCTCCGGAAGGCATGCTCACCATCTCCGGCCGTGGCCTGCTCGTCACCGCCAGCGAGGCCGACGGCCGCGCCAAGGGTCTCGCCGGCTCGGTGGTCACCCTCTATTCGCTCGGCGGCGGTGCGTCGAACTATCCGACCATCGCCTCCGCCGACGACGCCTCCGGCAAGCCGATCCCGTGGGGGGCGCTCTCCGGTCTGGCGGCGCACCCGAGCGAGGCCGGCAAGCTCTACGCCGTCACCGACAGCTTCTATTCGCAAGCCCGCATCCTGACCATCGACGCCACCCGCAAGCCGGCGCTGATCACCGCCGCCACCGTGGTGACCAAGGACGGCAAGCCGATGGGCGGGCTCGATCTCGAGGGCGTCGCGGTCGCCGCCGACGGCGGCTTCTGGCTCGCCTCTGAGGGCAATCCCGAGCGCGACAAGGACAAGACCCAGTCGACGCTGGTCAAGGTCGACGCCAAGGGCGTCGTCGAGAAGGTGGTCGAGCTGCCCGCGACGCTCGCCGCCCAGGCCACCCGCTTCGGCTTCGAAGGCGTCACGGTGACCGGCAAGGGCGCCGACGAGACCATCTGGCTGGCGCTGCAGCGCGAATGGAAGGACGACCCCAAGGGTCTCGTCCGTCTCCTCGCCTACAAGCCGGCGACCGGCGCCTGGGGTCAGGTGCGCTATCCGCTGGAGCCCAAGGGCGCCGGTTGGGTCGGCCTCTCCGACCTCACCGCGGTGCCCGGCGGCTTCGTCGTGCTGGAGCGCGACAATCTCGTCGGCCCGGCCGCCAAGGTGAAGATCCTCACCCGCGTGTCGCTCGACGGCGTCACCCCGGCCGCGATCGAGGCGACCGAGGTGCCGGTGGTGAAGAAGACCAAGCTGCGCGACCTGATCCCCGATCTCCTCGCCACCAAGGGCTACGTCCTCGACAAGGTCGAGGGCTTCGCCATCGACGCCGCCGGCGAGGCCTTCATCGTCACCGACAACGACGGTGTCGACGGCTCCAACGGCGAGACCCGCTTCATCGGGCTCGGCAAGATCCTGAAGTGACGCTCCGCCCGCGGCTGTGATCGAGCCTTCAC
>JAFHCF010000028.1:0-8736 GCA_048497495.1 Prosthecomicrobium sp.
CCCCCCCCGGCGAGGTTCGAAAGCCCCGCCCGCTCCACCGTGGTCGACACGCCCTCACGTCCCCTCGTCTCAGGGGCACTCACTCGATGGGATGACCCGAAGGTCCCGCGAGGGGGATCAGCCGAGGCGGCGCGACGGCGCGGCCCATCGATAGAAGCCGCCCATCAGGAGCGGCGTCAGATACATCGGCAGCTGGTAACAACCGACGAAGAGCATGATCGACTGGATGATCGGGTCGGGCAGCGCGGTCAGGAGCAGGATGAAGTTGCGGTTGCCGGCGGCGAGCCCGATCGCCGGCACCGCCGCGCCAGCGCCGAGCCGGGCGGCGAGGAGCGCGCCGACGATCTGGAAGCCGAGGTTGGCGGCGAAGGCGGCCGCGGCGGTCACCGCGACGGCGGCCGGATCGAGGCGGATCTCCACCGCGATCGCCTCCATCACACCGATCACCACGACGGCGAAGACGAGCGTCGACAGACCGTCGACGGCGGTGGTGCGCGACCTGGAGAGCTCGGGGGAGAGCCGGGCGCGGGCGGTGAAGCCGACGAGGGCGGCGACGCCGATCAGCCCCGCCAGACGCAGCGCCGCCGGCACCACGGCGATCGGATCGCCGAGATCACCGGAGGCGAGGAACACCGGCACCACGGTCAGCGGCAGGAAGGCCGTGCCGACGACGACCAGGCGCAGCGCCGGGGCGGGATCGCCGCCGAGGAAGATGGTGAGGTTGGGCAGGCCGGCGATCGGCGCGGTGGCGGTCATGATCAGGAGCGCCGTCGCCAGCGGCCCGGCGAGGCCGAGGCCGCGTTCGACGCTCAACACCGCGAGCGGCACCGCCACCTGGAGGATCGCCACCAGGCCGAGGGTCGCGGCCATGGTCGAGAAGGCCCCCCAGGCGGCGCGGGCGCCGATGCGGAAGGCGGCGATCGCCAGGAGCACGGCGATGAGCAGGCCGATGTGGGGGCGGATCAGCCCGGCGAGGGTCGGAGAGGCGATGCCGGCGAGAAGCCCGGCGACGAGCACCCCGCGACCGTGGCGGGCGAAGGCGCCGAGCCCCGCCTCGATCGTCCGCGCCGCGCTCATCCCGGCGCCAGGGTGAGGTGGCCGGGAAGCCAGGTGGCGAGTTCCGGGACGGCGATCATGATGAAGACCATGGCGATCATGATCAGGAACATCGGGAAGGCGGCGCGGGCGACGAAGCCCATCTGGTGACCGGTCATGCCCTGCATGACGAAGAGATTGAAGCCGACCGGCGGGGTGATCTGCGCCATCTCGACGACCAGGACGATGAAGACGCCGAACCAGATCACGTCGATACCGACCTGACGGATCATCGGCTCGACGATGGCGATGGTCAGCACCACCGAGGAGATGCCGTCGAGGAAGCAGCCGAGGATGACGTAGAAGACCAGCAGCGCCATGATCAACTGGAACTTGGTGAGCCCGAGCGAGCCGATGTATTCGGCCAGGAGCCGGGGCAGGCCGGTGAAGCCCATCGACATCGACAGGAAGGCGGCGCCGCACAGGATCAGGGCGATCATCGCCGAGGTCCGCGTCGCCCCCATCAGGCTCTCGACGAAGGAGGACAGGGTCAGCGACCCCTGGACGGCGGCGAGCGCCAGCGCGCCGAGGACGCCGATGGCGGCGGCTTCCGTCGCGGTGGCGAGCCCCAGATACATCGAGCCGATCACCGCCAGGATCAGCAGGACCACCGGCACCAGGAAGCGGCTTTCGATCATGCGCTGGCGCAAGGTGGTCGGCGGCTCGGGCGTCGGGGCGTAGTCGGGTGCCGTCTTCACCCAGATCACCAGAAAGCCCATGAACAACAGCGCCAACACAAGCCCGGGCAGGATGCCGGCCATGAACAGCTTGGTGATCGATTCGTTGATGGTGACGCCGTAGACGATCAGGGTCAGCGACGGCGGGATCATCAGGCCGAGGGTGGCGGCGCCGGCCAGCGTGCCGATCACCATGCGTTCCGGATAGCCGCGCTTCTGCAACTCCGGCACCGTCATCTTGCCGACCGTGGTCAGCGTCGCGGCCGACGACCCGGAGACGGCGGCGAAGATGGTGCAGCCGACGATGTTGGTGTGGAGGAGACCGCCGGGCAGGCGCGCCATCCACGGCGCCAGCCCCTTGAACATGTCCTCCGACAGGCGGGTGCGGAAGAGGATCTCGCCCATCCAGATGAACAGCGGCAGGGCGGTCAGCGACCAAGACGAGGCCGACGACCACATGGCGGTGATCATCGCGTCGCCCACCGGTCGCGCCGTGAACAGCGTCATGCCGAGGAAGGCGACGCCGGTCAGCGCCAGGCCGATCCACACCCCGGTGCCGAGCAGGAAGAACAGCACGACCAGGAAGAGCGCGGCGAATTCCAACTGTTCCATGGCCGTCACTCCGCCTGGATCGCGTCGTCGTCGCCGGAGCCGATGGCGTGGCGGCCGGTGAAGAGGTAGAGCACCCAGTTGTCGAGGAAGGCGACCGCCAGGAGCACAGCGCCGACCGCCATGGCGATCTGCGGGATCCACAGGGGCGTCGCGTCGAGGCCCTGGCTGAGGTCGCCGAGCTTCCACGACCAGTAGACGGTGCGGCAGGCGAACCAGCCGATGTAGGCCGAGATCGCGGTGCCGACGCCCAGCGCCCAGACCTCGAGCAGGCGGGCGCGGGCGCCGAGCAGCGCATGGAGCATGGTGACGCGGATGTGGGAGCCGTGGTTCAGAGCCGCGGCGAAGGCGAGGAACGACGAGGCCGCCATCAGATAGCCGGCATAGTCCGCCGCGCCGCGCAGCGGAACGGCGAACCAGCGCGCCGCCATCTGGGCGGCGATGACGAGGAACATCGAGGCGAGCGCCAGGACGGCGAGCACCCCGGCGGTCTTGTAGAGCGCATCGAGACCGAGGCGCAGAAACCGCAAGATCGCCATCGGGGTCCTTTCGGCAAGGCAGGGGCGAGCGCGTCGCGGCCGAGGGTCACACGGCCGCGACGGTCATCGGTCGTCGACGATCACTTGGAATAGGCGTCGACGATCGCCTTGCCCGCCGGGCCGGCCTTGGCGATCCATTCCGCGGTCATGGTCTTGCCGTAGGCGCCGAGTTCCGACGCCAGACCGGCGGAGGGCATCGCCACGGTCATCTTGTTGGCGGCGAGCGCGTCGAGATACTTCTTGGTCAGGGCGCGCGACTGGGCGAGGCCGTCGGCCGCCGCCTTGTCGCCGCAGGTCTTGACCGCCGCCTGTTCGGCCGCCGAGAGCTTGGACCAGGAGTCCTTGTTGGCGAAGATGACGTTGCGCGGCAGCCAGGCGTCGACCTGGTAGAAGTGGGTCATGTATTCCCACGCCTTGACGTCGAAGCCGGTCGAGCCCGACGAGATGAAGCTGTCGGCGACGCCGGTGGCGAGCGCCTGCGACAGGTCGGCCGCCTCGATCTGCACCGGCACCATGCCGGCGAGTTCGGCGATGCGGGCGGTGGCGACCGAATAGGAGCGGAACTTGACGCCCTTCAGATCGACGACCGAATTCACCGCCTTCTTGGTGTAGAGGCCCTGGGGCGGCCACGGCACGGCGTAGACATAGACGAGGTTCTGGCTGGCCAGAAGCTTCTCCATCTCGGGCCGCGCCGCCGCCCAGAGCTTCTCCGAGGCATCGAAGCTCGACGCCAGGAAGGGGATGGAATCGACGCCGTAGAGCGCGTTCTCGTTTGCGTGCGCCGAGATCAGGCGCTCGCCGATCGGCGCCTGTCCGGTCTGGACGGCGCGCTTGATGTCGTTGCCCTTGAACAGCGCGCCGTTGGGATGGACCGTGATCGCCACCTTGCCCGAGGTCGCCGCCTTGGCGCAGGCGGCGAAGGCCACCGCCGCCTCGGTGTGGAAGTTGGTCGCCGGATAGGCGGTCGGCATGTCCCAACTCTCGGCCCGGGCCGCCCCGCCGGCCAGAACCTGCGTGGTCACCGCCACAACCGCGAAACCCACCGTCGATGCCTTCATGTCGACCACTCCTTCGAACACCATCGCCCGGCGAGCGACGGACAGGGGAGCCGTGCGCGGAGTTCTCCGTTTCACGGCCGTTTCGAGAAAATTGAATACGTAGACGCCTGTATACCGATCATGATGCAAATGACCCGACCGTCAAGCCGGATTCTCTCACCACGCGCCCATCGGTGAGGCAGGCCCGCCGTGCCCGACCGGAGGCCGCCACCGGGGCGGCGTCGCATGCGCCCGGGGCGTCACGGCGAGGCGCCGCGAAGGGATTGCATCGGCGGTCGAATTGCTCTCATCTGATGCGAATTCAGATCTGAATACGCCGGTTGCGACAGCGATGTCCGACGGCCCTCGGGAGGTGCGCCATGAGCGTTCGCGTCGTCGTCGTCGGAGCCGGAGCGGTCGGAGCGGCGACCGCGATCGAAGCCGCGCGACGGGGGTTCGAGGTCACGCTGGTGGAGCCGGGCACGCCCGGCGGCGATCAGGCGGCGAGCTACGGCAACGCCGGCTGGCTGTCGATCCAATCGGTGATCCCGCCGTCCGAGCCGGGCATCTGGAAGAAGATCCCGGGCTATCTCCTCGATCCGCTCGGTCCTCTGGCGATCCGGCCGCTGCACCTGCCGTCGATCGCCCCGTGGCTCCTGCGCTACATGGCGGCGGGGTGGACGCGCGACCGCGTCCTCGCCATCGCCCGCATCCTGCGGCCGTTCCTCGACGAGGCCCCGGCGCTCCATCGGGCGCTCGCCGAGGAGGCCGGCGTCGGCGAGTTGATCGCCGCCGACAGCGGCCTGATGCACGTCTTCCGCGACCGTGCCGGCTTCACGGCCGAGGCGGGGAGTTGGGGGACACGGGCGGCCGTCGGCATCGTGTGGGACGAGATCGGCCCCGAGGAGCTGCGGGCGATCCAGCCGGAACTCGCGCCCACCTATCGCTTCGCGGTGCGGGTCGGGGGCGGCGGCCACTGCCGCGATCCCGGCGCTTACGTCGCCGCCCTCGTGCGCCACGCCGAACGGCTCGGCGTGCGGCGGGTGGCGGCGCGGGCGCTCGACTTCGGCTTCGAGGGCGGACGTCTCGCCGGCGTCGTCACCGAGGTCGGGACGCTTCCCGCCGATCGCGCCGTGATCGCCGCCGGCATTCGTTCCAAGCCGCTCGCCGAACGGGTCGGGCTCCATGTGCCGATGGAGAGCGAGCGCGGCTATCACGTCGAGATCGAGGGGCTCGACGCCGGTCCGACGATCCCGATGATGATCCAGGACCGCAAGGTGGCGATCACCCGTATGGTGGGAGGCCTGCGGGTCGCCGGTCAGGTCGAGCTCGCCGGCGTCGAGGCGGCGGCGAACCCGCGCCGCGCCGAGGTGCTCGAGACCCATCTCGCCGCCGTCTTCCCCGGGCTGGCGCCGCGCATCCGCGACGGCGCGGCGCGGACCTGGCTCGGCCATCGCCCGAGCACGCCGGACGGCCGGCCGGTGATCGGCCGCTCGCCGCACCCAGACGTGCTCGTCGCCTACGGCCACGGTCACATCGGGCTCGCCGGCGCGCCGCGCACCGGGCGCATCGTCGCCGACCTCCTCGCCGGAGGCACGCCGGAGATCGCCATCGACGGCTTCGCCCCCGATCGATTCCGCGCCGCCCGCGCCAACCCCGGAGACCGCGCGTGACCGCTCCTTCTCCCTCTCCCCTCGGCCCCTCCCCCATCGGCCCGATCGCGCGCGGCGGCAAGGCGGTCTACGGCGCGCCGCTCGGCATCCTGATGCTGGAGGCGCGGTTTCCGCGCATCCTCGGCGACATGGGCAATGCCGAGACCTGGCCGTTTCCGGTGCTCTACCGGGTGGTGCGCGGCGCCAGTCCCGAGAAGGTGGTGTTGCAGGGAGCCGCCGGGCTGCTGCCCGACTTCATCGCGGCGGCGCGCGATCTGGTGCGGCTCGGGGCCGAGGCGATCACCACCAACTGCGGCTTCCTGGCGCTGTTTCAGCGCGAGTTGGCGGAAGCCGTCGGGGTGCCGGTCGCCACCTCGTCGCTGATGCAGATCCCCTGGGTCCAGGCGACGCTGCCGCCGGGGCGGAAGGTCGGGGTGATCACGGTCTCGTCGGCGACGCTGACGCCGGCCCATCTCGACGCCGTCGGCGTCGCTCACGACATCCCGGTGGTCGGCACCGAGGGGGGCTGCGAGTTCTTCCGGGTGCTGATCCTCGCCGAGAAGGACGACATGGACGTCGGGCTGGCGCAAGCCGACATCCTGGAGGCCGGGCGGACGCTGGTCGCCCGCCACCCGGAGGTCGGCGCGGTGGTGCTCGAATGCACCAACATGCCGCCCTACGCGGCGGCGTTGGCCGCCGAGATCGGGCGGCCGGTCTACGACGTCTATTCGATGATCACCTGGTTCCACGCCGGCCTCAGGCCGCGTCGGTTTCGATGACGGGGGGAGCGGCGCGATGGATCCGGAGAGCGACAGCATCGTCGACCGCGTCTACGAGTCCTTGAAGCAGATGGCGGTGGCCTATGCCTTCCGCCCCGGCGAACGGATCAACGAGGGGCGGATCGCGGCCAGGCTCGGGGTCAGCCGGACGCCGCTGCGCGAGGCGCTGAACCGGCTCAAGACCGAGGGCTTCCTGCGCTTCACGCCGGGCAAAGGCTTCTTCTGCCGCGAACTCGACCCGCGCGAGGTGTTCCAGCTCTACGAATTGCGCAAGGCGATCGAGATCGCCGCGGTGCCGCTCGCGGTGGCGCGGGCGAGCGACGCCGAGATCGCCGAACTCGGCGCCTTCCTCGACGCCACCGGCCCGGAGGGCGGCGATCGCACCACCGCCGAGCTGACCGATCTCGACGAGGCCTTCCATCTGCGGCTGATGGGGCTCGCTCGCAACGACGAGATGCTGCGGGTCCTCGCCAACGTCAACGCCCGCATCCGCTTCGTGCGCTGGATCGACATGGGCTCGGACGCGCGGCCCAAGACGCAGGGCGAGCATCGCGCCGTGGTGGCGGCGCTCGGGGCGCGCGACGCCGACGCGGCGATCGCCGTCCTCGAGCATCACATCGACCGCCGGCTCGACCAGATCACCGGGGCGATCCGCGAGGGCCTCGCCCAGATCTACCTGCAACCTCATCTCGACGAGGGGTCAGTGACGCCATGACGGGTTCCGACACGACGCAGGCGATCGGGGTGATCGGCACCGGGCTGATGGGGCTCGGGGTCGCGGCGCGGCTGGTCGATCGCGGCCACGCCGTCCACACCCGCGACATCCGTCCGCAAGCGGACGCGGCGGCGCGGGCGGCGGGCGCCACGATCCACCCGAGTCCGGCGGAGGTGGCGCGCGCCGCTTCGGTGGTGATCACGCTGGTGGTCGACGCGGCCCAGACCGACGAGGTGCTGTTCGGTGAAGACGGCGTGGTCGGTGCGATGGCGCCGGGCGGCGTGGTGATCATGGCCTCGACGGTCGACCCGACCTACGCCGCCGATCTCGGACGGCGGTTGGCGGCGGCGGGCCTGCGCGGGCTCGACGCGCCGGTCTCCGGCGGCCCGACCAAGGCGCGCGACGGCACCATGTCGATGATGATCGGCGGGCCGGCGGCGCTGGTGGAGGGGCTCGGCGATCTTCTGGCGGCGATGGCGGGGCGGGTCTTCCACGTCGGCGAGACCGTCGGCGACGGTTCGAAGGTGAAGATCGTCAACAACATGATCGCCGCGATCAATCTCGCCGCCGCCGCCGAGGGCATGGCCTTGGCCGAGCGCATGGGGCTCGATACGGCGACCGTCTACGAAGTGGTGCAGGCGAGTTCGGGGGCGAGTTTCGTCTTCGGCACCCGGATGGAGCGGGTGGTGAAGGGCGACCCGAGCGTCCACGCCGCGGCTCACATCCTGGCCAAGGACGTCGGCATCGCGCGCGCCGCGGCGGCGGCGGCGGGGAGCCCCGCGCCGCTCGCCGACCTCACGGCGGAGGTCTTCCGCGCCACCCTCGCCATGGGGCTCGGCGAACGCGACGACGGCGCCATCATCGAATATTTCCGCCGGGGCCGACCCGGGCCCGCGTGACCGCCGCCGGGCCTCATCCGGCGAGCTTCATCGCCCAGCCGAGACCGCCGCACAGCGCCAGCGTCGCCGGCACGCCGAGGCGCAGGCGGAACAGCGCCACGACGGCGACGAGGGCGAGCCCCAGGGCGGCGGGGTCGAGGCTCGCGAGGACCGGGCGAGCGATCGACAGCGGTCCGAGATCGACCCGATCGACCTCGCGGAAGAGGGCGTGGAGGGCGAACCAGACCGCCAGATTGGCGATCACGCCGACGACCGCCGCGGTGATCGCGGCGAGCGCCCCGGAGAAGGCGCGATTCGCCCGGAGCTGCTCGACGTGGGGGGCGCCGAGGAAGATCCACAGGAAGCAGGGCACGTAGGTGACCCAGGTGGTCAACACCGCGCCGAGAAGGCCGCCGGCGAGCGGCGAGAGGCCGGCGGGATCGCGAAAGCCGGCGAGGAAACCGACGAAGCTCAGCACCAGGATCAACGGCCCCGGGGTGGTCTCGGCGAGCGCCAGCCCGTCGAGCATCTCGCCGGGTCGCAGCCAGCCGAAGGCCTCGACCGCCTGCTGCGCCACATAGGCGAGCACCGCGTAGGCGCCGCCGAAGGTGACGACCGCCATCTTCGAGAAGAAGCCGGCCAGGACGACGAAGACGGAGTCGGGTCCGAAGGCGAGCATCGCGCCGGCGATCGGGGCGACCCACAATCCGCCCCACAGGCCGATCACCCGCAGCGCCCCGCCCCCCCCCGGCGCC
>JAFHCF010000029.1:0-8648 GCA_048497495.1 Prosthecomicrobium sp.
CCCCCATGCCGCCGCGTCGCCCGCCGCCCGGCCCGCCACCCGGCCCGCCGCCGGGCGACGGGCCGACGTCGCCGGTCTGTGTCGAAGCGCCGCCGAGGGGTCGCCAGCCCTGTTGCCACGCGACACCGCCGGCGATCCCCGCCAACACCAGACCCAGTAGGAAGATGCGCGTCGCGTTCATGGCTGTGCTTCCGGCCGGGCGAGCAGCATCGGAGCGCGCGCCGAAGCGGTCGGTCCGGGCGTCGCCACATCGTTGGTCTTGGTCCAGCCGCCGCCGAGGGCGGCGATCAGCGAGATCGCCGCGCGGAACCGCGCCAGCCGCACCGTCACCCGGGTGTCCTCGGCCTGGAACAGCGTGCGCTGCGCGTCGAGCACCGTGGTGATCGGGATGGTGCCCTCCGACAGGCGCTGTTCGGTCAGCCGCTGCGCCTTGCGCGCCGCCTGCACCACCGCCTCCTGAAGGCTCTCGTGGCGGCGGTTCTGCTCGACCGCCACCAGCGCGTTCTCCACATCGGCGAGCGCCTCGTGAACCGCCTTGCGATAGCCGGCGGCGAGTTCGGCGTGTTCGCCGCGCGCCAGGGCGAGCTTTCCCTCGCGCGCGCCACCGTCGAAGATCGTCTCGGTGACGCTGCCCGCGATCGAGGCGGCGAGGGCCTCCGGGCGCAGGAGGTTCTTCAGGAAGGCGCTGGAGAGCCCGCCCGAACCGGTCAAGGCGACGTCGGGCAGGAAGGCGGCGCGTGCCGCCTCGACGTTCGCCGCCGCCGCCGTCAGCCGCAATTCCGCCGCCGCCACGTCGGGCCGGCGCACCAGAAGCCGTGCCGGCACGCCCGGCGCGACCCGGGCGAGACGCATCCCGCCGAGCCCGCCGCCGCGCACCGTCGACGCCTCCGGCGCCTGCCCGGTGAGCACCACCAGCGCGTTGCGGGTCTGGCGCAGGGTGATCTCGAGGTCGGGAACCGAGGCGCGCTGGGTGGCGACGACACCCTCCTGTTGGGCGAGATCGAGCGCCGTCACCGTGCCGACGTCGAGACGCCGGCGAATGGCCCCGAGCGTCCGCTCGGCGATGGTGATGTTCTGGCGCGCCAGCCGCAGCCGATCCTGCGCCGCCGCGACCTGCACATAGGCGTCGGCGATCGCCGTCGCGGTCGAAAGCCGCACCCCAGCCAGATCGATCCGGGTCGCCTCGAGGCTCGCCGCGCCCGCCGCCACGCCGGCGCGCGTCCTGCCCCACAGATCCACCTGCCAGGAGGCGCCGACGCCGAGTTGGAACGAATTGGAGACCCGGGTGGTGAACGGCGGCGAGGCGCGGGAATTGGTGCCCGGCGTCGCCGTGCGGCCGCCCTCGCCCGAGCCGGAGAGCGTCGGCGACAGACCGGCGCGGGTCACCGCCAGTTGCGCCTCGGCCTGTTCGATGCGGGCGCGCGCCGCCGCGATGTCGAGATTGTCGAGATCGGCGAGGGCGACGAGCCGCGCGAGTTCGGACGATCCGAAGCCGGCGACCCAGTCGGCGCCGATCTCGCGGGCGGAGACCGACCCGGCCTCGCGCCAGCGCGCCGGCATCTCGGCGGCGACGTCGGGACCCGTCACGGCCTCGCCGCAACCGGCGAGGCCGAGGAGCAGCACCAGGCACACCCCGGCCGGCCGCGACCTCCTGGGTCGTCCGCTGGCGCTTGGACGGGAAACTTCGATGCTCATGCGCCGATCACCCTGGGGCGGAGAGGTCGGACGAGAATCGCGGCCGCGAGCGCCACATCTTCCGTCCGGCGCATCGATCGACCGCCGAGGCGGATCGATCGGTTCGCGGAACCGGCGGACGTTAGCCGAGGTCCCCTCGCGGCGACAAATGAATTTCCCTTCATCTGGCGGGCCCGCCCGCCGGCGCCGAGACCGACCGACCCGACGCATCGTCAAGTCGCGCGATCGGTCTCGCCATGACGAATACGCGAACCAGACGACGAATCGCCCAGCGTCTCCGCCGTCCCTTCTCGCATGTGCGAGAAAAAATGCCCGGCACCCCTGTCGAACACCGCGAAGACCGGCATTCTCGGCCGCGATCTTGCTTTGCCGCACTGCAATGAGACTTTCGTCCGCCCCCGACGACTGGACTACGACCAATTGCGGCACCGCTCTCGACCAAAGTCTGCCGTTGCGCTTGTGGACGCTGAGGCCGTATGCCGCATAATGCCGCCCGGAAAAACGGGATGACCACGCGCCGCCTTCAGGAGGAGGAGGAGCGGGTTCGATCGCCGGTGACGGATCAGTACCAAGGGAGGTAGTCGATGTCCGAGAACGTGTTCCCCGTGCCGGCGCAGATCGCGGCAGCCGCACTCGTCGACGACGCCAAGTACAAGGCGATGTACGAGCAGTCGGTGAAGGACCCGAACGGGTTCTGGGGCGAGCAGGCCAAGCGCCTCGACTGGTCGAAGCCCTTCACCAAGGTCAAGAACACCAGCTACGACCCGCACAACGTGTCGATCAAGTGGTTCGAGGACGGCGAGCTCAACGTCTCCCACAATTGCGTCGACCGTCACGCCGCCGCCACGCCCGACAAGGTCGCGATCATCTGGGAGGGTGACGACCCGGCGGACTCGAAGAAGATCACCTACGCCGAACTCAAGGACGAGGTCTCGCGCTTCGCCAACGTGCTGAAGGCGCATGGTGTCAAGAAGGGCGACCGCGTCACCATCTACCTGCCGATGATTCCCGAGGCCGCCTACGCCATGCTCGCCTGCGCCCGCATCGGCGCCGTCCACTCGATCGTCTTCGGCGGCTTCTCGCCCGACAGCCTCGGCGCCCGCATCGACGGCTGCGCCTCCGCCGTCGTCATCACCGCCGACGAGGGTCTGCGCGGCGGCCGCAAGGTGCCGCTCAAGGCCAACGTCGACGCCGCCGTCGCCAACCTGGCGGTGGTCACCTCGGTTCTCGTCGTCCGCCGCACCGGCGGCAAGGTCGAGATGAAGGACGGCCGCGACCACTACTACGACACCGAGGCCGCCAAGGTCTCCGCCGACTGCCCGCCCACCGTGATGAACGCCGAGGATCCGCTGTTCATCCTCTTCACCTCGGGCTCCACCGGCCAGCCCAAGGGCGTGCTCCACACCACCGGCGGCTATCTGGTCTATGCCTCGATGACGCACGAGTACGTCTTCGACTATCACCCCGGTGAGATCTACTGGTGCACGGCGGACGTCGGTTGGGTCACCGGCCACAGCTACATCGTCTACGGGCCGCTCGCCAACGGCGCGACGTCGCTGATGTTCGAGGGCATCCCGACCTATCCCGCCGCCTCGCGCTTCTGGGACGTGGTCGACAAGCACCAGGTCAACATCTTCTACACCGCCCCCACCGCCATCCGCTCGCTGATGGGCGCCGGTGAGGAACTGGTGAAGCGGACCTCGCGCAAGTCGCTGAGGATCCTCGGCTCGGTCGGCGAGCCGATCAATCCGGAAGCCTGGCTCTGGTACTACAACGTCGTCGGCGAGAAGCGCTGCCCGATCGTCGACACCTGGTGGCAGACCGAGACCGGCGGCATCCTGATCACCCCGCTGCCGGGCGCCACGGCGCTCAAGCCGGGTTCGGCGACCCGTCCCTTCTTCGGCGTCCAGCCGGCGATCGTCGACGCCGAAGGCCAGATCCTCGACGGGCCGACCGAGGGCAACCTCGTCATCACCGATAGTTGGCCGGGCCAGATGCGCACCGTGTTCGGCGATCACGAGCGCTTCGTGCAGACCTACTTCTCGACCTACAAGGGCATGTACTTCACCGGTGACGGCTGCCGGCGCGACGCCGACGGCTACTACTGGATCACCGGTCGCGTCGACGACGTCATCAACGTCTCGGGCCACCGCATGGGCACGGCGGAAGTCGAGTCGGCGCTGGTCGCCCACCCGAAAGTCGCCGAAGCGGCGGTGGTCGGCTATCCCCACGATCTCAAGGGCCAGGGCATCTACGCCTATGTCACCCTGATGACCGGCGAGGAGCCGACCGAGGCGCTCAGGAAGGAACTGGTGACGTGGGTGCGCAAGGAGATCGGTCCGATCGCCTCGCCCGACCTGATCCAGTTCTCGCCCGGCCTGCCCAAGACCCGCTCGGGCAAGATCATGCGCCGCATCCTGCGCAAGATCGCCGAGGACAGCTTCGACAGCCTCGGCGACACCTCGACGCTGTCCGACCCGACCGTCGTCGACGACCTGATCGAGAACCGCCAGAACCGCCGCTGATAGTCGGGCGACGAACAGAGACAGATGAAGGCCCCGGGGCGACCCGGGGCCTCTTCGTTTCAAGAGACCCGACTTCACCAACTCCGAGAATCAGAGTATGAAAGGCGCATGTTAGATATTCACACAATTGCTCAATATTTTACTTCAGAGGGTCAAGCGATCCTCCAAGCTCCGCTGTCTTTCTTAGTTGCCCAAACAATTTCAATTACCGTCATTTGGTGGATATTCAACTATTTATATGCAACTCGCATAAATGGATTGGAGTCGTCAATTCAAAGTCTGGAAGGGCGGATTAAGCTGAAGGATGATCAAATCAATGACTATAAATCGAAGCTTGATGGCGCCACACCAGAGGAAGCCAGAAAGCGCCTTGATGAGCTCGAACTGAAACTAGTTTCTCTCCTACCTCGCCGCCTAACAACAGAACAAAAGCTAAAAATTGGAGAAATTATTTCCGAACTTAATGGGTCCATTATGATCGCGCGAGACGGAAGTTGCCACGACGCCGCTGCGTTGGCGAACGACATTGCTGAAGCATTCAGATCAGCCAAATGGAGGGTCAGCCTTCCGTTGGTGATGGGCATAAACACACCCCCAACTTCTGGAATAGGCCTATTAGTTTCAGACCAAACTAATCTCAGCCATAGCGAAACTTTAGTTAAATTAGCACTAGAATCAGCGAGAATAGAGTTCAACATACAATCGGATAATAAGATGATGCCGTCAGACTTAATTCAACGTGAGACCGTTGAGATTATTATAACATCAAGATTTAACTAAAAATAGACTTCATATCAACCTGGATAAAGATCACAGGAACAACTTTTACGCCGATATATTCTCTAGACCTACCAATCCCGTAAAACATTTTTACACTCAGCACCCGTCAGTAACCCCTCGTCAATCATCTTTCTACACATCGTGAAAACCACGTCTACTCGCGATATTTCAAGATCTTCCCCGCATACTCCCCGATCAGGGACAGTTCCCATCGTCAGTCGGGAGTATCATGCATGGGATATTTGGGGAAATACGTCGCCGCAGCCGGGCTCGCCGGCGCGATCATGACCATCGCCGGGCTCGGACAGGCCTCGGCGCGCGAATTGGTGCCGGTCGGTGACGGCTTCCAGGCCGGGACCATCGTGATCAAGACCTCCGAGCGGCGGCTCTACTACGTCATCGGCCGTGGTCAGGCGGTGCGATACCCGGTCGCCGTCGGCATGCCGGGCAAGGAGTGGGCGGGCCAGACCTACATCGCGCGCAAGGAGGTGAACCCGGTTTGGGGGCCGCCGGCCGAGGTCAAGCGCGACAAGCCGAGCCTGCCCGACCTGATCCCGCCGGGACCGCGCAATCCGCTCGGGCCCCGCGCCATGGTGCTGGCCCACGGCCAATACGCCATTCACGGCACCAACAAGCGTTCCTCGATCGGCACCCGGGCGAGCTACGGCTGCATCCGCATGTACAACGAGGACGTGGTCGATCTCTACGATCACGTCGGCGTCGGCACCCCGGTCGTCGTCATGCGCTGAACGGAACGCCGTCGAAGTCCCTCGCGGCCGACCCTCGGGCCGGCCGTCGCCGCTTCGCGCGTATTTCCCGATTCCGTCGCGCCCCGTCCGCGCCTATGCTCGCGCCACGAAGCGCCACGAGGCGACGAAACGGAGGGGAGACACATGACCGGGTCCGATCGTTCGACAGGCGCCGCCGCCATCTTCAGCGCCGCCGCCATCTTCAGCGCCCCCGCCTTCACCACCCTCGCGCTCGCGGCCCTCCTCGCGGCGACCCCCGCCCTCGCCGCCGGACCCGTCGACGTCGTCGGCGGCGAACGCCTGGCCAAGCGCTGGTGCGCCGACTGCCACCTGGTCGCCGCCGACCAGACCACCGCCTCGGTCGACGCCCCGAGTTTCGCCAGCCTCGCCGACGACCCGACCAAGACCCTCGGGGGCATCGCCGACTTCCTCACCCTGCCCGACACCACGCATACGAAGATGCCGGATCTCGCCCTGTCGCGGGTCGAGATCGGCGACATCGTCGGCTACATCGCCTCCTTGAAGAAGTGAGCCGCCCCACCACCGGCGACGCCGGCGCTCACCTTCCCACCGCCGGCGACGCCGGCACTCGAGGCCCATCCGCCGGCGACGCCGGCTCTTGCGCCCCCTCCGCCGTCGACCCATGTTGGGCGCGGAGGGCGCCATGAACCGACGCGAAGAGATCGAAGCCGAACGCCGGCGCGAAGCCGAAGCCACCCTGACCGGCGTCGTCCGCGACGCCGAGGTGATCGGCTCCTCCGCCTTCGCCCGCACCGTCCGCCATTCGGCCGAACGGCTCGAGGCCCATTTCGGCGGCGCCGATGCCGACCAGGACGACCGCACCGAGGTCTGGGGGCGGCGCATCGGCCGCGGCCTCGGCCTGATCTTCGCCGCCGTGCTGGTCGTCCACCTCCTGCGCACCTACGTGATCGGCTGAACCGGTGACGCCCCCGCCCCCGACCTCCGCGCCCCCGATTTCCTCGCCCCCGACGCCCGCCGCACGCCGCGCCGCGATCGAGGCGGCGATCGAAGCCGCCGGCCTCGCCGGGCGCGGCTGGATCGCCGTCGGTGCGGAAGATCGCCTCGCCCCGCTGCCCGACGGGAGGACGCCGACGGCGCTCGTCCTCGTCGGCTGGCTCGGCCGAACCGGTTGGGACCCCTTCGCCGCCGCGCCGGAATATCGCGACGGCCGGCCAGATCCGCTCGATCGCTGGTCGGCGCGCGTCGTCGGCGCCCTCGCCGAGGCGCTCGGCGGCGCGGCGCTGCTCCCCTTCGGCGGGCCGCCGTGGTGGCCGTTCCAGCGCTGGGGGGCGCGCGCCGAAGCGCTCGCCGTCTCGCCGCTCGGGCTGATGATCCACCCCGAGGTCGGCCTCTGGCACGGCTGGCGCGGCGCCCTCGCCTTCGCCGACGATGTCGGGCCGATCGAGGCGCCCGCCCCGATCGCGGCGCCTTGCGACACCTGCGACCATCGCCGCTGCCTCACCAATTGCCCGGTCGACGCCTTCTCGAACGGCGGCTACGACCTCGCCCGCTGCCTCGCCCATGTCGAGAGCCCGCGCGGCGCGCTGTGCCGCACCGACGGCTGCCGCGCCCGCGACGCCTGCCCGGAGGGACGGGGGCGGCGCTACCGCGACGACCAGATCCGCTTCCTGATGCGCGGCTTCCGCGCCGCCCATGCTCCCGCCCGCGAGGACCGCCGATGACCCTACCCGCCGAGATCGACTGGGCCCACGCCGAGGCGCCGAGCCTCGATGCCTTCGAGGCGCTGGCCGTCGCCGCCTATCGGGCCCTGCCGCCCGAATTCCTCCATTTCACCGGCGAGGTGATGATCGCCATCGCCGACTTCCCCGAGGACGAGGTGCTCGACGAGATGGAACTGGAGTCCGAGTATGACCTGCTCGGCCTGTTCCACGGCACCGGGCTTCCCCACGGCGGCGCCATGCCGGAGACCGGGCGGCTGCCCAACCGCATCCTGCTCTACCGGCGGCCGATCCTCGATTTCTGGGCCGAGCACGACGAGACGCTGGGCGCGATCGTCACCCATGTGCTGATCCACGAGATCGGCCATCACTTCGGCTTCTCCGACGCCGACATGGACGCCATCGAACGGCTGGCGAAGGATCACGACTGAGGGCCGTTCGGCAAGAGGAGGGAGCCCCGATGAAGCGAGCGATCCCGATGGTGCTGCGGCTCTCGGTCTCGGCCGTCCTGTTCGCCGCCGGATCGGCGGGGGCGGTGGAGATCGAGGCGCCGGCGACCACCTGCGCCTTCCAGGCGTGGTCGAAGGACCCCGGGCGGCTCAACGTGCGTGCCGCGCCGCGCGCCGACGGCGCGGTGATCACCCGGTTGCCGCCGCCGGTGCGCGCCGGATCGGAGAGCTTCTCGCCGGAGATGAAGATCATCGGCGCCAAGAACGGCTGGCTGCTGATCGACGGGGCGGAGATCACCGACTACGGCGTCGGCAAGCCCGGCCCGGCCTTCGTCGGTCGTGGCTGGGTGTCGGGCGCGATGGTCGACGTCACGCCGCAGGACGAGCGGGTGCGCACCGCCCCCGACGTGGCGGCGAAGGTCGTCGACGAACCGCGCCAGGACGCCGCCAAGGGCACGGAGTTCCTGAAACTGCGCCGGATCTGGTCGTGCGAGGGGCGATGGGCCGAGGTCGAGGGGGACTTCGTGTTCGAGGCGGGCACGCCGGGCCGTCACGCTCGGGGTTGGGTCACCGAGCTCTGCGGCAACCAGGTCACCACCTGCCCGTGACGACGCGGGGCGATCGGCGGGTAGACGCCCGGTTCGCGTGCCGAGAAGGGCTTTGTTCTCGGCTCGAAACGCGCTAGTGGTTCGATCGAGACGGATGGTTCCCATCCGTCTCGTGAATCAGAACCACTAACTTATTGACCTC
>JAFHCF010000030.1:0-5744 GCA_048497495.1 Prosthecomicrobium sp.
CGGCGGCGCGAGCCTGGTGGGCGGCGAGGATCGCCTCGCCCTCCCCGGCCCGCGCCTCGGCCTCGGCGAGCCGATCCTCGGCCTCGACGACGGAGGCGGCGACGTCCTCGTTCTCGGCGGAGAGCGACGCCTCTTCCTCCGCGAGGCGCTCGAGGGCGGCGGCCATGTCGGCGCCGAGCCGGTCCTCGCGGGCGCGGTCCTCGTCGATCTGGGCGAGACGGCGGGCGAGTTCGGCGAGGCGGTCGCGCACGCGGCGCTCCTCGGCATCGAGTTCGGCCGCCGCCAGCCGGAGCCTCTGCAGCCCCGCGCCGGCGATCGCCTCGGCCTCGCGCAGGCGCGGCAGGTCGCGGGCGGCGACGGCGCTGTCGCGGGCGGTGCGGGCCTGGACCTCCGCCTTCTCGCCGACGGCGCGGTCGGCCTCGGCGAGGGCCGCCTCGGCCTCGCCGACCCGCTCGCGCGCCTCGATCCAGCGCAGAAGCGCGATGGTCGCCTCGGCCTGGCGGATCTCGGCGGAGAGATTGCGGTAGCGCGCCGCCTGACGGGCCTGGCGCTTCAGCCCCTCGAGCCGGGTCTCGTATTCGGTCAGGACGTCCTCGACCCGCTCGAGGTTCTGCGAGGCGGCCTTGAGGCGGATCTCGGCCTCGTTGCGGCGTGAGTGCAGGCCGGAGATGCCGGCGGCCTCCTCCAGGATGGCGCGGCGCGACGTCGGCTTGGCCGAGATCAGCTCGCCGATCTGGCCCTGGCGCACCATGGCGGGCGAGCGCGAACCGGTGGAGGCGTCGGCGAAGAGCAGTTGGACGTCGCGGGCGCGGACGTCGCGGCCGTTGATCTTGTAGACCGAGCCCGCCTCGCGCTCGATCCGCCGGGTCACCTCGATCAGGTCGGTATCGGCATGGGGAGCGTTCACCCGCCGCTCGAGGTTGTCGAGGGTGAGGGTGACCTCGGCCGTGTTGCGCGCCGCGCGGCGGGTGGAGCCGGCGAAGATGACGTCGTCCATGCCGGAGGCGCGCATGTTCTTGTAGGAGTTCTCGCCCATGACCCAGCGCAGGGCCTCGACGAGATTGGACTTGCCGCAGCCGTTGGGGCCGACCACGCCGGTCAGCCCCGGCTCGATGTGGAAATCGGTCGGGTCGACGAAGGTCTTGAAGCCGAGAAGTCTGAGCTTGGTGAACCTCACCGCCGCGCACCCCGTCTCGGGCCGGCGCCCGAACGCAGTCCCCCGTCCGTCACTTCATGAAGGGCGCCAGGGCCGCGTCGAGCTCTTCCTTGGTCGAGATGCCCTTGGAGAGGCGGCCGTTGATGAAGAACGACGGGGTTCCGTCGACCTTGAACTTGTCGGCCGCGCGGTCGCGCACCCGATTGATGTCGTCGAGGAGCTTCTGGTTGGTCAGGCAGGCCTTGAAGGTCTCCTGGGTGAAGCCGACCTGCTTGGTCAGGTTGAACAGCGCGTCGACCGGATTGTCGGTGCGGATCCACACCGTCTGCTTGTCGAAGAACAGCGCCGTCATCTCGAAAAACTTGTCGGGGGGCGAGCAGCGGGTCAGCATCGAGACCGCCGCGGCGAGGGGATCGAGCGGGAACTCGCGGAAGATCAACCGCACCTTACCGGTGTCGATGTATTTCTCCTTGAGATAAGGGAAGACCTTCTCGTGGAAGTTGGCGCAATGGCCGCAGGTCATCGAGGAATATTCGACGATGGTGATCGGCGCGTCCTCCTTGCCCAGGGTCATTTCCGGCAAGGGGCCGGGCTTCAGCATCTCGGCCATGTCGTAGGCGCCCTGCGCGGCGGCGGGTGTGGCGGCGAGGCCGGTGGCGCCGAGAGCGACGAGCGCGGCGGAACTTTCCAGGAAGTGGCGGCGGGAAGGCGTCACGGGCGGCGGTCCTCGATTTGTCCGAAGGATCGGAAGGGCGGGCAAGGGTCTCGCGCGGTCGTCGTTTCGACGGACCGGCGGATTTTGCCAATCAATAGCTCGATTGTGGCGAGACGTCGCCCCTCGCGGCCGGCTCTCGACATCGTTATCCCGTGGAAAACCCCGTGCCCGATGTCCTCAGGGCTTCTTCGCTCCGAGCACCGCGCGGCCGAGACCGACGAGCGCCGCCCTCAGCCCCTCGTCCTCGATCTCGGCGGTGATCTCGGCGACGTGGGCCTCTTGCGCGGCGGAAAGCGGCTTCAGGCGCGGGGCGCGGGCGACGGCCGGACGGAAGATCGGCTTCTGGACGATGCGCAGCCGGGCGACGGCGGGGAAGCCGAAGACGGCGTTGATGCGCTCGAGGATCAGCGGCGCCTCGTGTTGGAACATCAGGGCGCGCGAACCCTCGCAGCGCACGATCAGCGTCGCCGGTTCGAAGCCCTGCTCGCCGCCGTCCTCGAGCCGGCGCGGCCAGGACAGTCGCTCCGGCTGGGTGACGTCGGCATAACGGCTCCCGACGATCTCGGTCCAGTTGCGGAAGAGATCGGTGGTGGCGAAGCCGCGTTTCCTCGCCGCCGGCTTCAGGACGTCGACCAGGAGATCGGCGACGGCTTCCGCCCCGCGCTTGCGGCGCGGCTTGGGGGAGGAGGTCGGGGCGGCGGCGTTCGACATGGGGCGGACGATGCCGGGGGTTTTCGCCGGAAACAAGGCCTCGTGGTTCGATCGAGACGGATGGTTCCCATCCGTCTCGTCAATCAGAACCACCAACTCATTGACCTCGTGGTCAAAACAATCCGGCGATTGCGCGACGCGAACGTCAGATTGTTTTGACCACCAAGGGCCGGGGGTTCGCGCCGGAGGGGGCCTCGGCGACGAAATTACGGGGTATTTTCCGCCCGCCGGGGGGCGCCGGCCCCCTTCCCTCGCCTTCGCCGGCGCGCTACCTCCTGGCGATGCCCACGTTCGATCCCGCCCTCCTCCTCGCCTGGTACGACCGCCACCACCGCCACCTGCCGTGGCGGGTGGCGCCGGCCGACCGCGCGGCGGGCGAGGTCGCCGACCCCTATCGGGTGTGGCTGTCGGAGATCATGCTGCAGCAGACGACGGTGGCGGCGGTGAAGGCCTATTTCGAAGCGTTCACCGCCCGCTGGCCGAGCGTCGGCGATCTCGCGGCGGCGCCCGAGGAAGAGGTGATGAAGGCCTGGGCCGGGCTCGGCTATTATTCCCGCGCCCGCAACCTCAAGGCCTGCGCCGAGACGGTGGCGGGCGCCCACGGCGGCCGCTTCCCCGAGACCGAGGAGGCCTTGCGGCAATTGCCCGGCATCGGCCCCTACACGGCGGCGGCGATCGCGGCGATCGCCTTCGATCGGCCCGCCACCGTGGTCGACGGCAACGTCGAGCGCGTGGTGGCGCGGCTCTTCGCGGTCGAGGACGCCATGCCGGCGGGCAAGCCCGAATTGCGCCGGCTCGCCGCGACGCTGACGCCGAAGGTGCGGCCGGGCGACTTCGCCCAGGCGACGATGGATCTCGGCGCGACGATCTGCACGCCGCGAAAGCCCGCCTGCGCGCTGTGCCCATGGAGCGAGGGCTGTGCCGCGCGCCGGTCCGGCACGGCGGAGGCCTTTCCGCGCCGGGCTCCCAAGCCGACGCGGCCGACCCGCACCGGCGTCGCCTTCGTCGCGGTGCGCGCCGATGGGGCGGTGCTCTTGCGCCGTCGCCCGCCCAAGGGGCTCCTCGGCGGCATGAGCGAGCCGCCGGGGTCGGTGTGGCGGGAGATCGAGACGGGCGAGGCGCTCGGCGAGCCGGCGGCCGTCCCGCCGCTCGCCGCCCGGTGGGTGCGGGTGCCGACGGTGGTCGAGCATACCTTCACCCATTTCCACCTGCGTCTCGAGGTCCGGCGGGCCGACATCGGGCACAGCGTCGCCGCTCCCGGCGACCATTGGTGGTCGCGGCCCACCGACCTCGCCGGCGAGGCTCTGCCGACGGTGTTCCGCAAGGCGATCGGCGCGGCGATCGGCTGAACCGATCGGCCCGTTCAGGGCGCCGGTGGTACCTCGAAGGCGCGCAGATGGGCGATCGCCGCCGCCGACAGCGGCGTCGAACGACGCGTCGTCTCGTCGGTCAGGACCAGGACGCCGACACCGCGCGCCGCCAGACGGCCGTTCTGGAAGACCGCCTGCTCCAGCCCGATCGAGGAACGGCCGATGCGGGTGACGCGACTGCCGATCTCGACGGTGCCCGGCCAATTGATCTCGGCGACGAGATCAATCTCCAATCGCGCCAACACCAGCGACCGGCCGGGCTCCAGGAAGGGCGGGTCCGACATGATCAACATCTCGACCCGCCCGGTCTCGAAGAAGGTGGCGAAGACCGCGTTGTTGACGTGGCCCTGCCGGTCGGTGTCGGCGTAGCGCAGCTTGTCGAAGGCGCGGGCGGGGAAGTCGTCGAGGGTCGGAGGTGTGGTCATGGGGGATCCCGGTCGGGCGTTCGGCCTCGCTTCGGCCTGTCGCCCACGACGATAGCCGAGGCGGCCCGCGCCGTCAGCGCCCGGGACGCACCGCTGCCTCCCGGACCCGGCCATGCCCCGGGCCTCGTCGCGGCGTCGCCGTCGGTACCGCGCGGCGGCCGTCGCGAGGTTCATCGAAGCGTCGCCGAAGCCGAACAGGATGCCGCGCGAATTCACCCGCACCTCACGGAATGGAATTCCTCGCCCGCGACGCCGCCAATTCGCGGTCCGCGCGCATCCGGTTCGAGGGCGACGCGGGGGGCGGCAGGGGGGCACGCGCGGCAGCGCGCCGAGGTTCGTCGTGAGCAGATTCCGAACCTTCCGCCGCCGATCCGCCTCGCCCATGCTCGACGAAGCCATACCGGCCGGCGACGGCTCATTCCATGGTCTCGCCGTAAAGGGCGTCTAGTGGTCAATAAGTTGGTGGTTCT
The DNA here is from genome assembly GCA_048497495.1 of Prosthecomicrobium sp. Lineage (GTDB taxonomy): Bacteria > Pseudomonadota > Alphaproteobacteria > Rhizobiales > Ancalomicrobiaceae > JAFHCF01. Next base: position 4,848 of record JAFHCF010000030.1, read on the forward strand.
GATTCACGAGACGGATGGGAACCATCCATCTCGATCGAACCACTAGGTCGACAACGCAAGATCTCGTCGATTCGACCGGTGCGATGATCGGTCTCTCGACCGAATTCACCCTGCGGATCGCCTTCGCCGCGGCGGATATCGAATTCCCGCGGAAGAACGATCGCTCGAATGGAGGCTTCCAACTTGCAAACACTGTCGACCATCTTCAAGACCGTATTGACCATCATCGTCCTGGCCATTGTCGGGGGGGTCGCCTTCATCTATTCCGGCCTCTACGACGTCTCGGCCTCGGCGCCCGACAATCCGGTGGTCGCCTGGGCCTTCCGCGCGACCTCCGAGGCCTCGGTCGGCGCGCGCTCCGCCGCCAACAAGGTGCCGCCGGACCTCGACAAGCCCGAGACGATCGCCGCCGGCGGCAAGCTCTTCGCGCAGAATTGCGTGGTCTGCCACGGCGCCCCCGGCGCCGCCCAGACCAGCATCGCGCGCGGCCTCAATCCGCGGCCGTCCGACCTCTTCCGGGCCACCCGCGAGCCGGACCCTCGGGAGAATTACCAGTTCATCGCCCATGGCGTGAAGATGACCGGCATGCCGGCCTTCGGACCTTCGGAAGGCGCCGAACACGTCTGGCAGCTGGTCGCGTTCCTGAACAAATTGCCGGGGATCTCGGCGGCCGACTTCGCCACCCTCACCGGTGCGACGGCTCCCGCCGCGGCCGTTCCCGGCGCGGGCATGACGGCTCCCGCCACCGGCACGCCCGCGCCCGCCACGGGCATGCCCGCCCCGACCACGGGCGCGCCCGCTCCCGCGAGCAACTGATCGTCGGCGGCCCGGGTGGCCGGAGGGCGACCGCCATGACGACAATGGGCGGCATCTCGCGATGCCGCCCTTTGTCGTCAC
>JAFHCF010000031.1:0-6519 GCA_048497495.1 Prosthecomicrobium sp.
TCCCTCCCGTCGCCGAGCCGCCCCCTCCTCCCAATCGAGATCTCCCATGACCGCGATCGTCATCGATCCGCCGGCGATCGAGCCGGTGACCCTCGCCGAGGCCAAGGCGCATCTGCGCCTGACCGGAACCGCCGACGACGACTATGTCGCCGCCATGATCACCGCCGCCCGCATCCAGGTGGAGACCGCCACCCGCCGGGTGTTGATCGACCAGACCTGGCGGATCTTCCGCGACGATTGGCCGGCCGACGGGCGGGTCACCCTGACGGTCGTGCCGTTGAAGGCGGTCACCGCCGTCACCGACTTCGATGCCGAGGGTGAGCCGACCGTGATTCCCGCGACCGACTGGGTCCTCGATGCGGCGAGTTCGCCGGCCCGCCTTCGCCTGACCGGCGCGGCCCCGGCCCCCGGCCGGCCGATCAACGGCATCGAGATCGACGTCGTCGCCGGCTACGGCCTCTCCGGTCTGTCGGTGCCCCAGCCGCTGCGCCTCGCCATCATGACCCTGGTCGCCCGCTGGTACGAGGACCGCGAGGGCCTCTCCTACGGCATCGTGCCGTCGCGGGTGGCGGCCGCCTTCGAGGCCCAGGTCGCCCCCTTCCGGGTGATGAGGCTGGCATGACGACGCCCTTGCCCATCGCGGCGCTGCGCCACGCCATGACCCTCGAGCGCGGCGCGACCGACGCCCTCGGCGAGACCCTCTGGACGGTGGTCGACACGGTCTTCGCGGCGCTCGCCCCGGCGGGTGCCGGCGAGGCGAGCGCCGGGGCGGCGCCGGCCGGCATCGTCAGCCATCGCATCGAGATGCGGTTTCGCGCCGACGTCACGAGCCGCGACCGCCTGCGGCTCGGCGATCGGATCTTCCGCATCCTCGCCGCCCACGATCTCGACGAACGCCGCAATCGCCTCGTCGTCCTCGCCGAGGAGGAGAACCGATGACCGCCGCCGCCCTCGCCCTGCAGACGGCGATCCTCGACCGGCTGCGCGCCGACGCGGGTCTCGCCGCCTCGCCGCTCGCCGCGCGCCTCCACGACGCCGCCCCGCGCGACGCGGTCTTCCCTCATCTCGTGGTCGACGAGGCGGTGGCACGCGATCGCTCCGGCCTCGACGCGCCGCTCGTCGAGCATCGCCTGACGCTGCGGCTCTTCTCCCGCAAGGGTGGCCGGCGCGAGGTGCTGACGCTCGCCGGGCTGGTCGAGGCGGCGCTGGAGAGCGCCGATCTCGTCCTCGACGGTCATCGCCTGGTGCTGCTGCGCCGCGACGCCACCGAGGTGCGCCTGCTCAAGGATCGCCTCACCGCCGAAGCCGCCCTGCGCTTCGTCGCCCTCACCGAACCCGCCTGACCCTCGAAGCGGAGCCCGATCGACATGGCCACCCAACGCGGCAAGGATCTCCTGTTGAAACTCGACGAGGCCGGCACCGGCGCCTTCGTCACCGTCGCGGGCCTGCGCACGCGCCGCCTCGACTTCTCCGCCGACACCGTCGACGTCACCACCGGCGACAGCCCGGATCGCTGGCGCGAGCTCCTGGCCGGCGCCGGGGTGCGCAAGGCCCACGTCTCCGGCGCCGGCGTCTTCCGCGATTCCGCCTCGGACGCCGCCGTGCGCACGGCCTTCTTCGCCGGCGCCATCCGTTCCTGGCAGATCGTCCTGCCCGATTTCGGCGTCGTCGAAGGGCCGTTCCAGATCGCCGGGCTCGAGTTCGCCGGCGATCACGACGGTGAATTGACCTTCGATCTGGCGCTGGAATCTGCCGGCGCCCTGACCTTCACCGCGAGCTGACGTGATGGCCAACCGACGACGCGGCGAGGTCGAGGCGGTGGTCGACGGCGCTCCCGTGACCCTGTGCCTGACCCTCGGGGCGCTCTGCGAACTCGAGGCCGCCTTCGGCGCCGACGATCTCGTGGCGCTCGGCGAACGCTTCGCCTCCGGCCGTCTCGCGGCGCGCGATCTCCTGCGCATCTTCGCCTGCGGTCTGCGCGGCGGCGGCGGTAAGCAGAGCGACGCCGAGGTCGCCACGATGCGGGTGGACGGCGGCCTCGCCGGTGTCGCGGCCGCGGTCGCCGCGCTGCTCGAGGCGACCTTCGGCACACCCGAAACCGGCGGCGGGGGAGGGGAGAGCGGGACACCGCGCCCTCCGATCGTCCCGGGGACGGGGGCGAGCCCTTCCCCTGGGACGCGGTGATGCATCTCGCCTTCACCCGCTGGGGCCTGGCGCCCGCCGCCTTCTGGGGGATGACCCCGCGCGAACTCGCCGCGGTCCTCGCCCCGTCGCCGGGACGCGAGCGCCTCGACGGGCGGGCCCTCGATGCGCTGATGCGTCGCTTTCCGGACGGCGTCGTGGAGTGAGGTGATTCCTCCCGATGCCGCCGGTCCGCCCGGCCGACCGCACCCTTATGAAATCCAGGAGACAGATCATGGCGAACGATTCGACGTCCGGTTCGGCCTCCGAGCTCGCGGACGGCCTTTCCGCGCAACTCTCCGACCTGACCGACCTGTCCGGTCTCTTCGGCCGATCGCTCACGACCGCGCTGAAGGGGGCGGTGGTGCAGGGCAAATCGCTCGACACGGTGCTGCGGGGCATCGCCGAACGGCTGGCGAGCAAGGCCTTCGACGCGGCGTTGAACCCGCTGACCACGGCGGTGGGCACGCTCGCCACCGGCTGGCTCGGCGGCCTCATCGGCTTCTCACGGGGTGGTGTCGTCGCCGGGGGACGGGTGCGCCCCTTCGCCGCCGGCGGCATCGTGTCGGCGCCGACATACTTTCCGATGTCGGGCGCGACCGGCCTGATGGGGGAGGCGGGGGCGGAGGCGATCGTGCCGCTCTCGCGCGGACCCGATGGTCGCCTCGGCGTCGCCTCGTCCGGCGCCTCGGCGACCCGCGTCACCGTCAACATCACCACGCCCGACGCGGAAAGCTTCCGCCGATCCGAGGCGCAGGTGACTGGAATGTTGGCCCGCGCCGTCGGACGGGGACGGCGCGGGCTCTGACACCGGACCCAACGAGGAGGGGCTCAGGTTCCGGTGTTTTCGCTGTTCAGCAATTTGGCGTGTATTCGATCGAGCAGAAGAAGTCGTTTCTTCTTCAGAGTCTCGAGATGTTCGTCTGAAGCCTTTTCGATTTCCGATTCGATCCGAAGAATTTCACCGTTGACTTCGCCATAAGTGAGCGCCGCGCGAGCGAATTCGGCGTCGCCATAGATCAACGAGCGAATCTCACCGGCACGGTCGGGGAATTCCTCGGCGAGTGCATGTTGGGAGTTGGGCATCATTTGTCTCGCTTCGTATCGCTGGCGATGGTTACCCGTACCGGGCGCCACCGTCGTTGAGGAAAATCAAACTGCGGAAGGTTCTGGGCGATGTCGGAAACACTCGGCTTCGACGAGGTCGTCTTCCCGCTCGCGGTCTCGCTGCGCGCCGCCGGCGGCCCGGCGCGGCGCACCGAGATCGTCGTGCTCGGCTCCGGCCGGGAGGTTCGCAACGCCCGCTGGGCCGATTCGCGGCGCCGCTACGATGCCGGTTCCGGCGTTCGTTCCCTCGACGATCTGCACGAGGTGCTGGCCTTCTTCGAGGCGCGGCGCGGACGCCTCCACGGCTTTCTGTGGCGCGATCCTCTCGACGACCGCTCCTCGCCGCCCTCGCGCGATCCCGCGCCCGGTGACCAGCGCATCGCCACCGGCGACGGCGTCACCACCACCTTTCAACTCGTCAAACGCTACGCCAGCGGCGGCCGCGAATGGGTGCGCGACATCGTCCGCCCCGTCGCCGGCACGATTCGTCTCGCCGTCGCCGGCGTGGAGAAGACGATCGGCGACGGCTTCACCGTGTCGCAGGCCGGTGTCGTGAGCTTCGCGCCCGGCGAGGTGCCGCCCGACGGCGCGATCGTCACCGCCGGCTATCGCTTCCTGGTGCCGGTGCGCTTCGACACCGACGAGATTCGGGTCGACATGACCGCCTTCGTCGCCGGTGAGATCCCATCGATCCCGCTGGTGGAGATCCGCCCGTGAAGACCGTGCCCACGGCGCTCGCCGCCGATCTCGCCGCCGGCGTCACCACGCTCGCCACCTGTTGGCGCATCATTCGCCTCGACGGCACCGTGCTCGGCTTCACCGATCACGATCGGCCGCTGACCTATGCCGGCGTCACCCACGAGGCGGCGACCGGATTTGCCTCGAGCGAGGCGGTCGCCCGGGCCGATCTGTCGGTCGGCGGCCTCGAGGTCGACGGGGCGCTGACCTCCGATGTCCTGACCGCCACCGACATCGAGGCTGGTCTCTACGACGGCGCCACCGTCGAGATCGATCTGGTCGACTGGTCGGCGCCCGCTCGCCGCCTGCGCCTGCGCGCCGGCACGGTCGGCGAGATCACCCGCCTCGACGGCGCCTTCCGCGCCGAGATCCGCTCCGCCGCCCACCGGCTCGACGAAACGCGCGGGCGCCTGTTCCAACATCGCTGCGACGCCGATCTCGGCGATGCCCGCTGCGGCGTCGCGCTCGTCGCTCATGCGGCGACCGTCGTCTCCGCCGCCGACCGCCGCCGCCTCGTCGTCGCCGACCTCGACGCCTACGCCGACGCCCTGTTCGATCGCGGCACCGTGACCTTCACCTCCGGCGCCTGCCGGGGGCGGATCAGCGAGATCAAGGTCCATCGGGTCGATGCCGGCACGGTCGAATTGGAACTGTGGCGGAGCATGAGCGAGCCGATCGCGCCGGGCGATACGCTCGTGGTCGGCCTCGGCTGCGACAAGCGCTTCGAGACCTGCCGCGACCGTTTCGCCAATGCCGAGGCCTTTCGCGGCTTCCCCCACATCCCCGGCAACGACTTCTTCGTCGCCTCGCCGGCGTCGGGCGGTCCCAACGACGGCGGAGCCCTGGTGTCATGACCGGCGCGACCAGCGACCCGACCCTTCCCCCGCCGACCCGCGCGGCGATCGTCGCGGCGACGCGTGCCTGGATCGGCACGCCCTATCGCCATCAGGCCTCGCTGCGCGGGGCGGGATGCGACTGCCTCGGCCTGGTGCGTGGCATCTGGCGCGAGTTCTACGGCGCCGAACCGGAGAAGCCGCCGCCCTATGCCCCCGACTGGGCCGAGGCGAGCCGCATCGAGGCGATGATCGACGCCGGCCGCCGCCATCTCGTCACGGTTCTACCGGCCGAGGCGCGGGCGGGCGACGTGATCCTCTTCCGCTGGCGCGCCGACCTGCCGGCCAAGCATGCCGGCATCCTGGTCGCGCCCGCCCGCTTCGTTCACGCCTACGACGGCGCGGCGGTGGTGGAGAGCCCGCTCGGCCCCTGGTGGCGCCGCCGCCTCGCCGCCGCCTTCGCCTTTCCCGGCGTCGCGGACGCGTGATCCGTGCGCCCGCGATCATCCCCCGCGATTCCACTCGGAGTGTCCCATGGCGACCCTGCTTCTCGCCGCCGCCGGCAGCGCGCTGGGTGGCGTCCTCGGCGGCGTCGGCGCGCTCGTCGGCCAGGCCATCGGCGGCATCGCCGGCAGCCTGATCGACAAGGCGCTGATCCGCTCGACCTTGCCGACGAGCTCCGGTCCCCGGCTCTCCGACCTCGACGTCCTGAGCTCCACCGAGGGTGAGGACATTCCCCGCGTCTGGGGACGGGTTCGCCTCTCCGGTCAGATGATCTGGGCGACCCGCCACGAGGAGACCTCGAGCGCCAGCGGCGGCAAGGGCGGCCCCAAGGTGAAGAACTGGAGCTACCACGCCAATTTCGCCGTCGCCCTGTGCGAGGGGCCGATCCACCGGGTCGGCCGCGTCTGGGCCGACGGCACCCTGCTCGACACCACCGCCTTCACCATCCGCGTCCATCTCGGCGGCGAGGATCAGGAGCCCGATGCGCTGATTCTCGCCCGCCAGGGCGGCGACGCGCCCGCCTATCGCGGCGTCGCCTACGTCGTCTTCGAGCATTTTCCGCTCGGCGACTGGGGCAATCGCATCCCCCAGCTGAGCTTCGAGGTGATCCGCGTCGCCGATCGGCTGGAGGGAATGGTGCGCGCCGTCACCATGATCCCCGGCGGCACCGAGTTCGGGTATGGCACCGGCGCCGTCACCCGCACCGCGAGCCCCGGCGTCACCGAGACCGAGAACCGCCACGTCTGCCACGCCGCCACCGACTTCGTCGCCGCCTTCGACGAACTCGTCGACCTCTGTCCGAACCTGAAGCGCGTCGCCCTGGTGGTCACCTGGTTCGGCGACGACCTCAGGGTCGGCCGATGCCGGGTCGAGCCGGCGGTGGAACAGGCGGCGAAGACGACGACACCCCTGGTGTGGTCGGTCGCCGGCCGCGATCGGGCGAGCGCCCGGCTGGTCTCCACCGTCGACGGCCACCCGGCCTACGGCGGCACCCCGGCCGACGCCACCGTGATCGAGGCGATCGCCGAGATCCGCGCCCGCGGTCTCGAGGTGATGCTCTATCCCTTCCTGTCGATGGACATCCCGACCGGCAACGGCCTCGCCGATCCGCGCGGCGCCGCCGAGCAGCCCGCCCATCCCTGGCGCGGCCGCATCA
>JAFHCF010000032.1:0-6201 GCA_048497495.1 Prosthecomicrobium sp.
GCCCTCGGGCCGGCCGAAACGTCGCCGCACCCGACTTTTCGCGATCGGCGCAACGCTCCGCTAACCCTCGCCCACGACGACGACGCGCGTTCCCGCCGCCCGCACGCACGCCTCACACCCGTCAATCCATTGAATTCATTTATTTTTATTCGGGGAATGGCCGATCCCCGGGATTCGACGCGATTTGTCGGAAAATTCGCCTCGAAAACCGCCGTGTTTCTTCGGCCATACGAAAGCCGGCGCTGTCACATTGGTCCCGTCGCCGATCAAGCCCAGCCCTTCCCCCGCTGGCTCGGCGAGGGATCGACCGGCGTCCCCATAGCCGTCGCATCCCGAGAGGTAGAACGAAGTCTCGCGGGCTCGGTCGCGTCCCCACCCTCCCCGTCCCCAGTGGATTGGGTCCGCCGATAGGGCCGGTGCCTCGTGCGCCGGCCCGCTTCGTTTCGAACAGGCGCACCGCGACGGAACGCGACATCCGATCGTCGCCTCCGGACTTCGTCTCACACCCGCTTCAAGCCCGCGGCGAAGCGTCGAGCATTGCCGACATAGCTCGCCGCCGACGCCCCGAGACGGGCCACGGCCGCCGCGTCGAGGGTTCTGATCGCCTTGGCCGGCGCGCCGACGATCAGCGAATTGTCGGGAAACACCTTGCCCTCGGTCACCAGGGCCCCGGCGCCGACCAGCGAGTTGTCGCCGATCACGGCGCCGTTGAGGATGGTCGCCCCCATGCCGATCAGCGTGTTGGCGCCGATGGTGCAGCCGTGCAGCGTCACCTTGTGACCGATGGTGCAGTCTGGGCCGATCACCAGCGGAAAGCCCATGTCGGTGTGCAGCACCGAGAGGTCCTGGACGTTGGAGCGCTCGCCGATCTCGATCCATTCGTTGTCGCCGCGCAGCACCGCGCCGAACCAGACGCTGGCGTCGCGCTTCAGCCGCACCCGACCGATCACCTCGGCGCTCGGCGCCACCCAGTAGTGCCCCGCCTCGGGAAGGTCCGGTCGCACCCCGTCGAGTTCCCAGATCGCCATCATCCGACTCCCTTGCGCGAGCCCCCGATGGGCGTCGCCGACGAGGTTCAAGATGACGATCTCCGTCCGGCTGGCAAGCCCGGCGGGGGATGGCGGCTCAGCGCCGCGCGATCAGCCGTTCGAGACAGGCGACCACCGCCACCGAGGCCCGGTTCATCGCGTCATAGGCGGCGTAGGCGCCCTCGCGATTCCCCTGCTTGATCAATTCGGCCACCCGCCGCCCTTCGACATGGACGGCCTCGTGCACCGGCAGCAACTCGCGGAAGGCCGGATTGCCGCGGACCGTCTCGTCGGTGATCGCCGCGTACCAGACGCCCAGTCGGCATTGGCGATGATCGGCGAGTTCGTCCGGCCTCAGGCTCTTCAACCCGACCAGCACCTCCGCCAGCCGCTTCTTCCACATGAAGTGGTCGGACTTGGCCCGGTGCAGCACCAGATCGGGAATGGCATTGGCTTCGGCATCGGCGAACTGATGCTCGATCGTCGCCTCGCAGGACCCGACTGCCGCGATCACGGCATCGGCGAAATCGGCCGCCCGCGCCGTGTGCTCGTTGATGGCGTGGATGCCGGCGGACAGTTCGCCGACCGCCGAGCTCTGTTCGCCGAGGACGCCGGCGATCTCCTGCATGCGTGCCGCGCTCTCCTCCACCACGACCCGCACGTCGTCGATGCGCGCCCGCGCCCCTTCCGACCGGCCGGCGCTCACGTCGACCAGTTCGCGCACCGCGTGGATGCTGCCGCCGAGATCGGCGACGTGCTGCTCCAGCCGCTGGATGCGGGCGCGAATGTCGTCGGTCGCCTTCTGGGTCTGGCCCGACAGCATCTTGACCTCGCTCGCCACCACCGCGAAGCCACGCCCGGCCTCACCGGCGCGCGCCGCCTCGATCGTGGCGTTCAGCGCCAGCAGGTTGGTCTGCTGGGCGAGACCGTCGATGGTGCCGACGAAGGTGCCGATCTGCGAGGCGGCCTCCCGCAACAGCCCGGAGACCGCGTCCATCTTTTCGAAGGAGGCGCCGATGGCGAGGCTCGCCTCGGTCGCCGAACGGGTCGCCTCGACCCCCTCGGCGGTGGCGCGCGCCGCCTGCCCCATCGCCTGCGAGACCGAGTCCGCCGTCGCGGCGATCTGTTGGATCGAGGCGTTCAATTCCTCGACACCCGCCGCCATGCCCTCGGCGCGCGCCGCGCTCTCGCGCGCTTCGCCGGTGATCCTGGCCGAGGCCGCCATCGCCTCGCTCGCCTCCATCGAGAAGGAGACGGTGTTGTGCAACATCGAGGCATCGCGCGCCGCGATCGCCGCGTCGAGGCCGCGCAGCGATTCGCGCAGGATCGGCGGCAGATCGACCGCTTCGGGAAAGCCTCGCCGACCGGCGATCGCGGCCAGCACGCCGACCAGCGCCATCACGTCGACGCCGGGGGCGACGGCCTCCGGCTCGGGGGAGTTCGAAGCAGACGACCGGCGGCGGGATGAAAAGAACATGACGACCTCGTGACTGTCGGATCTCACGAGATCTGGGCCACGAATCCCTAATAGATGCCTTATTTTTACGACATACGTTGAAATACCACCCTCGAAACGACAGAATATGCCGTAACGATTTCATCGATTTAGGACGGCCGGACAATCAATTGGTGATTTGACGCGAAAAGCAAGCATTGCGCGCATCGACGAGGGCGTCGCGCCTCAGATCAGCCCGCCGCGCATGGCGAGCACCAGTTGCACCACGACGATGCCCGAGCACAGGCTCCAACCGGTGGCGATGGCGGTCGAGGCGACCAGCCAGCCGACCGGGCGCTTCTCCAACATCCGGCCGCGAATGGCGTTGCGCATGATGATGAAGGGGCCGGCGAAGGCGCACAGCAGCACCCCGAGCAGGCCCCTGCCGATCGTCTCGAGATCGATGGCGAAGCGCACCGGCCGATCGGTCAGCAACTGGTGAAACGAGGAGAGGATGCCGGCCGCCACGAAACCGCAGGCCGCGGCATAGGCGGCGATGGCCAACTCGTACAACATGGGCGCGCCCCGCTCTCGTTAACGCTTTCTTAACGATTACCATGAGCTCCGACCCGTGTCGCGCCCGAGCACGCTTCCCGCTTGCCTCGTCTGCCGGGATGGTTAATGCCGGTTCGATCGCCAGCGGGAGAGAGTCGCATGTCGCCGAAGCTCTGGGCTCTGATCGGTGTCGGGGCGACCCTCGCCGCCGTGGCGGTGGTCGTTTGGCGCGACGACGGACGCGCCACACCGGAGACCTCCGATGAGGTGGTTCGCCTCGAGGTCGGCGGCCGCCCGCTCGAGATCCCCCTCAACGCCATCCGCTTCGACGGCCAGCGGCGGCCCGGCCCGCAGGCCCGCCTCGACCTCGCCCTGTCCTGGCCCGAACTCGAAGGGCGCCGGCCCGCGACCTCGGCGCGCTTCGACACGCCCGATCTCGCCCCCGACATCCTCTTCCTCACCATCGAACCGCGTCGCGACGGCTGGGATTCCGCCTCCCGTCTGTCCGCCGTCTATGCCCGCTTCTTCGTCGGCGAGCCCTGGGAGGGCCCCGGCGGCCTCCAGGGGCGGCGACTGGCGCCGAAGTCGGGCTACGACGATGAAGAGATCTGGCTCGAGCCCGGCGCGGTGCGCCCCTTCGTCGCCCGCTGCTTCCCCCTCGCCCCCGCGACCCCGCCGACCGTCTGCCTGCACGACACGGTCCGCGGCTCCCTCTCGGTGTCGCTGCGCTTCCCCAAGGTGCTGCTCGACCGATGGCGCGAGATCGACGCCGGCCTCGACAGCCGCCTCGGCGCCTGGGGCGTCGAGACCCGCTGAGGGCCACTCCGCCGTCTCGCTCGCTCATCACGTCTCGAACGAAGAACGCCCCGGTCGCGATCGGCCGGGGCGTTCTTCTCGATCGCATCTCGCGTCGGTGGGAGCCTCACTCCTCGAGGTCCATCTCCAGGATGGCCATCTGCAGGTTCCAGGAGATCTCGCCGTCCTCGTCGTCACGGTAGATCACCGCGATGAACTCGTCGCCGATGAACACCTCGGCGGAGTCCTTCTTCTTCGGACGGGCGACCACCTTGATGGTGTCGAGCTCGAACTTGCGCTGGAGATAGGCCTGCAGCTTGGCGAGTTCGGTCTTGTCCAAGGGGTGTACTCCAGTTGATTGGGCGTCGGTTCGGCCACGCGACGAACGGCGACCGGCACGGCGCCGCTTGTGACACGAAGCCGTCCCCCACGTCAAAGGCGGATTTCCGCGACTTTCCCCCGCTTGGGGAAAACCGCGAGGCCGCCCGATCACGCCTCGTCGAGCATCTGGTCCATCGCCCGCGACGGTTCACTGCACGCCACCTCGCCGACCACCCGCGCCGGCACCCCGGCGACGGTGGTGCGCGGCGGCACCGTGTGCAGCACCACCGAACCGGCGGCGACCCGGGCGCAATGGCCCACCTCGATGTTGCCCAGCACCTTGGCGCCGGCGCCGATCAGGACGCCCGCCCGGATCTTCGGATGGCGATCGCCGCTCTCCTTGCCGGTGCCGCCGAGGGTGACGCCCTGCAGGATCGACACGTCGTCCTCGATCACCGCGGTGGCGCCGACGACGATGCCGGTAGCGTGGTCGAAGAACAGTCCGCGTCCCACCGGAACCTGGGGGTGGATGTCGGTCTGGAACACTTCCGATGCCCGGCTCTGCAGATAGAGCGCGAAGTCGCGCCGGCCGTGCCGCCACAGCCAGTTGGCCAGACGATGGGTCTGGATGGCGTGGAAACCCTTGAAGTAGAGGATCGGCTCGATCAGCCGCTCGCAGGCCGGATCGCGATCGAACACCGCCTGGAGATCGACGCGGAAGATCTCGCCGAGCTGCGGCTCGTCGCCGAGCGCCTCCTCGTAGGTCTGGCGAACCAGCGCCTCCTTGACGGTCGGATGTCCGAGCCGCTCGGCGACCCGGTGGACGATGGCATCCTCCAGCCGGCCGTGGTTGAGCACGGTCTCCCAGATGAAGCTGGCGAGTGCCGGCTCCGACGCCGCCATCGCCTCCGCCTCGTCGCGGACGCGGCGCCAGATCGGGTCGATGTCGTGGATGACGGCGGAGGCCGCCTGAATGTTCTGTGCCATGGATCTCCTCCTCCTCCACGGGTTCAAGGCCCGGGACGACGACGCAACACCATACCCCGTTTCGCATGACAGCCAAACGGCGTGTTCCGACGGGTTGACGGAAGGGGAAACACCTCTTCCCATTGCCCCGCCCGCGCCCTTCATCCGGAGTCTCGCCGATGACCTCCCCCGCCGCCGCCGCCGCACCGCCCGTCACCGTCCTGCCGACGAGCGACACCCGTATCCGCGCCGAGGTCGCCGGCCCGATCGGCCGCATCATCGTCGCCAACCCGGCGCGCCGCAACGCCGTCTCGCTCGACATGTGGAAGGCGATCCCCGGCGCCGTCTCGGCCCTCGAGGCCCACCCGGACGTCCGTGTCGTCGTCCTGCGCGGCGATGGCGACCTCGCCTTCGTCTCCGGCGCCGACATCTCCGAATTCGCCACGGTGCGCAAGGACGCGGCCTCCGCCCGCGCCTATGAAGCCTCCAACGCCGAGGCCTTCGCCGCGATCCGCCACGCCTCGAAGCCGACCATCGCCATGATCCGCGGCTTCTGCCTCGGCGGCGGCATGGGGCTCGCCGTCGCCTGCGACCTCAGGATCGCCGCCGACGACGCCGTCTTCGGCATCCCCGCCGCCCGCCTCGGCGTCGGCTACCCACCCGACTGCATGGCCGACGTGGTCTCCGCCGTCGGCCCGCAGCGCGCCAAGGAACTGTTCTTCACCGGCCGCCGTCTCACCGCGACGGAAGCGCTCGAGATCGGCCTGCTGATCGCCGTCCACTCGGTCGAGGCGCTGGAGAACGAGGCGATCGATCTGGCGCTCGCCATCGCCCACAACGCGCCCCTGACCATCCGCGCCGCCAAGGCGGCGATCGACGCCGCCGCCGCCGGCACGCTGACGCGCGACCGCGAACGCCTGGTCCGCCTGACCGACGCCTGCTTCGCCTCCGCCGACTTCGCCGAGGGCCGCGCCGCCTTCCTGGAGAAGCGCGAGGCGAAGTTCCACGGCGCGTGAGATATCAACGAACTACGGGTGGCGGCGGAATCGGAATGACAGGCAGGGCGGGCCGTAGGGCGCAATAGGCGGAGCCGTATTGCGC
>JAFHCF010000033.1:0-11218 GCA_048497495.1 Prosthecomicrobium sp.
GCGGAAAGCCGCCGGCCGCGACCTCGTTGCGATAGTCCTGGAAATTCCCCGTGAACCCGGCCGCCCGCGCCGCGCCGAAGGCGCGGTTGAAGGCGCGTTTGGCGACGAAGGCGGCGCGGGCGCGGGCGCTCGCCGCCGCCGACAACTGCGGGAAGGCACCGGCGGCGAGGCGGCGGTCGATGCTCGCGTAGCTGAGATCCGCCTGATCGGCGCCGTCCTCGCCGTGACACATGGAGGAGGCGCGGACACGGTATTCGTAGAGCGGTTCCGGCACCATCGTGATCGGTCCGGCCCTGTCCTCGACGGCGAAGAGGTAGAGAACGTCCTCGCCGATGCCGACATCCTCGAACCACGGCGGCGCCCGGTCGCGGGCGACGAGCGGCGCCAGGGGCAGATGTAGGAGCGCCAACTCGCTCGCCGCGATCGGCGTCGACGCGCCGAGATGGGCGAGCGCCCGGCGCAGGCCCGCGCCGCTCTCCTCCTCGACCGGTTGCGGATCGTCGGCCGCGGCCCCGACCGCCGTCGCGATCGGCAGAAGCCGCGCCAGGCGATCCGGGTGGAAGAGGTCGTCGGCGTCGAGGCGGGTGACGAAGGCGCCGCGCGCCACCGCGAAGCCGGCGTTGCGCGCCCGTCCGCAGCCGCTGGCGACGCCGCCGCTGGTGACGTGGCGGATGCGGGCGTCGTCGATCCCGAGTGACGCGAGCGTCGTCGCGTAGTCGCTGCCGTCGTCGGAGACGACCACCGCCTCCCAGGACGGCATCGTCTGGGCGATGAGGCTCGCCATCGCCCGGCCGATCGTGTCGTGGGCGCGATGGGCGGCGACCACCACCGAAACCGCGATGTTCCCTTGCCTCGCCTCGGCCATCGTACCCCCCGATCCCGTCCGCGCGTCCCCGGGCGACGATCCTAGAACATGTATCGCGCGGGCTGAATTGCCCCGGCGATCACGCGTGTTTGATCCGCCCGCCCCTGCCCGCCGTGAAACGATCCGCCATCTCCCGACGTAGACCGGTCAGGATCCACGACGACGCGACGAGACGAGGGACGAACCATGCTATCGCTGCCGACCAAGAAGCGCTGGATGATCGGCGAGACCGCCGTGACGCCGGAGGAGATGTTCCTCTCCCGCCGCACTCTGCTGCGCGGCCTCGGCGGCCTCGCCACCGCCGGTCTCGGCCTCGGGCAGATCGCGCCCGCATCGGCCGCCGACGGGCTCGCCGCCCGCCTTCCGGCCACCGCCGCCCCCCGTTTCCGAGCCCCCGAGCCGGCGACCCCGGAGGCGATCGCCACCTCCTACAACAACTTCTACGAATTCGGATTCTCCAAGGACATCGTCGCCGCCGCCCAGCGCCTGAAGGCCTCGCCCTGGCGAGTGATCGTCGACGGCGCCTGCGACGCGCCCTTCGAGGCCGACATCGACGACCTCCTGAAGAAGGTGGCGCTCGAGGAGCGGATCTATCGCCATCGCTGCGTCGAGGCCTGGTCGATGGTGGTGCCGTGGACCGGCTTCCCGCTCGCCGAACTGGTGAGGCTCGCCGCCCCCAAGGCGGAGGCGAAATACCTCCGGATGGAGACCTTCATGGATCCGAAGGTCGCGCCGATGCAGTCGTCGCCGCAATATCCCTGGCCCTATGTCGAGGGCCTGACGCTGGCCGAGGCGACCAACGAACTCGCCTTCCTGGCGGTCGGCGCCTACGGCAAGCCGATGGCGAAGCAGAACGGCGCGCCGCTGCGTCTGGTGGTGCCGTGGAAATACGGCTTCAAGTCGGTCAAGTCGCTGGTCCGTTTCACCTTCACCGCCAAGCGGCCGGTGACCTTCTGGCAGGACCTCGGCCCTCGCGAATACGGCTTCTGGGCCAACGTCAACCCGGCCGTCGCCCATCCGCGCTGGAGCCAGGCCACCGAACGGCGCATCGGCGACGACGAACGCGTCGCCACCCGCCTCTTCAACGGCTACGAGGCGGAGGTCGCCGGGCTCTATGCCGACCTCGGCAAGGAGAAACTCTTCATGTGAGGGCGACGGCGACGGCGGAGCCCGCTCACGCCGCCTCGCCCTCGAAGAAGTCGCGCAGCGCCTCGACCCGGGCAATGCGGACGTGACCCCGCTCGATCGCCACGCCGACCTGGCGCAGTTTCGCCAGGGCGCGCGAGAAACTCTCCGGCGTCATGTCGAGCCGGCCGGCGATCAGCGACTTCTCGTAAGGCAGATCGAAGGACGCCGTCCCCTGGTCGTGGCCGGCGAGATCGCAGAGGAAACCGGCGACCCGGCGCGGACCGGGAAGTCCCTTCAGCCGCTCCAACTCTTCGACCATCGAGCGCAGATGCATCGACGCCGAGGCCAGCATGGCGAAGGCGAGATCGGGATCGGCGCCGAGCCGCGAGCGCAGCCGATCGACGTCGATGGTCAGGATCCGCGCCTCCGAGATGGTCTCCGCCGTGGCATGCGCCGGCGCGCCGAGCAGCGCCGCCGCCTCGCCGAAACTCTGCCCCGGGCCGTGGACGCCGACGATGGCGTCGGCCCCTTCCTCGGTCTGCCGGTAGAGCTTGACGAAGCCCGAGACGACCAGACTGAGGCACTCGATGTGATCGCCCTGCAGGAACAGGATCTGCCCGCGCGGATGGGCGCGCGGCGCCCGGTCGCCGATGATGTCGGCGAGCTTCGCCTCGTCCGTGGTGCGAAACGTCGCGCTGCGCCGGACCACCGCCCAGTCGGCCGCCTCCATCGTCATTGCCCCTTCGATGCTCGTCTTCCGTCGCGCGGCCTTCTGTGGGCCGGTTCTCGAAACTGGCATTGCGCGGCGTCCCCGGCAATCCTCGATTCAAGGCCGATCGACCGTCTCGCGCACGAAGGCCCTGAGCCGCGCCATGCTGGCGATCTCGACCGCGTCGCGCTCGACCCGCACCCCGTGGTCGCGCAGGATCGCCAGGGCGCGCGAGAAACTCTCCGGCGTCATGCCGAGCCGTCGCGCGATCAGCGCCTTGTCGTAGGGCAGCGTCAGGCTGGCGGCGCCGCGCTCGCCCCGCGCCGCCTTGACCAGGAAGTCGGCGACGCGCTGCGGCGCGCCCAGCACCTTCATGTGCTCGACCTGATCCGACAGGGTCTCGGTATGGTGGGCGATCGAGGCGAGCAACGCCGTCGCCACCCGCGGGTCGGCCAGCATCGCCGCGCGGATGGCGCGCGCCTCGATCCTGAGCAGGCGGCAGTCGGACACCGCCTCCGCCGACACCGGATAGCGCCCGCCCATGAACATCACCGCTTCGGCGAAACACTCCCCCGGCGCCATCACGGCGACAACCGCCTCGTCGCCGTTGGGCATGGCGCGGAACAGTTTCACCCAGCCGTCGAGGACGAGGAAGAAGGCGTCGGCCGGATCGCCCTGCAGGAAGATCGAGCGGCCGCGCTCGAAGCCGCGCGGCTCGCGGTCGCCGATCACCATCCGCGCCACGTCCTCTCCCAGATGGGCGAACAGCGGCGAGGCGTGGACCATGTCGAGATCGGCCGCGTCCAAGGCGGTCCTGAGCCGCGATGCCATGATGCCGGGGCGTCTCCCGTCGGGATGAATCGAAGAACGGGCCGCCGTCGGGCGACCCGTTCCCTTCTACACCATCACCCCTCGGCCGCGCGACCCGAGAACCGTGGGTCTCGGGCCGTCGCGGCGATCACCGCTTCGGCAGGTTGTCCGCGTAGGCCTTCAGCCGCTTCGCCGACGAGGTCGGCTCCGTCTCGCGACCTTCAACGTCTCGATCAGGTCTTCATAGACCTCGCGACCACCCTGCGGCAGCTTGTGGGCGATCCCCTGATGGCAGTCGATGCAGGTCTTGCCCTCGTCGACGGCCACCTGATGTTGCTTCGCCGCCCGACTTTCCTGCCTGGTGAAGTCCATGTAGTCGAAGTTGTGGCAATTGCAGATAGCGGCCGCCGACCTGGGGGAAGAAGCACAGCGCCGAGGTCGGGCAGGCATCGCCGCAGGAGCGGCAGTGGACCCCGCCGATCGCCAGGCACGCCGTGCCGATCTCCGCCTTCGCCGCCCAGGTTCCGGCCCCCTCGCGCACCAGCGCGTCGGTCGGGCAGACGTCGGCGCAGTCGCCGCAGAAGCTGCATTCGCCATGGAGGAACTGCAGGACCGGCCGCTTGCCCGCATCGAGCCGAATCACCTTCTCGGCGCAGGCGGTGACACAGGCCAGGCACCCGTCGCAGGCGACGAGGAAGCGCGCCTCGGCGATCGCCGTCGGCGGACGCAGGGCACGGATCTCCACCGGGCGGGTGAACCGCCCCCGGAAGAAATCACGACGCGCCAGATCGACCGACATGGATACCGCCCTCGAATGTGAGCGGACCATGCCGGTCGGCGCGATCTCCGATCTTGATTATTGGTAAGCCCGTCCCTCGGCGAGGTTCCGGTCGAATACGGACGCGGATTTCCCGTAGCTCACCGGGAAGGCTCACGAAACCCGGCGCCGGCGGCGCTTCGTCGGCCCGCTCACGCCGCCGAGATCGGCAGTCCGGCGAGCCAGGCGCCCACCTCGGCCTCGGCGCGCAGGATCGTGCCGTAGTCCCCGGCGAAGGCGGCGAAGCCCTCGACGTGCTCCTCGCCGACGCCGACCAGCACCGGGATGTCGAGTTCGACGGCGCGCTCGACCAACTGGCGGAAACCGTGGCCCTCGATCTCGCGCTTGCCGAACTTGGAGAGCACCAGGAGGTCGGGCAGACGGGTGGCGTCGAGGGCGCGGGCGGCGAGTGCCGCCGCCTCCTCCAAGGCCCCATGATCGAGCCGGCAGCC
The DNA here is from genome assembly GCA_048497495.1 of Prosthecomicrobium sp. Taxonomy (GTDB): domain Bacteria; phylum Pseudomonadota; class Alphaproteobacteria; order Rhizobiales; family Ancalomicrobiaceae; genus JAFHCF01. Next base: position 4,782 of record JAFHCF010000033.1, read on the forward strand.
GCGCGCCTCTTTCCCACGATCCTGCGAGATCGGAATTTCGGTGCCGGAGGCGAGATCGACCAGGCTCATGTCGCAACGCCGCCGTTCCGGCCGGCGTTCGTCCTTCTGGATCATGCCGGCGGCGACCAGGCCGCGATCCCGCGCGATCTCGGCCATCCGGCCGATCACCGCCCCCTCGCCCTGCGCGTAGACCAACGCCACCAGCCGCGCCTCCGCCATCGTCGTCAGGCCCCCTTCGGCCGGAAGGCGACCATGCGCTCCGGGCGGGTGTCGAGCCGATAGCCGCCGGCGAGATCGATGCAATAGGGCACCGCCGGCATCACCGCGTCGAGGCAGTCGCGGATCGCCGAGGGCTTGCCCGGCAGATTGATGATCAGCGACGACCCGCGCAGGCCCGCCTCCTGGCGCGACAGGATCGCCGTCGGCACGATGGCGAGGCTCTTGGCCCGCATCGCCTCGCCGAAGCCGGCCATCATCCGGTCACAGACCGCCACCAGCGCCTCGGGCGTGACGTCGCGCGGCGCCGGGCCGGTGCCGCCGGTGGTCACCACCAGATGGCAGCCCTCGACGTCGCAGAGCTCGATCAGCGCCGTCTCGATCGCCCCCTGTTCATCCTCGACCAGGCGGCGCACGATGCGGAACGGCGTCGACAGCACTTCGGCGAGATAGCTCTCGATCGCCGGGCCGGAAAGGTCCTCGTAGATGCCGCGCGAGGCGCGGTCGGAGGCGGTGACGACTCCGACGGGGACGGCGACGGGGGTGGAAACCTCTGAAGTCATTGATCTTTCCTGCGTCGTAGGCGTCGCGCGACAACCCGCGCCGATCTCGGGTCGGGGAGTGTGCCCGGAATTTGTTCGGATCGAAACCGTCTCGTCTTGCCTTTGGTCAAAGGGAGGAGACGGCAGCCGCGCGAGAAACGACCCCGAAGGCGACGACGACCCCATCGCGAGAGGATCCGACATGGCGACCAGCGCCGAACAGATGCGCGCCTACGACGGCCCGACCCTGCTCACCGGAGGCTTCCGGCCGTTCTTCCTCTTCGGCGCGGTCTGGGCGGCGATCGCCATCCTCCTGTGGATCCCGATGTTCGAGGGGCTCCTCACCCTGCCCACCGCCTTCTCGCTCGTCGATTGGCATGTCCACGAACTGCTCTACGGCTATCTCGCGGCGGCCGTCGCCGGCTTCCTCCTGACCGCCATCCCCAACTGGACCGGCCGCCTGCCGGTGGTCGGCCGACCGCTCGCGCTGCTGGTCGGGCTGTGGGCCGCCGGGCGCCTCGCCGTCCTGGTCTCCGGCCTGATCGGCGCGGTGCCGGCGGCGGTGATCGATCTCGCCTTCCTCGCCGCCCTCGTCGCCGTCACCGGCCGCGAGGTCTGGGCCGGCAACAACCGGCGCAATTTCGGGGTCGTCGGCCTGGTGGGGCTCCTCTTCCTCGGCAATCTCGTCTTCCATCTGGAGACGATCCTCGTCGGCACCGCCGCCTACGGCACCCGCCTCGGCATCGCCGGCGCCCTGCTGCTGGTCTCGCTGATCGGCGGCCGCATCGTCCCGAGCTTCACCATCAACTGGCTGCGCGATCGCCCGAAGGGCCGAAGTGCCGCGCCCTTCGCCCGCTTCGACAAGATCGTCATCGCCGCGACCGCTCCGGCTTTGGCGATCTGGGTGGCGCTGCCCGACCAGCCCGCGACCGGCATCGCGCTGCTCGTCGCCGGCGTGCTCCAGACCGCCCGCCTCGCCCGCTGGGCCGGGTGGCGCACCTGGGGCGAGAAGCTGGTGTTCGTCCTCCACGTCGCCTACGGCTTCCTCGCCCTCGGCTTCCTGCTGCTCGGCACGACCCTCCTCGGCCTGTCGCCGCTTCCGCCGTCGGCGGCGTTGCACGCCTGGACGATCGGCGCCCTCGCGCTGATGACGCTGGCGGTGATGACCCGCGCCAGCCTCGGTCACACCGGCCGCCCGCTCCACGCCACCCGCGCCATTCGGACGATCTATCTCGGGGCCTTCGTCGCCACCCTCGCCCGCCTCACCATGGGGTTGGGGCAGGCGGATCTCGTCTTCCTGCATCTGGCGGCGGTCGGCTGGCTCGTCGCCTTCGTCGGCTTCGCGCTGGTCTATCGGCCGATCCTCACCGGCCCGCGCGGCTGAAGCGAAGGGCGCGGCGGAGGGCACGCGGACCGCGCGCCCTCCGCGATCCCGTCAGTGCGCGCCGTGGGCCGGCGGCTTTCCACCCATCGCCTCGACCTTGAAGTCGACCGCGACGGTGCCGGCCTTCTCGAAGGTCAGCGAGCCCTTGAAGGTGGCGTCCTTGGCGATCGGCTGCTTCAGACCGATGAACATGATGTGGTAGCCGCCGGGCTTGAACTCGACCTTGCCGCCGGCCGGAACGGCGATGCCGTCGTCGAGACCGCGCATTCGCATCACCCCGTCGATCACCGCCATCTCGTGGATCTCCACCTTGGCCGAGATGGCGGACGAGGCCGAGACCAGACGGTCGGCGGTCTTGCCCTTGTTGACGATGGTGAGATAGCCGGCGCCGACCGGCGCCGCCTTGGGCGTCGCCCGGCTCCAGGGATGATCGATGGTCAGATCGCCGACCTCGTAGTCGTGCGCCGACGCCACCGATCCGCAGGCGGCGAGAAAGGCGCCGAGCGCCAGAACCCTGAGAGACTGCGCCGCGAGGCACTTCGTGGTGAGTGTGTTCATCGAATTCGGTCTCGTTTCTCGAAGGATGGGGTCGACGGCGCCGCGCCCGCGATCGGCCGATCGTCGCGGCCTTGGGTCTCACGGTTTCGTCGCCGGCGTCTTGATCGATGTCGAGACGCGTCAGGCCGCCTCGGGCCGCGCGTCACGGTCGCGGGGGCGTCGCGACGGCGGTCCGCGCGATCGCGGCGCGACCGAAAGCGGCACCGGCATCGCCGCGACCACGACGGTCGCCCGCCCGATCGGCACGTCGGCGGGCATGGCGACGACGATTTCGGCGACGCTGCCCAAGCCGGGCGCCGCCATCAGCCGACAGGCCTCGCACCGCGTGACCGGCGACGACCCGTCGTCGGTTCGATCCCGCGGATCGGCGAGAACGAGATGGCAGAGAAAGACCGGCGAGCCGTCGGGCAGGCGCCACGCGGCGGCCTCGCGCTCGACGAAGCCGATCGCGGCCATCGGCCGATGGGCGAAACCGACGAGCACCGTCGTCAGCGCCAGAAGCACCGCCGCCAGGACCCGAGAGTGAGACCGCCGCGCCAGACCGAACATCGGTCCAGCATGGCGGCGGTGTCGCCGCCGTGTCAACGTGTCGCAACGGCGATCATGCCACCCGCACCGACCGCCCCGCCCCCCGACGAAGGGGACACGGCAGACGGCTCCGCGGCCCTTCCGACACAGGTTCCGCTTGCATCCCCCCCGCCCCGACGCTTACCGTGGCGCATCGATGGTTCCTCGCGTCGCGCTTCGCGGCCGAGGTGAAAAGGGAACACGGGAACGAAGCCCCCTCGCCGGTCGAAAGACCTCGAGGGCGACGACGGAGCCGTGGCTGCCCCCGCAACTGTGAGCGGAGAGGTATCGGTCGAGATCGCCCCCTTGCCGGACGAGGCAGGAGACAGGGACGATCGGCCACTGGTCGCGCCACCCCCCACCGGGCGGCGGGAATGGACCGGGAAGGCTGGACCGAGACCCGAAGACCCGCGAGCCAGGAGACCTGCCATCGACCCCGGCGCCGTGCGCGTCTTTCGGGCGGGGTGTCCCGAGAGCCGAGCCTCTGGCCGATGGTCACGGCGCGCGATGCATTCGAGGTGGACCCGATGCACATCATGGAAGGCTTTCTCCCGGCGACCCACGCGATCGGTTGGACGATCGTGTCGGCGCCCTTCGTCGTCGCAGGCGCGATATCGCTGCGCCGAATCCTGCGCGAACGCCCCGAGGCGCGCCTGACGCTGGCCGCCGCCGGCGCCTTCACCTTCATCTTGTCGGCGCTGAAGCTGCCGAGCGTCACCGGGTCGTGCTCGCACCCGACCGGCACCGGCTTCGGCGCCATGGTCTTCGGTCCCTCGGTGATGACCCTGATCGGCACCATCGTGCTGCTCTTCCAGGGCCTGTTGCTCGCCCACGGCGGTCTCACCACCCTCGGCGCCAACGTCTTCTCGATGGCGATCGTCGGCCCCTGGGTCGGCTGGACGGCATGGAAGCTCAGCCTCCGGGTCGGCCTGCCGGTCACGGTCGCGGTCTTCCTCGGCGCCGCGCTCGCCGATCTCTCCACCTATGTGGTGACCTCCTTCGAGCTGGCCCTCGCCTTCCCCGATCCCACCTCGGGCTTCCTCGGCGCCCTCGCCAAGTTCGCCGGCATCTTCGCCGTCACCCAGCTGCCGCTGGCGATCGCCGAAGGGCTCCTCACCGTGGTGGTGATGAGCGCGCTGGTCGGCCGCGACGCCGCCGCGCCGGTCGCCGCCACCGCCTTCGGGAGGGCTCCGCGATGACCCTCGCCCTCGGTCGCAAGACCTCGATCTCACTCCTGATCGCCGCCGCCCTGATCACCGTCGCCCCCCTGGTGCTGCCCGGCGTCGAAGGCGCCTTCACCGGCACCGACGACGTCGCCTCAAAGGCGATCGAGGCGGGCCGGCCCGGCTACACCCGCTGGATCACGCCGTTCTGGGAGCCGCCGTCGAAGGAGATCGAGAGCCTGATCTTCGCGCTCCAGGCGGCCGCCGGCGCCGGTGTCCTCGGCTATGTCCTCGGACGCCGACACGGGAGCCGCCGTCGCGATGTCGACGATCGATAGGATCGCCCACACCAACCGTTGGCGTGATCGTTCGCTCGTCGAGAAGACCCTGGCCGCGTCGGGGCTCCTCGCCCTGACGCTCGCCTTCCCGCCGTGGCCGACCGGCCTCGCGGTGTTGATGGTCGCGGCCGGCGCCGCGATCCTCGGCGCGCGGGTGCCGGTTTCCGCCTGGATGCGGGCGATGGCGGTGCCGCTCGGTTTCGTTCTGACCGGCGCGGCGACGCTCCTCGTCGAGGTCGGCCCGAACGGCGTCGCCCTGGCGCCGAACGGTGTGGGAGAGGCCGCTGCCCTGACGCTCAGGGCGAGCGCCGCGACCTCCGCCCTCCTCCTCCTCGCGCTGACGACGCCGGCGACCGACCTCGTCGCCGGTCTCGCCCGCTTACGCGTCCCCGCCGAGATCATCGAGATCGCCCTGTTGATCTACCGCTTCGTCTTCATCCTCGCCGACACTTTCGCCACCATGCGCGACGCGCAGGAGGCCCGGCTCGGCCATGTCGGCTGGCGCCGCCGCATCCGCTCGTCGGGGTTGCTGGCCGCCAACCTCCTGCCGCGCGCCATGGACCGCGCCCATCGCATGGAGATCGGCCTGTCGGCGCGCGGCTGGACCGGCGGGCCGCTGCGGCTCCTGTCGACCCCGCGGCCGGTCTCGCCCCGGGGGCTGGCGGCGGTCGTCGTCATCCTCGCCGGCCTCACCGCCGTCGGATGGATCGCCGCATGAGCCTGATCCGCGCCGAGGCGCTGTCCTACACCTATCCCGGCGGGGTGCCCGGTCTCGTCGATCTCGACCTGACCATCGACAAGGGCCGCCGCCTCGCCATCCTCGGCCCCAACGGCGCCGGCAAGACGACGCTGTTGCTGCACCTCAACGGCACCCTGAAGCCCTCCGCCGGCCGCATCCTGATCGACGGGCTGCCGGCGACCTACGACCGCGCCGGCCTCGCCGCCTGGCGTCGCCGCGTCGGCCTCGTCCTCCAGGACGCCGACGACCAGCTCTTCGCCCCTTCCGTCGCCGAGGACGTCTCCTTCGGCCCGATGAACCTCGACCTCCCCGAGGCCGAGGTGCGTGCCCGCGTCACACAGGCGCTGGCGGCGCTGGGCATCGCCGACCTGGCCTCCCGCCCGACCCACATGCTGTCCTTCGGCCAGAAGAAACGCGCCGCGATCGCCGGCGCCGTGGCGATGCGCCCCGAGGTGTTGCTGCTCGACGAGCCCACCGCCGGCCTCGACGCCCGCTCCGCCAAGCGCCTCTTGGCGACGCTGGCGGATCTCGAGGCCCAGGGCACCACCCTGGTCTTCACCACCCACGACGTCGACATGGCCCACCGCTTCGCCGACGACGCGGCGCTGTTCCAGCACGGACGGGTGATCGCGCGCGGGCCGGCGAAGGACGTGTTGGTCGATGCGGAACTGATGGACCGCGCGGGGTTGGACGCGGCCGTGGGGTGAGGGGGCGAGCGCGGTCTCGCCGCCGCTCCCATCCGACCGCCGCCGGTCGAGCGAACGGTCCGCGATCTCGACCTCCGTGGGTCCCGAAACCCTCCCCCACGTCGTCATTGCCGGGCTCGACCCGCTGCTGTCCGGTTCAGGCCGTCGTCGACCGCATCAACCGTCTGACGACACACGCGCTCGAGAGAGTGCTCGGCGATCGTGACACGGCACGGCGCCGTCC
>JAFHCF010000034.1:0-4782 GCA_048497495.1 Prosthecomicrobium sp.
CCGAAGGCCGCGCCAGGACCCACCCGACGCCGACCCGGATCCGAGGGGGCTCGGGCGGGGGCCACAGGTTCACCATCGGCTCGGCCGGCGGAATACGCTTCGCTATTCCTCCCTACGAGTGGGGGCACACCTCAGCGCGGCAGGTGCTTGGCGCGGAGCACGATCTCGTCGCCGAGCTTCTCGACCCACAGGGCGCCGGCGACGGTGCGCTGGATCAGCACGTTGCGGCGGTCGCGCTCGTCGCGGCGACGGTCGACGATGCCCATCTTGCCCATGGTGTCGAGGGCGCGGGTGATCGCCGGCTTGGTGACGTTGAGCTTGGCGGCCAGCCCGCGCACGGTGTGGGGCGGCGGCTCCAGATAGACCGTCAACAGGATGGTCATCTGGCGCGAGGTGAGGTCGGTCTCGCCGTCGCGGACGAGATCGAGCGTCACGTCGTGCCAGAGTTTCAGCGCCTGGGAGGGTCGAAGCTCGACCGGCATGGGTCCACGCCCGTTCGTTTCGGAAGCGGAATAGTAGGGCCGCGAGGGCGGGCGCACAACGGAGCGGCATGCGACATCGCGCGACGTGGTGAACGGGGGGTCGGATGGGGAGCGCGGAGTAGGCCGCGCCCGAGCCGCACCCGCGGCGACGTGAGTGCGCGATGGTTCGAGGCTCGCTCCGCTCGCGCCTCACCATGAAGCGTCCGGTCCTCGTTCGAGACGAATGCGGCGCTTCATGGTGAGGTGCCGGCCGCCGGCCGGCCTCGAACCATCGCGCACCCGGTTCGATGACGAATGCCGACTTGAAGCCCCGCCCCGTCCCACGGCAGAGGCCTCAGATCGGCAGCGCGTCCGTCACCTTGACTTCTTCCATCACCGCGTAGGTGCGGGTCTCGCGGACGCCGGGGAGCGGTAGGATGACCTCGGCGAGGAAGCGGCGGTAGGCGGCCATGTCCTTGACCCGCGCCTTGATCAGGTAGTCGAAGCCGCCGGCGACGAGATGGCATTCGAGCACCTCGCCGGAGCGCTTCACCTGAGCGCCGAAGGCGTCGAAGACGTCGGGCGAGGTGCGGTCGAGCAACACCTCGACGAAGACCAGCAGGCCGCGGCCGAGCTTCACCGGATCGAGCTCGGCGCGATAGCCGAGGATGAAGCCGTCGCGGGTGAGGCGGCGGACCCGGTCGGCGGTGGCGGTGGCGGAAAGGCCGATGCGCTCGGCGAGATCGGCGTGGGTGATGCGGCCGTCGAGTTGCAACACGCCGAGGATCTTGCGGTCGAGACGATCGAGGCCGTCGATATCGCTGTCGGACACGTCTTTCACCTTCGATGTCACGGAACATCCGCATCATATCGCCGAGAAATCCGGCTCAAAAGCGATTATTCTCGGATATCGACGGTTCGCAGCCGCCCCGGCCGTCTCCCCCCATATCCAGGCCCCACGCGCCGCCCGAGGATCGCCCCATGACCGCGTCTCATGCCCTCATGCCCTATGCCCCGACGGTCGCGCCGTTCCGTGCCGCCTACGCCCCCGACGACGGCGCGCTGATCAAGCGGCTGCTGTCGGACGCCCGGTTCGATCCGCAAGCCGAGACGCGGATCGACGCCGACGCGACCAGGCTGATCGAGAAGATCCGGGCCGAGACCGGCGGCTTCGGGGTCGAGGAGTTCCTGCGCGAATATTCGCTCACGACCCGCGAGGGGCTGGCGCTGATGGTGCTGGCCGAGGCGCTGCTCAGGGTGCCGGACGCCGAGACCGCCGACAAGCTGATCGAGGACAAGCTGGCCGAAGCCCAATTCGAGAACCACGAGCGCGTCTCCGACGCCTGGCTGGTGTCGGCCTCGGCCTGGGCGATGGGCATCACGGCGCGCATCCTCAAGCCCGGCGAGACGCCGATGGGGGTGCTCTCGGGGCTGGTCAAGCGCCTCGGCAAGCCGACGGTGAGGACCGCCGCGCGTCAGGCGATGCGGGTGATGGGCTGGCAATTCGTGCTGGGCGAGACGATCGATTCGGCCCTGTCGCGCGCCGCCTCGATGGAGGCCAAGGGCTATCGCCACTCCTACGACATGCTCGGCGAGGGGGCGCGGACCGCCGCCGACGCCGACAAGTACTTCGCCTCCTACGCCATGGCGATCGAGCGGATCGGCAAGGCGGCCAAGGGCAAGCTGCCGAACCGCGCCGGCATTTCGGTCAAACTCTCGGCGCTGCATCCGCGCTACGAGGCGGTCAACCACGCGGCCGTCATGGCCGAACTGGTGCCGAGGCTCGTCGAGCTCGCCCGCGCGGCCAAGGCGCACGACCTGTGCTTCACCGTCGACGCCGAGGAAGCCGATCGGCTGGAATTGTCGCTCGACGTCTTCGCCGCGACGCTGGCCGACCCGTCACTTTCCGGCTGGGACGGCTTCGGTCTCGCCATCCAGGCCTATCAGAAGCGGGCGGTCGAGGTGATCGACTGGCTCGGCGCGCTGGCGCAAGCCCACGACCGCAAGCTGATGGTGCGGCTCGTCAAGGGCGCCTATTGGGACACCGAGATCAAGCGGGCGCAGGAACGCGGGCTCGCCGACTATCCGCTGTTCACCCGCAAGGCGGCGACCGACCTCGCCTATCTCGCCTGCGCCCGCAAGCTCCTGCGCCTCAGGCCGCGGATCTACCCGCAGTTCGCCAGCCACAACGCCGTCACCATCGCCCAGGTGCGAGAGATCGCCCGGGAGGGTTGGAGCGCCGCCGAGCATGGTTTCGAGTTCCAGAAGCTGCACGGCATGGGCGACGCGCTGCACCACGCGGTGGTCGAGGAGGACGGCTATCCCTGCCGGATCTACGCCCCGGTCGGCGGTCATCGCGACCTGCTCGCCTATCTGGTGCGCCGCCTGCTGGAGAACGGCGCCAACTCGTCCTTCGTCGCCAAGGTCGGCGACGCGGGCGTGCCGGTCGCGGCGCTGCTGACCCGTCCGGAGGACGAGCTGGCGCATGGCGCCAAGCCGCGCCATGCCCGCATCCCCGTGCCGGCGGCGCTCTACGGCGCCGCCCGCAAGAACTCGGCCGGCCTCGAATTCGGCTGGAGCCGGGAGCGCGACGCCTTGGCGGCGGCGATCGAGGCTCATCGCGGCGACACGTTCGAGGCGGCGCCGATCATCGACGGCAAGGGCCGGCCGACGTCACCGCGCCCGGTGCTGTCGCCGGTCGACGGACATACGCTGGTCGGCTCGGTCAGCGAGGCGACGCCGGCCCAGGCGAAAGAAGCGATCGAGCGGGCGCTCGCCGCCTTCCCGGCATGGGATCGCACGCCCGTCGAGACGCGCGCCCAGGCGCTGGAGCGCGCCGCCGACGCGATCGAGGCCAACCGCGAGCGGCTGATGGCCTTGCTGGCGGCGGAGGCCGGCAAGACCCTGCCGGACGGGCTCGCCGAAGTGCGCGAGGCGGCCGACTTCTGCCGCTACTACGCGGCGGAGGCGCGCAAGCATTTTGGCGAGGGCCGGGTGCTGACCGGACCGACCGGCGAGGAGAACCGCTTCGTCCTGCGCGGTCGTGGCGCCTTCGTCTGCATCAGCCCTTGGAACTTCCCGCTCGCCATCTTCCTCGGCCAGGTCGCGGCGGCGCTCGCGAGCGGCAACACGGTGGTGGCGAAGCCCGCCGAACAGACGCCGCTGGTGGCGGCCTTGGTGGTCAACCTGATGCACGAGGCCGGCATTCCGGTGGGCGCCTTGCAGTTCGTGCCCGGCGACGGATCGGTCGGCGCGGCGCTGACCGGCGACGCGCGGATCGCCGGCGTCGCCTTCACCGGCTCGACCGAGGTGGCGCGGCTGATCAACCGCGCGCTCGCCGCCAAGGACGGGCCGATCGTGCCGCTGATCGCCGAGACCGGCGGCATCAACGCGATGATCGTCGACGCCACGGCGCTGCCCGAGCAGGTCGCCGACGACGTGGTGATGTCGGCCTTCCGCTCGGCCGGCCAGCGCTGCTCGGCGCTCAGGCTGCTGTTCGTGCAGGAGGACGTCGCCGACAAGATGATCGAGATGATCACCGGCGCCGCCAAGGAGTTGCGGCTCGGCGACCCTTGCTGCCTCGTGACCGACCTCGGCCCGGTGATCGACGCCGAGGCCAAGGACCGGCTCGACGGCCATGTCGCCGAAGCGCGGGCGGCAGGCCGGGTGATGTGGGAGGGCGCGCTGCCGGGCGGGGCCTTCGCGGCCGGCACCTGGGTGGCGCCGACGATCGTCCGCCTCGACAGGCCGGAGGACCTGACCCGCGAGGTGTTCGGCCCGGTGCTGCACGTGGTGCGGTGGAAGGCGGAGAAGCTCGACCAGGTGATCGCCGCGATCGCCGCCACCGGCTACGGCCTGACGCTCGGCGTCCACTCCCGCATCGACGCGACGATCCGTCGGGTGTGCGAGAGGCTCGCGGTCGGCAACGTCTACGTCAACCGCAACATGATCGGCGCCGTGGTCGGCGTCCAGCCGTTCGGCGGCTCCGGCCTGTCGGGGACGGGACCGAAGGCCGGCGGACCGGACTATCTCCCCCGCTTCGCCGTCGAGCAGACCATCTCGACCAACACGGCGGCCGCGGGAGGGAATGCGTCGCTGATCGCCATGGGCGAGGAGTGAGGTCGCTTCGCTCGACGGAGAGGTGATGTTGCGCAGACCATCGCCGCGACGTCCCCTCCCCCCTCGAGGGACCGTGGCGTAAATCGGCAGGGCCTCTCGGCAGCGATCGTGCGCGATGGTTCGAGACGGCGTGCGTCGCACGCCTCCTCACCATGAGGCGCTTGAATTTGCTTCGAAAAGCCAAAGAATCCCTCATGGTGAG
>JAFHCF010000035.1:0-55579 GCA_048497495.1 Prosthecomicrobium sp.
AGGGACGGCGCCGTGCCGTGTCACGATCGCCGAGCACGCTCTCGAACGCGTGTGTCGTCAGACGGTTGCTGCGGTCGACGACGGCCTGAACCGGACAGCCGTGGCGCGACTCGGCGAACTTGCCCCCCTCACGACGCCGCCGGGTTGCCGGGTCGGAGCCCGGCAATGACGGGGAGGAGAGGGCGTAGGATGCTTCACGCGCCCTCGTTCGAGGCGTGGTATCTCCATGCCCTCACGGAACCGCGATCTCGCGCTCCACCACCACTTCCTCGGTCGTCACCCGGGTGGCCCAGGCCATGACCTCGACGCCACGGGCGCGCGCTTCGGCGAAGCCCTTCGCATAGGTCGGGTCGATGTCGGCGGCGAGGGTGAAGCGGTCGCAGTCGGGGCGGTTCACCAGATAGACCATCACGGCGCGATGGCCGTCGGCCACCATGTCCGCCAGTTCCTCGAGGTGCTTGGCGCCGCGCGAGGTCACCGCGTCGGGGAATTCGGCGAGACCGGGCTCGCGCATCAGGGTGACGTTCTTGACCTCGACATAGGCGCGACCCTTGTCGGGATCCTCGAGCAGGATGTCGATGCGGGAGTTCTTGCCGTATTTGACCTCGCGCCTCAGCGTGGCGAAGCCGGCCAGCGCCGGAATGTGGCCCGCGGCGATCGCCTCGGCGACGATGGCGTTGGGGTGGCCGGTGTCGATGCAGACGAGAGCGCCGTCGATCTCCTCGAGCTTCCAGCTCCAGGCGAGCTTGCGCTTGGGGTCGTCGGACTTCTGCAGCCACACCCGGCCGCCGGGCCGCGCCAGCGACAGCATCGAGCCGGAATTGGCGCAATGGGCGGTGATCTCCTCGCCGCCGTCGAGGATCACGTCGGCGAGGAAACGCTTGTAGCGCCTGACCAAGCGGCCGGGGACGAGGGGGGCGGAAAAGCGCATCGGGGATCCTTCGGGACGGCGTCAGCGTTTGGGATAGGGCAGCGGATAGGGCTTCCGCAGCCGGCGGCCGAGGGCGACCTGGGCCTCGAACAAGGTGGTGTCGCCGAGCCTGACGGCGATCGGCGGCAGCGGGTCGATCCGTTCGAAATAGGGCGTGACGGCGCGCACACCGCGCTCGAAGGTCTTCGGCCGGCCGATCAGCACGACGTCGCGGCCGAGGTAATCGGCCGGATCGGAGAGGAAGGCGAAGCCGCGCGGGTCGGCGTCGAAGACGGCGACGGTGGCGCGATTGCCCAGTGCCTCGGCGATCCGCGCCGCCTCGATCCAGCGGAAGGCGACCACCAGCGGGCGTTCGCGCGCCGTCGTCACCGGCGCGACGGGCACCAGGCCGCGATCGGCGAGCCCGTCGACGAGGCCGCGCCACGTCACCGATTCCTCCAGGAAGCCGCCGAGGCGGTATCTGGCGATGGTCGCCGGCGACGGCGGCAGGACTTGGACGAGGACGACGAGCGCCACCGCCAGCCCGAGAAGCGCGGTGGTGGCGACGGCGAAGCCGCGGGCGAGGCGGGAGGGCGCGCCGGTGGTGGCCTCGCGCGCGGCGATCGCCCGGCCGAGGATCGGCAGCAGGAAGAGCCAGCCCGGCATCTGCCAATGGGGCAGCGCGTCGCCGCCCCACAGCGGCACGGCGGTGAAGAGCAGGATCGACGGCAGGGCGAGGGCGGTGAGGAAGGCCGCCGGCCCGGCGATGCTGCGCTCGGCGCGCAGCCGGGCGGCGGTGGCGAGGGTGGCGGCGATCAGGGTCCAGGGCGCGAGATAGGCCATCTGGCCGACGACGGCGCGGCCGAGGCCGGGCCAGGAGACGCCCTTGCGTCCCGCCCCGCGCGACGACTGGAAGAGGAACGACACCCATCCGTTCTGGGCGTTCCAGATCAGCACCGGGGAGGCGACGATCGCGGCGATCACCACGGCGATCCACGGGGCGCCGGTGGCGAGATGGCGGCGATGCGGCGTCGCCACGAGGAAGGCGAGGGCGCCGAGGGCGAAGAGCGCCGCGTGATACTTCGACAGGCCGGCGAGGCCGAGCGTCAGGCCGGCGAGGAGCCAGAGGCGGCGCTCGCGAAGGGGCTCGGGCCGGCCGAAGAGGATCTCGACCAGACTGCGGGCGGTGAGCGCCAGGAACAGCGCCAGCGGTCCGTCCGGGACGATCCAGCTTCCCGCCGAGAGCAGGAAGAAGGGGGCGAGCGTCAGCGCCACCAGGGTCCACAGACCGGCCTTCGCCCCCCACAGCCGCCGGGTGAGATCGAACATCGTCCAACTGGTCACGGTGAAGGCGAGGACGAAGGGCAGGCGCAGGAGAAGCGTCGGCACGTCGTCGCCCCACCAGGGGGCGGCGAGGGCGCGCGCCGCCACCACCCACCAGAAGACCATCGGCGGGTGGTCGAACCAGGAGAGCTGAAACGAGCGCGAGACGGCGATCGCATAGGCCTCGTCGAGGCCGGGGTCGAGCAGGGCCGCGAGGCCGAGCCGGGCGAGGAGGCCGACGGCGAGCACGGCGAGCACGGCGAAGGCGGCACCGCGCGCCGGGTCGCGATGCGGTCTCGGGCTCGATCGGGTCATCGCGGCGGCGTCTCCTTCGGGCGCGAGGTCGTCCCTCTTCATAGTCGCGGACGCGGGCGACCGCCAACCCCCCTCGCGGGCGGGGCGGCGCGGTAAACCTTTCGTCAAGCCTGTTGCTCGACTTCATCCAATCGTCATGCGGCGCCGGCTCCGCGAAACTGCTATTTCACCATCGTCTGCCAAGGTGAGTCACGACGGACGGGGCGCTCCTCGGGGAGCTTCGGGTTTGCCATTCATCGGTTGGGGCAGAGTTGCGCGATGATCAAGTCTGCGGCTGTTCGAGATATCGACGCGGTCGACCGAGACCGGCCGATGGTGACACGGGTGGCGAGCGATCAGATCGTCACCCTGGCGAAGCTCGTCGTCGAGCATGCCCTGCAACCGATCGTCGAGATCGACACGGGCCGCGTCTACGGGCATGAGGCGCTGATGCGTGGCCATGACCGGCTGGGGCTCGAGACGCCGTATGATCTGCTCGATCTGGCCCACCGCGCCGGCGAGATCGTGGCGCTCGAGCGGATGCTGCATGCCCGCGCCATGGCGCGTTTCACCCTGGTCGAGACGCAGGGCGAGAAGCTCTTCCTCAATCTCGACGGGCGGGCGCTCGATGCCGGTCTCGGCGTCGTCGACGATCTGATCGAGGCGTTGCGACGCTCCGGCATCGCGCCGTCGTCGGTGGTGGTGGAACTCTCCGAGCGCCACGACCACCTGTCGAGCCCGGTCTTCCCGGATGTCGTCCGGCTGCTGAAGCAACACGGGGTGCGTATCGCCGTCGACGACTTCGGCATCGGTTTTTCGGAGCTGCGCCTGCTCTGTGACTATGGGCTCGACTACATCAAGATCGACGGCTCGTTCGTGCACGGCATGGCGGAGAACCCGCGCAAGCGGCTGTTCGTGACGACGATCACCGATCTCGCCCACGTGCTCGGGGTGCGGGTGGTGGCGGAGGGCGTCGAGGTCGCCGCCGATTATCTGGCGGCGCGCGAGGCCGGCTGTGATCTGGTGCAGGGCTGGTTCGTCGCCCGGCCGACGACCGACATGAAGGCGGTGCTGCACAGCTATGCCCATGTCGTCGGCGCTCAGGCGTCGAAGCGCGGTGACCGACGCAACGACGGGCTGCGGGTGCGCGCCGATATGAAACGACTGCCGACGATCGCCGACACCGGGTCGCTCGAGGACGTCTTCGAGATCTTCCGCAATCACCCGGAGGAGAGCTTCTTCCCGGTGGTCGATGCGGCGGGATGTCCGCGCGGCATCATCCACGAACGCGAATTGAAGAAGTACATCTACAACCCCTATGGCCGCGACCTCCTGCGCAACAAGGTCCACGGTCGGGGCTTCTCCTCGTTCGTCACGCCGTGCCCGATGGCCGACGTCGACACAGATGCCGGGCGGATGCTGCAGATCTTCTCGCATTCGCGCGGCAGCGACGGCGTCATCGTCACCGAGAACCTACGCTACCTCGGGGTGCTGACCACCGGGGCGCTGCTCGAGATCATCTCGGAGAAGCAGATCCAGAAGGCGCAGGACCAGAACCCGCTGACCGAGTTGCCGGGCAATCTGTCGATCGCCGACTTCGTCGCGACGGCGGCGCTCGACGGCGATGCGACGCGGCTGTTCTGCTACTTCGACTTCGATGCCTTCAAGCCGTTCAACGATCGCTACGGCTTCCGCCAGGGCGACAAGGCGATCACACTGTTCGCGTCGCTTCTGCGCCGCCATTTCGGCACCGCCGCCGCCTTCATCGGTCACGTCGGCGGCGACGACTTCTTCGCCGGCTTCGTCGGGTCGGAGGCGGAGCGAATCGTGCCGGGGATCGCGCGGCTTCTCGCCGATTTTCGTCGCGAGATCACCGAACTCTACGCGCCGGAGGATCGGGCGCGAGGCACCATCGAGGGTACCGACCGCGACGGCCGGGATCGGCAATATCCGCTGATGCGCTGCAGCGCCTCGGTGCTGGAACTCCCGGTCGGCACGGTGACGGCGGAACTCGACCGCATCGGCGGCACCATCGCGACGATCAAGTCGCAGGCCAAGCGCGACGCGGACGGACTGGTGCTCCGTCGCTTCCTCGCCTTCGAGGAGACGGTGTGAGGCAACCCGAGGCGTGGTGATCCGCTGGAGCATGGCCCGGTCGGACCCGATCGGTCCGGTCGACGGGAATTCGCTCGAGCGGACGACCAGACCGGTCACATGACGATCGGCAGGCCGTGCATGCGCCAGGCGCCGATGCCGCCGCCCATGTGGCTGTCGTGCGGCAGGCCCATCTTCTGGCAGATCTGGACGGCGTGGGCCGAGCGACTGCCGACCAGGCAGTAGAAGACCACCGGCTTGTCCTGGGGAATGGCCGCCGCGGTGTTGTGCAGCGAGGACAGCGGCGCGCTGACGGCGCCGGGAACGTGGCCCTGGGCGAATTCGTGGGCCTCGCGCACGTCGACCAGCAGAACATGACCGTCCTTGGCCATGCGGTGGGCATCCTGCGGCGTGAGCGTCTTGATCGGCGCCGACTTCCCGAAATTGAACCCGAACATTCTCGTCTCCTCGAAGCGACGCGCCGCCCGTCCCGGCGGCGGACCGCGAAATATGAGGCGTTCCTCATAATCGCAGCGGCGTTCGTTCGCAACTGCGAGAAAGTTGGGATGACGTGGAGAAATGTCCAGGGGGCGCGGGGAAAATCGTCGCCTTTCTCAGGGGCCGTCGCCGATCAGGCCGGTGAGATTGTCGACGGTGACCGGGCTGTCGAACCAGGTGACGACCGGTTCGGCGCCGTAGAGGGCGGCGACGCGGGCGCGCCATTCGCCGGAATAGACGGCTTCCGCCGCCGCCCGGTTCTCCCACAGATAGATGCCGCCGGCGGCGCGGCCGTCCTCGGACAGGACGTAGTGCTTGCGCAGGAGACCCGCGAGCTCGACGTATTTGGGCGCGGAGGAGAGAAAGCGCCGCTTCGCCTCGGCGACGTCGATCGTGTCGGGGAGGGCGAACTGGACGAGGGTGACGATCATGGCGGGCTCCCGAGAGGTCCGGCGATGGTCGCCGAAAATCGCGGCCTCGTCCATCACTTCGAGGAGCGCGCGGGCGCCTCTCGGTCCGGCTCAGGCGAAGATGTCGATCAGGTTGCCGTAGATGCTGGTCGTGGTCTTGTCGGCGAGCACGGACTGCTCCCAAGCGAGATTGTACAGGGCGTCGTCGAGCATGCTGGCGGAGTTGTTGCGCGTCAGCGCCAGCTGATTGGTGGCGGCGAATCGATAGGAATCGCCGTTCGAGCGAGCGGTGGCATAGGAATAGTTGTTGCCGAACACGAGCATGCCCGTCTCCCGAGGCGATAGGCGCACAGGACAGGGTGCGCCGAAGGTATGAACGAAGGGTTATCCTCGTGGATCATGGGTCATGGGTCGTGGGCCATGGGGCGACGGCGGGCCGGATGGTGCGGACGGGGGGACTCGAACCCCCAAGCCTTGCGGCGCAAGATTTTAAGGGGCCGGATATCGTCTATCCTTTGCCTATCCGAGGGTATCCGATTTTACGATAGGCGTCTCTAAACACTAGACTTTTTCGGCTATCGAACCATCCCTACCCAACCGGATGCACGCCATGGCCGGCTTTCTGTGTGCACCTGTGCTGCACCTGGAAACCAGTTCGAACGGAGGTTGGGCATGCCGAAGATCAAGCTCACCAAGACGGCCGTAGACGCGGCCAGTCCGAAAGACTGCGATTACGAACTTCGCGACACCATCATCCCTGGCTTCCTCGTGAAGGTCACGCCGACTGGACGGAAGACGTTCATGGTCGCTTATGTCGCCAACAATGGCCAGCGCCGGAAACCGGCGATCGGCCGTTATGGAGAGATCACCGTCGAGCAGGCGCGCGGTATCGCTCAAGACTGGTTGGCCGAGGTCCGGCGCGGGAGCGACCCCAGTGCCGAGCGTACCGCGGTCCGACAGGCTCCGACGGTCAAGGAACTCTTCGAGCGCTTCATCACCGACTATTCCGAGAGCCGAAACAAGCCTTCTACGGTCAAGGCCAACCGAGGATATGGAAAGCGCCACATCCTTCCCGCGCTCGGTCACATGAAGGCGGCAGACGTCACGCGCGCCGACATCGCCAACCTGATGAAGAAGATGTCGAAGTGGCCGGTCAACGCCAACCGCGTCCTCTCGGCCGTACGCAAGATGTTCAATATGGCCGAGGTCTGGGGAATGCGGCCGGACGGCTCCAATCCCTGCCGACATGTTCCCAAGTTTCCCGAACGCGGCAAGACGCGGCTCATCACCGACGCCGAAATGCGCAAGCTCTTCGACTATCTCGACCACGCCGAGGCAGAGGGACTCGAACATCCCTTCATTCTCCTCGCGATCCGACTTCAGTTCGAGTTCGCCGCGCGGAGGTCCGAGATCCTCCAACTCGAATGGACATGGATCGATTTCGACAACCGCCGCGTCGTTTGGCCGGACAGCAAGACCGGCGATATGTCGAAGCCGATGAGCGCCGAGGCATCTCGCCTGTTCGAGAGCGCACCGCTGCTCGAGGGCTCTCCCTATGTCTGTCCCTCGATCTTCGATCCACAGAAGCCCATGTCCTCCCACACGTATTATCAGGGGTGGAAGCGCATCCTGAAGCGCGCTGGGCTTCCTCATGTCGGCACGCACGGCATTCGCCATCGGTCGGCAACCGACATCGCCAATTCCGGCATCCCGGTGAAGGTCGGCATGGCGCTCACTGCCCACAAGACGGTGACGATGTTCATGCGTTACGTTCACACCGAGGATGATCCCGTCCGGGCGGCCGCCGAAGTCGTCACACAGCGCCGGATGCGCGTCATCGGAGTAGAGCATCGTTCGTCTTTGCCGTCGCAGCCGGTCGTCATCGAAGCGCCGTCACCCGCAATACTTGGCACGTCAGCGGCGGCAATGCGGGGCCAGAATGATAGGTCGCTCGGCTTCGACGACGGCAGGTACACCTCTCGCACGCGCCTCGGAAACTACCGGCCGTTCCGTCATCGCAACGGAGAAAATCGGGACGTGCCGCCCGGCAGCAAGCGAGGCCAGGCGCAGGAGGCCGACCATGCGTGAAGAAGCCAAATCACAGCGCTGCTGGCCGACGCCCGACGTTCTGCGCCGTGCGCAATTTGTCGAGGATGCCGGTCCCATTCGTTTCGTCGATACGGAAGCCGCCGCGCGATATCTCTCGCTGGTCGCACACACCCTCGAATGCTACCGCTCTTTGGGCGGCGGCCCCGTCTATCACAAATTCGGAAAATGGGTTCGCTACGCTATCGATGATCTCGATGCCTGGGCCGAAAGCTGTCGGCGGTCGACAACCGCGATCCCTGCGCCCGCGCGCCCTATTAGCCGATCACACAGTTGCTCCAGCGATGAGGGAACCCCGTGCTCGGCGAGCCAGTTTCGATGGGCGTAGAGTCCGACCTCGATCGTGCCGACACGCCGGGCGACGAGGCTCGTCTGCCGCGGACGCACCATGCGTACGGCGAGGTCGGCGTCGCGCCGGAGGATATCCGTTTCACTGTCCGACAGGATGAGTTCGAACGTCAGACCTGGGTGAGGGGCGTGAATGCGCGCCAGGATCACCGAAACGCGAGATCCGGATGTCTGTTTCGCACGGATCTGGTCGCAGGCGTTCGGCCGTAGGCTCGAATCCTACGCCGCTCGGAATTCAAGCGGTTCCAATCGGCGCCAGGCCCAAAGGTCCATCGAAAATCACCGACACAAAAGGACCGGCGATTCCCAATCACGAGCCGCTTCTGATGCTCGCTCGGTCGACAAGGGCTGTGAAGTGAGCGTGCAACTGAATGGAATAGAAAAGTACTACGAGCTGATCGGCTCACGACAATGATCATCGTTTGGACGGCGAAGATCCCGACGACGGTGCCGACCGGCAGTATCCTCGATCGCATCGTGCCACAGAGCTGAATTCGAACCGGACCATAGCTTCGCTTCTGGTGTAGTTCGGCTGATCCCGATCGGGGAAAGCGGGGTCTGACCCCGCTCTCCCCCGCGAGCGTCACCGGGGGCGGAACAGGGCCGCTCGCTCGCAGAACGCCTCACGGCGGAAGACTTCTCGACCTGGTCGATCTGGGTGGCGAGTGCGTGGCCGTCCTACGGCGTGCCGGGATGCGGCCCTCCTTCGCGGCACGAAGGCCAGGGTCGATCTTGCAGCGCGCGGGATCGAGGACTTGGATCGGCGTATCGTCACCGTGCAGCCGACCCGCGTCGTACAGAGAGCTGAAGGCACTAGCGTGATTTCGGGCCGGGAGTATCGATGTCCGCGAACAGGGTCCGTATTGCCGACCATTGCGACTGATCGAACAATCCGGCCTGCTCGGTGACGCGGTCCGTGAACCAGATCTTGCGTGCGCGTTCTTCCGTTTGAATCGAGGCGATCAGCAACCAGACAAGGCTCTCGACCAGATTTGGGGAGCCCGTCGGGGGCGACTTCGCGGCGATGGAAAGATTGTAGCTTGCCGGGGAATAGCCGATCGCCGTCGCCTTGCGCCAGAATTCGATCGCCGCAGTGCGATCCTGAGGGAGGCCTTCGCCATTCCAATAGCGTTCGCCGAGCGCGTTGAGCCCGGAATCGATGTTCTGATCCGCGAGGGCGCGGGCGATCTTCACGGTCAGATCCCAGTTCTTTTGCGCGGAAGCCGCGAAAAGATCGGCGGAACCTGGGCCGGCGCCGTCCAGAGATCGTTTCAGGACTTTCAGAAACGTCAGCGCCTGCCCGGCGCCAGGACCATCGGCTTTCGCCGCCCGAGTCAGGATCTCCGCCGCCGCATCCGGATCGCGCGGCTTCAAAGTGCCAGCCTGCAACATCTGCGCGACGCCGGCGCGCGCCCGGACGACGCCTCGGCTTGCGGCGCGGGTCAGATAGTCGAACGCCAGCTTGTCGTCCTTCTGGACGCCATAGGCGTAAAAACAGGCCGTTCCCGCTTCATTGAGAGCCATCGGCTGATCCGACTTCACAAAGGGGACAAGGAGCTGTTTGAATCTGACGTCCGTCGGTCTGGTCTGAGCCAGGCGGACCACGCGGGTGACCAATGCCGTTTCCGTCGTGAAGGGCGAAAGACCGAGGGCGCGCGCCGCCGCGATTTGTGCGGTCTGCTCGATGGGCTGCAATTCGAGAAAGTCGGCAAGGGCGCCGGGCGCCTTGCCGGCGGGTTGCTGGTTGTTGGCGGGATGCTGGGGCTCTGTTGGCGGTCTTTCGGACACAGGCGGCTTGGAGACCTTCGGGTCCGGGGCGGGGTCCGGGGCGGCATGCCTGTTCGCAAGGAGAAAATAGGCGCCGACGCCGAGCCCGGCGGCGGTACCGACGCCGCCGATCACAAGGAACCGTCGGCTCTTGTCGATTTCTTCCGTGCCGGACTGCTTTCTGGTCTCGCCGCCGTCGTTTTCGGTAGCGCCGGGGGTGGCGGAGGCGGGTTCGGTCCAGCCGCAACTCGGACAGGATCCGGTTGCAGAGGCATCGAAGACATGGCCGTTGATGCAGCGAATGAGTCGGGTGGCCAACGGTTGCGCTCCTCGAGTCGTCGACATTCGGGGCGGACAGAATCTGCGCTTGCGTCATTGCGTCTTGCCGCCACGCATCTGCCGAAGCGGAGAACTTGGCGCGGTGACGCGACGGAAGACCGGGTGGCGTCCTTACTATTTCGGTCTGGGCGGCGGCGAGGGGCCGTCAGACCTTGGTTTCGGCGTCGGCTGCAGGTTGTCGGACTCCGGTTTCGGCTGTGGATCGTCGAGCCTCGGCTTGGGCATCGGTGGGACGACGATCGGTGCGGAGATGTCCTGATGCTCCCATGGATTTTGGTTGCTCGAGCGCAACCGGGCATGCTGCGTTGCGAGCGCACAAAATGAACCGTAGCGGTTACAGAGTTCGGCCGTCATCATCTTTTGTATACTCGGGTCTGTCGGCAGCAAATCTATCGTCCCGTTCTTCAAAAACTTCACACGCCCCGCATAGACGACGGGTTCAACCGGGCCCAACGTGAAGCTTTTGACAATCGTGACATTTCCTCTCCACTTGATATACATGTTGACGTGACAGAAAGGATGACTGCGGCTGGATTTGACCGCGCCCTCCGCATCCTTGGCGCTGTTCTTCTCCCAATTGGCGTAATATCGATCTGCGACGAAGGCTGCGTCTTTGTCGACCATCCAGGCCCGGATGAAAAAATCATATTGATACTCTTTGCCTTCCTCGAAGCTCAGGCTGACCTGGGTCACCGAGCTGTTGAAGGCGTCGCCGGGGATCCGCTTCGTCGAATTGGTGTTCAGCGTAACATCCCGCCACGGCATGATCGTCGGAATGAACTGATCGACCGATTTGAAATCCTTGAAGCCGATCGGGTTTTCGGCGAGGTCGGGGATCATGGTCGGATCATCGCATTTCGACGATAGAAATATATCCGGGAAGGCGGCGAGAACGCGCAAGACTTGGTTTTCGTTCTCGAGCTTCTCGATCTCCTTTGCTTGCGCGGCGTTCTCGCTCCTGAGGCGATCAACGTCCGCGACGGCGATCCTGAGACGCGCGATTTCGGCTTCGAGCTCGCGAATCCGCGCCTGCAAGGCCTCCGTATCGATGGCCCGCAGCCGGGCGATTTCCTGCCTCAGCTTTTCAATTTCAGCCTGCAGCTGCGCCGCCTGAGTCTGAAGCGTGGCGACCTGGGCTTGCAGCGCCGCGTTCTGCTGTTCCAGCCGATTGATCTGCGACGCCGCCTGATCGACTTTGATCCGCAATTGCCGGATCAGACCTTGAGCCTCGGTCAATTCGTCATGCGCGCGCTGCAGGCGTTTCAAAATGTCGTCGATCTCGGCGTCGGTCAGGCGGCCTTGCTTCAGGCGGTCCACGGCGCCATCGAGCCCGGCCTTCGCCTCGTCGATCCGGCGCCCGGTATCGTCCACCGTCTGCTGGCTCTGCGTATCGCCCGTGTAATAGGGCAGCAGCATGATCATCAGCACGAGGAAGGCGCCCATGGCCTTGGTGATGACCGCCATCATCGCCACTTCACCGCCGCTGGTCTCGTGGTGACGTCGCCTCATGGCGCTGCTCCGGGGGGAGCGGCATGTGGAATATAGATTCGGTTGATGAGGTTCTTGAGGCAGTACTGACCGGCCTCATTGAGCGCGATCTCCTCGACCTTCTGAACCGCTTGCTGCACGAAAACCAGAATGACGCTGACCAGCAGCGCGACGAGCGTCGTATAGAACGAGACGGAAAGCCCGCCGGTCACCTTCGCAAGGTCGATCTTTTGCGGATTGATGAATTCGAGCGCGACGGCAATACCGATGATCGTTCCGATGAAGCCGATGGTCGGAATGAGCCAGGTGACGTAGCGCACCATCTGGTAGCGCATGTCGACCCGATGCATCATCAGTTCGAGACTGTTGACCAGGATCGACACCG
The DNA here is from genome assembly GCA_048497495.1 of Prosthecomicrobium sp. Classification (GTDB taxonomy): domain Bacteria; phylum Pseudomonadota; class Alphaproteobacteria; order Rhizobiales; family Ancalomicrobiaceae; genus JAFHCF01. The sequence continues at coordinate 11,963 of JAFHCF010000035.1, forward strand.
CCTGATCGACCGAGCGGCTCGTCTGGAGCTGGATGATGGAAATATCGATGAGGTAAGGCAGAAACCCGTGCTCGCCGTCATAGAGATCCGTCACCTTCTGGCGGATCGGGCCGAGGTCCTCGAGTTGCAGGACGCTGGTCGTGTCTTCGGGGAGGAAGCCTTGCCGCAGGAAGGCGACTTCTCGCCTTGCGACGCGCCAGCGGACATAAAGGTCGGCAAGTCCCGCACCCATGATCAGGTACGTGATATTCTGAATGGTGAAAGGGTAGGGAAAGACGCTGTAGGGCTGATGGTCCAGCATCAACGCCGCCGCCCCACGTCCGAATGGCAAGGTTACTGTCAGAATGGCGATGAAGACGACGACGATTGCCGTCGCAATCGCAGTCGCCCATAGCAGAGAAGGTGGTCTTGCTGTCGCACTCGGGAGGATTGCCTTATTCATGCTCCACCTTTGCATGGACACAATTATTGTAATGCGTGCTGCTCAGCGTGTCACCCGGCGCGGGCCATGTTCAAATGAATCAAAGGCGGAGCGAACGTCGGTTCAATCGAGCTGTTCGGATATGTCTTGGGCGCCCCGTTGCGGGAACGGCGTCTCGTCTCAGGGGGGCGGGCGGCCATCGATGATCGTGCTCGCATCGGGTTTCGAGAGGCGTTCGGCAAGGGCCTTGCCTTCCGCATTGCCGGTCTCCGCGGCTCTGCGATAGAGTTTCAAGGCGTCAATTCGGCTGGCCTCGCCGACCACCCCTTTTTCGTAGAATTTTCCCAAGGCGATCAGCCCATCGGGAGAGTTCTTTTCGGCGGAAAGCTGATACCAGCGGAAAGCTTCGTCAAGGTTTTTTTGAACACCATAACCCTTTTCGAACATATTTCCCTTTGTGAATAAAGCATGTCCGTTGTCCTGATCGATGCTCAATTCCATCAACCGCATTCCCTCTTTCATGTCCTTCTTGAGGATGATGCCGTTCAGAAAGTAATAGGCGAGCTCTATTTGGGATGCCGCGTCGCCGTCCACCTGCGCAAGCCGGTTCAGAAGCGAAAATCCGGTGCGTTTGTCTTTCTCGCGCGCTTTGCCCGCGATGATCAGCATCGCGCAGTGGTATCGGGCGCCAACACTGGTCTGACGGCAGAATATGTCCGAAGCGCCAAGTTCGTTCCTGGCGGTTCCGTTGCCGAAGCGCATGGCGTGGGCGAGTTGAAATGCGGCCTCCTCGTCGCCCAGCGCCGCTCCCTTCTTGTAGAACTCGACCGCGGCCTCGGCATTCGAACCGCCAGCGCCCCCCTGGGACAATCTGCCCAGCGCCCTGAGTGCTGGAACATTGCCGGCATCCGCCGCCTTCTTGTACCATTCGAAGGCTTTGGCGCGATCCGGTTCGACGGTCAGGCCGGCTTCGTGGATATATCCGAGATTGTGGTAGGCAGTTCCCGATCCACCATCGGCCGCGAGCTTCGTCAGCCGCACGCCCTCGGCGATATTCCTTTCAACGTATTTTCCGCTGAGATGATAGTGCCCGAGCTCGGCCTGCGCTCTGACGTTGCCGCCCTCGACCGCCTTCCGCAAGAGTTTGATTGCAACCGATTTGTCCTTCTCGGCTCCAAAGCCGTCGAGGATCAGGGCCGCGCAGAAGAAGTTCGAGAACGGCGAGTCGATCGCGCAGAACAATCTCGCGGCGGCCGGTTTGTCCATGCCGACGCCGGTGCCATCAATGAGATGTGCGGCAAGCCTCTCGCGCGCGTAAGGATCATTGCGCTCCGCGCCCAGTCGGAACATGCGCACGGCTTCCTCGGGGTCGGGTTTGCCATTCATCCCCTCGGCCAGGAGTTTCCCCATGCGGCCATGAGCCATGGCATGGCCGGCCTCGGCCGATTTCCGATACCAGTCGAACCCAGCTTGCACGTCCTTGTTCATGCCGGTGCCGCTCGTCGCGAGCCAGCCCAGATCGAAATACGCACCCGCGTCTCCTTTGTCCGCCGCAGTCTTGAGCAGGCGAACCCCTTCGGCGACATTGCGGATGGAAGCAGGCCCTTCGAGATGGTATTCCGCGAGCCGGACCTGCGCCGCCATATTGCCCTGGTCGGCGAGGGCCCGAAGGAGATGGACGGCATCCGGCACCCCCTTGCCCTCCATTGCGCCCTTCATCGTCAGCTGCGCGCATTGGATCTGGTTCGAGGGCTGTGACAGGGTGCAATAGAGCTTTGCCGCGGCCTTTTCGTCTTTGGCCACGCCTCTGCCGTAGAGCAAGGCATTGGCAAAGAGCGACTGCGCCGCTCCGTCTCCGCGTTCGGTGCCTTTGCGATAGAGTTCCGCCGCCGCCGAAAGGCCGGCCGCATCGGGCCTTTCGCCTTCGGTCAACCAGCCGAGATCCCGGAAGGCGCGAGGGTGGTCCGCCGCGACGGCCATCTCGATCCACTTTCGGCCTTCGGCGCTTTGCTTCATTTCGAAGGCGAGGAGGTAGCCGAGTTCCTGTTGCGCGCCGACATTGCCCTTTTCGGCCGATTTTCGCAGCCAGATCGCGGCCTCTTCATTGTTCTTCGGAACCTCGAGCCCTTTGTGAAGCGTGCTGCCGAGCACGAACTGGGCGATCTCGTCGTCCATTTCGGCGAGGGGCTTCGCCAGAGCGAAGGCTTCCGCATATTTGCCTCGGGCGTAGGCGGCGAGCATTTCATCGCGCGGCCCGGCAAGAGCCGGCGCCCCGAAAATCAGCATTGCAACGAAAACGAGTATCGGCCGCAGCATGGGACCTCGATCAGGGTTTGTCGGTGCCGGCGTTCAACAGTCTGGTTTTGTCCGAAGGGCGATCTGCAAGAGCGGGCAGAGCTGTTACGGCGCCTTCCAGTTGCTCAACGCCGCCGCCGCGACGACAGCTCGTAACTCGTCTTCATCCATGACCGGCTTGACCTCGAAGCTCACCCGGGCGGATGCCTTGACGGTTTCTCCCGGCGCGAAGAAAACCCGTTTGCCGTTTTCGTCGTGGAAGACTGCGCCGAGTTTGGTCATACCCCAGGAGGCTGGTTCAGAACTGTTGACGGGCGGAAGTCCGCCGACAAAGGCATTGTTGTGAACATTTTGCGCAAAATCGATCACCGTCCAGCCGGTGGATAGTCCGAGGAGGGTCAAGCCGATGGCGTTGCTGCCCTCGCTCGTGCCGGGTTTGACCGCGTGGATTCTGTCGCAGAGGTTTTTCGGCGGGACCCCGAGCATGGTGACCCGCGTCGCCGGGTTCTTTCCCGGGCCGCATTGCACAATGTTGAGCGCGGTGACGACACGATCGCCATCGGGTCTGCCGCGCACGACGATGCTGCCCCAGCGCGAAACGTAATAAGGTCCCGTCTTCGTCAGCCGGCCGCCCGGCGCTTCGGGGGCATATTCCCACAAGGCTTCCATCGGGAAGCCGGTCGTCGACCTCGGCAGATCGTCGTCGACGGGCTTCGTCTTTTGCGCGGCAGCCGATGTGGTCGACAGGATGACCAACGCCGGCACCATCCACGAATATCGCGCAAGCCTTGCAATCATTTTCGGCCCCCTGAATATTTCTCCCGGAGCAGCGACTGAGGCGGCGGCGAATTGAGTCGATTCCCGTTGAGACCGAGCGGCTCGGCAAAATTGATCTGGAGCACGTTCCAACTGGACCGAATTCGGTCCGGTCGAAGAGAATTTGCTCCGACCAAAGAGTTCGGAGCGGAATTCGAGCTGATGCAATCAGGTCGGAAACCGCTCCAATGCCCGCACTTTTCCAAGCTCACCCATGCTTTCTCGATAACAGGGCCTCGTCAAGCGTTTTGCCGCCGAGTGTCGAACACGGCCATCGCCCACGGATGCGTCGATCCCGCCTCCGGTCGGCCTTCCGCCTTCTCCCGCTCGAATTCCTGGCCGAGCCTCTTGCAGCAGGCCTCGAAGACGCAATATGGGTTTCTCCATTGCTTTTGACAATAGATTTGTATAAACGATTGGTCATGAAGTTCGATGAATTGGTGCGCGTCAGCGGCGCCGCGGCGCGGCAGATCCGCTACCTGATCGCGGAGGGGTTCGTGCCGCCGCCGGCCGGAGGCAGAGCCCATGCGACATATGGCGACGATCATGTCGTCGCCATCCACCGCTACGAACGCCTCAAAGGCTTGGGCTTTCCGCCTGCGGCGATCAAGCTGCTGCTCGGCGCCAAGGCGGGAATTCCGGTGCCGATCGTTCCGGGGCTGACGCTGGTGATCGCGCCCGAATTGATCGGCGGCGGGAACGCGCAGGACGTGGCGGCGCAGGCCGCCGCAAAGATCGAAGAGCTTTTGTCGATGGAGACGTCGAGTGTCAAATAGCACGATGCTCGTTGACCCTCTTGCCGCGCTGTTCGAGCCGCCACCGGCCGGCGCGCCGCCACTGCTTCTCGACGCGACCGAGGTCGAAGTGGAGCTGCTGCCGCCGCTGGCGCGGGTCACGATCACGCGGCGGTTCACCAACGCCAGCGACCAGTTGCTGGAGGCCGTACTCACGCTGCCGCCGGCCGCGCGTCACGAGGTCGTCCACGGCCTGACGGTGACCATCGACGGAGCCGAATATCACGCCCTGGCACGAGATCGCGAGCGCTCGGATCTTGCCGATGGCGCCGCGATCGCCGAGCGACGGCGAGCGATCCTCTACGAGTTGCTCGCCGATGACGTTCAGCTGATCTCGGTTTCCGGCGTCGAAGCGGGTGCCCAGGTCGCTGTTCGGATCGAGAGCATTAGGCCGCTCGACCGGCCCGACGAAGCGACGGCGGCGCTGACCATCGCGCTCACAGCGGATTCCGGGCCGATCAACCGCCGGCTTGCCGACAGCGACGTCCTGCTGACGACGTCTGCTCGCCATCCTGCGACGCTGTCGGTGATCGCCGATGGCTTGACCGTAGGGTTGGTTGTCCTCGAACGGATGATCGCGCTCGGCCGGAGCATTCCGATCGACTGCGCCCTGCCGGTCAGCCTCCGCATTGCTCCATTCGGCGAGCGATCTCTCGACCACAGCGTTTTCCATGTCGAAGCCCCGGGCGGTTGGGAAGCGTCGTCGGATGCACGGCTGGAAACGTTTCGCCACCCGCTGAATCCGGGCGGCGGCGCAACCAGCGATCGGACGGACTGGATTTTCGGACATCTGGGCATCCGCACCGGCAGGCTGCGCGTCACCGCTCCGTCGCCGCTGTCGGATGATGGCCGGCTTCGGCCGGACGCGCGCGCGATGGCGGCTTTCGCCGCGGCGAATTTCATGGAGTCGGGCGCGCCCTGCGAGGGCGACATGCTCCGACTGGCGGCGAATATCCTCACTCGGCGCAACAGCCTCGTATTCGTCGGCCGGGAGGGAGAACTTCCCGACGCGATCCCGACGCTGCGTAAACTGGCGCTGCCGCTCGACGTGCTGGTCGATTCGGCGGCCGATGTTCCGCCCGAGAAGCGCACCGATATCTTGGCGCCGCCCCCGCCGAAGCCCGAGCCGGAGCCTGTCGCCGGACCGCCGCTGCCCATTCATCCCGGTCCACACATCACCCCCGGCGGCGCCGGCCGCGAGGCGGGCGCTCGCGCGCCCGGCTATCGCTGGCTGACCTGGTGGGGCCCAGCCGCGCTATCGGCGCTCTGGGTTGCCGGCGCGATCCAACTAGTCCGCATACCGCTCTCGCCGGTGATGGCGGCGTGGGTCGTGCTGATGCTTCTCAACGCGTTCCGTTTCTTTCCGCGTGAAGGATCGCCCGCGCGCCGCCGCCTGCCTCTCCTGCTCATGCTGGCCTTGCCCTGGATTGCTTCGATCGTCGTCGGGCCGCTGGGGCTTGCCGACGGCAATGGCGACGCTGCGCGTCAGAGCTTGCTGATCCAGTTCCAGCAGGGTCTCCTCGTCGGCGGCCTGGCGCTGCCGCTCATCCTGACACCCTTCATGGGTGACGCCCGGCGTTTCACTCTGACGGTCGGACTGCTCAACCTGGTGATCACCTTTCTGACGACCTCGGCCAGCATGGTCGGACCTGGATCGTAGGGAATGGAGTGACAAGGCATGGATTGGAGCGCGGTGGCCCGGCGCGACTCGGGGCGAACGAACCTCGACCGAGGTCCCGGCCCGAACCGGAGATTTGCCTGACTGAGGACGCCTGTCCTCATCTTCGGCCGACGGCGCAGTGCAATCGAACCGGTGATCGGGCACCTGAAGGCAGACGGCCTGCTCGAACGGAACCACCTGAGCCGGTTGCGCCTCGGCGGGGACCCGTGACACGCCCGAACGAACATGCCTTCGGGACTTTGCGTATGCGGCGTTTCTGATAGATTGTCTCGTCGTCGAGGTGAAGCATGAACAGGGCTCTGCGCATCGTGTTCGCTTTCTGGGTTGCGCTGACGCTCGTCATCGCACCGCTGGGAGTGGCGCGCGCCTCGCTCTGTCACCCCGACGAGACCACCGCTTCCACGTCTGAGCGTCATCATCACGACGCCGGCACGGACGGTTCGATCATCGATGCCGTTCACGCGAAGCCAGGGGCCGATCAGGTCCCTGCTCACTATGGACTGGGGCACGCCTGTTGCTCGTCGATCTGCTCCGGACCGATGATGCCGGCGGTCGGATCCGATGCCTCCGTCGTCAGGACGGCACGGGACGTTCTGTATCTCCCCTTGTCTCCCTTGCCCGACGGCATTGCCTTCGCCCCGCCTCTCGGCCCTCCCAGACCCATGATTTGAGCGGAAATGCGTCTTCGCAAGGCGCATCGATGTGGCCGAGGATTGCGCCTCGTCCGCTGATTTTCCATCGACCTCACCTCCGTGGTCGTTCAGATCGTGAGATGAATCCATGAACCGTCGTGATTTTCTGCGCATGGCCGCCATCGCCGGCGCCACTCCGCTCGCCTCCGGGCTTTCGTCCCTCCCGTTCGTCGGCTCGGCCTTCGCTCAGGCCGCCGCCCCTCTCGCCGCGACGTCGCGAACCCTCGACATCGATGGTCGCGCCGCCACCGTCCTCGGCCTCGTCCGTCCAGACGGCGGCCACGGCCTCACGCTGGACGCCGGAACACGCTTCTCGGTGGCGCTCGCCAACCGCCTCGACGCGCCGACGCTGATCCACTGGCACGGCCTCACGCCGCCGTGGGAGCAGGACGGCGTGCCGGACATGCCGAAGCCGTTGATGGCGGCCGGCGAAGGCCGCGTCTACGACTTCCCCGTCGGCGACGGTGGTACCCATTGGATGCACGCCCATACATTGCAGGAACAGCGCCTGCTCGCCGCTCCCCTGATCGTGCGGACCGTCGCCGACCGCGCCTCCGACGAACAGGAGGTGGTCGTCCTGCTGCACGACTTCGCTTTCCGATCGCCGGAGGAGATCCTCGCCGATCTCCGCAAGCCGGCGGACGGTTCCGCCATGGGCCATGGCAGCGGGGCCGGTGCCATGCCTGGAATGGGCGGAATGCCGAGCATGGCCGGGATGGCGATGAACCACGGTGCCATGTCAGGCGGCATGATGTCCGGCCAGGGCATGCCTCGTCCGGGGATGATGACCGGCCACGACATGCCCGGTCACGGGACGGTGGCGGGGCAGGCCATGCCCATGCCGATGGCCGGCGGTGCCGGAATGGCGATGGATCTCAACGACATCGACTACGACGCCTATCTCGCCAACGACCGCACGCTCGGTGATCCGCAGGTGACACGGGTCGAACGCGGTGGCTTGGTGCGGCTGCGGATCATCAACGGCGCCACCTCCACCGCCTTCACCCTCGACACCGGCGCGCTCGAGGCGACGGTGATCGCCGTCGACGGCCAACCGGTGCAGCCGATCGCCGGACGCAGCTTCCCGCTGTCGATGGGGCAGCGGATCGATCTCAGACTTCGCGTACCGAAGGACGGCGGCGTCTTCCCCATCCTCGCCTTGCGCGAAGGCGCGGTGGAGCGGACCGGGATCGTGCTGGCGACCGCCGGGGCGGAGGTGAAACGCATCGCCGCAGTCGGAACCACCAAGGGCGGGGTGCTCGATCGGACGCTCGAGGGGCAGCTGAAGGCCATGACGCCGCTCGCGGCGCGCGCGCCGGATCGGCGCTACGACGTGGGTCTCACCGGGACCATGGCCGGCTACCAATGGGCGATGCGGGGCGGTGACGTGGCCGTGAAGCGCGGGGAGCGGATCGAGATCACTCTGCGCAACATGTCGATGATGGCCCATCCGATGCATCTGCACGGGCATCATTTCCAGGTGGTGGCGATCGACGGGGTGACCTTCGCCGGCGCGGTGCGCGACACCGTGTTGGTGCCGCCGATGCGCTCGGTCACCATCGCCGTCGACGCGGCGAACCCGGGCCGATGGGCCTTCCACTGCCATCACCTCTACCACATGGCGACCGGCATGATGGGCTCCTTCGCCTATGAGGGCGTCGGCTGACCGACGGTGTCGGCAGCGGCCGCCTCGCTCGAAACCGAGTCGCTTCTCACAGGCCGGCGAGGTCCTCGAGGATCGGGCAATCGGGCCGGTCGTCGCGGTGACAGGCCGAGACGAGGCGCCTGAGCGTCTCGGTCATCGCCTGCATCTCGGCGATGCGCGTCTCCAGCGTCACGACGTGACGGCTCGCCAAATGGTGGACGTCACGGCTGGCGCGGGAGCGATCGCGCCACAGCGACAGCAGGGCGACGATCTCCTCCGTCGTGAAGCCGAGCGTCCTTGCTCGGCGAATGAAACGTAGTTCGTGCACGTCGGAGTCGCCGTAGTGGCGATAGCCGTTCACCCGTCGGACAGCCGGGCGGAGCAGCCCGGTCGCCTCGTAGTAGCGGATCATCTTGGCGTTGACGCCCGAGGCCTTCGCCGCCTCACCGATGTTCATACCAGTCCCCCATCCCTGGCATTCGCCTACATGGATCACTTCGCATGCCACGCAGATCCTTCATCCTCATCACCGTCTTCTTCGTGGCTGCGGCTCTTGTCGCCGGTCTGGTCGCCCCTGTTCTACAACGTGCGGCGACTGCCCCGAGTGCAGCGCGCACGCTCGTGGCGCCGAAGCTGTCGATGCGCGCCGGGATCGGCAAGGCCGCCTACGACGACGTCTGCGTCGCCTGTCATGGCGACAATGGCGGCGGCACCGACCAGGGCCCGTCGCTCGTCCATCCGATCTTCAACCCCGGACATCATGCCGACGAAGCGTTCTTTCGTGTGGTCCGCGACAGTGTGCGGGCCCACCATTGGCGCCACGGCGACATGCCGGCTCAACCCGACGTGGGTAACCAGAAGGTTGTGGCGATCGCTCTCTACGTCCGCGAACTGCAGCGGGCGAATGGCATCGGCACGCAGGAACACCGCATGTGATCGGCGCTTGACCTTCCCATGATGGGAAGGTGCAGGGTCGTCGGCAAGAGGGGCGAAGACGATTTCGACCCGTTGCAAGGACACGAACATGACCGATCACCACCATCACCACGCCTCCAGAGCGGCCGCTGTCGACCCGGCCCACCCTGCATCGTCCGATCACGGACCGGCGATCGATCCGGTCTGTGGCATGACGGTCGACCCAGCCACCGCGAAGCATGTGGCCGATCACGGTGGCCGACGTTGGTTCTTCTGTTCCGCCCGCTGTCGCGAACGCTTCGTCGCCGAGCCGGCCGGATTCGCCGCAACGGCGGTGAATTCGGGTGCTCCGGGCGCTACCACACCGGGTTCGTCCGAAGTGAAATCGAGTTCGAAGACGCCGGTCGGCACGATCTGGACCTGCCCGATGCATCCGGAGATCCGCCAGACGGATCCCGGTGCCTGCCCGATCTGCGGCATGGCGCTGGAGCCGGAGGTGGCGACCGCCGAGACCGGACCGAACGCCGAGCTCGTCGACATGACGCGGCGGTTCTGGATCGCGCTGGCCTTGACCGTCCCGGTCTTCGCCCTGGAGATGGGCGGCCACTTCGCGGGGCTCCACATGTGGTTCGGAGCGGGGGCTTCCGGCTGGATCCAGCTCGCTCTCGCAACACCGGTGGTGTTGTGGGCCGGGGCGCCGTTCTTCGCCCGTGGCGGCCGATCACTCGTCACCCGCAACCTCAACATGTTCACCTTGATTGCGCTCGGCACCGGCGTCGCCTGGGGATACAGCGTCGTCGCCACGCTGGCGCCCGGCCTGTTTCCGGCCGCCTTCCGCGCGGCGGACGGAGCGGTTGCGATCTATTTCGAGGCCGCCGCCGTCATCACGGTGCTGGTGCTGCTCGGCCAGGTCCTGGAACTCAGGGCACGCGCGCAGACCGGTGGCGCCATCCGCGCTCTGCTCGATCTCGCGCCCAAGACGGCACGGCGGCTGGCCGACGACGGGTCGGAGGCCGATGTGGCGCTGGAAGCCGTGCAGGTCGGGGATCGACTGCGCGTGCGGCCCGGCGAAAAGGTCCCGGTCGACGGAGAGGTGATCGACGGTCGCAGTGCGATCGACGAGTCGATGGTGACCGGCGAGTCGATGCCCGTGACCAAGAAAGTCGGCGACGACCTGATCGGTGGCACGCTCAACTTGGCCGGCGGCATCGTCATGCGCGCCGGTAAGGTCGGTCGCGACACCTTGCTGGCGCGGATCGTCGCCATGGTCGGCGAGGCGCAGCGCTCGCGCGCGCCGATCCAGCGGCTCGCCGATCAGGTCGCCGGGTGGTTCGTGCCGGCCGTCGTCGCGGTTGCCGTGCTCGCCTTCGCCGCCTGGGCGACCTTCGGACCGGAACCGCGCTTCACCTATGGCCTGGTCGCGGCGGTGTCGGTGTTGATCATCGCCTGCCCCTGTGCCCTCGGGCTCGCGACGCCGATGTCGATCATGGTCGGTGTCGGGCGCGGCGCTCAGGCCGGCGTCCTGATCCGCAATGCCGAGGCGCTCGAGCGCTTCGAGAAGGTCGACACACTGGTCGTCGACAAGACCGGCACTCTGACGATGGGGAGGCCGGAAGTTGCGGCGGTCGACGTCGTCGGTGGCTTCACCGAAGCCGACCTGCTGCGGCTTGCCGCCGGCGTCGAGCGAGCCAGTGAACACCCACTCGCCGGAGCCATCGTCGAAGCCGCCGAGGCACGGAAACTGGTGGTCGTCGACGCGAGCGAATTCGACAGCCCGGTCGGCAAGGGTGTCACCGGTGTGGTCGACGGACGCCGTGCCGCCGTCGGCGGTCCACGTCTCATGAGCGAAGCCGGTATCGATGTGGGGGTGCTCGCAGCTCGTGCCGATGTGCTGCGCAAGAAAGGTGCGACAGTGGTCTTCGTTTCCGTCGATGGAATGCTGGCCGGCCTCGTCGCCATCGCCGATCCCGTCAAGGCAACGACGCCCGAAGCACTTCGGGCACTGCGCGAAGACGGTATCCGCATCGTCATGCTGACCGGCGACAACCACACCACGGCACACGCGGTGGCGGCGAGCCTCGGCATAGACGAAGTCGAGGCCGAGGTTCTGCCCGAGGACAAGGGCCGCGTGGTGGCGCGGCTCAGGGCCGAAGGCCGGGTCGTCGCCATGGCGGGCGACGGCGTCAACGATGCCCCGGCACTCGCCGCCGCCGACGTCGGCATCGCCATGGGTACGGGCACCGACGTGGCGATCGAGAGTGCCGGCGTCACGTTGTTGCGCGGCGATCTCGTGGGACTGGTGGCGGCACGGCGCCTGAGCCGAGCGACGATGCGCAATATCCGGCAGAACTTGTTCTTCGCATTCGTCTACAACGCGGCCGGCGTGCCGGTCGCCGCCGGCGTGCTCTATCCGCACTTCGGCCTCACCCTGTCGCCGATCATCGCCGCCGCCGCCATGGCGCTGTCTTCGGTCAGCGTGGTCGCCAACGCCCTGCGCCTGCGCAGGCTGACGCTCGATTGACGGACGATCGATGGGCGTCCGTGCGGGCAACGACCATACGAAGTCGGTCCCCGCTTCTCTCTGTCGAGCGTCGCTGAGCAGGGCATCCGGCGTGAACACCGTGGGTGCCAGATGGTTCTTGTCCCGCAGGATGGTGGCCGTCGGTCGGGGTCGTCGTCCTTCGGCGCCGTCATCGCGCTCCACCCGTTTCACCCGTCGATCGTTGCTCGGTCATGACGACGGCGACCACGGCGCCCGAGACGAAGGTGATGACGCCGATGGCGCCGATCGCCCAGGCGATGCCGAAGAGGTCGGCCATGATCCCGGCGGAGAGAGCACCGATGGCATAGCCGAGGTCGCGCCAGAAACGATAGACGCTGAGCGAGCGCGCTCGCCACGACGGATGTGAGGCGTCGGAGACCGAGGCGATGAGGGTGGGATAGACCATCGCGGTGCCGAGCCCGAGCAACACGCTGGCCGCGAGCCACCAGCCGAAACTGCCGGTCGCCGCGGTGAGGAACAATCCGCCGGCCTGCACCCACATGCCGGCGACGATCAGGCCCTTGCGGCCCCAACGATCGCTCAGTGGCCCGGTGACGGTCTGAAGCACGCCCCACACCGCCGGATAGACCGCCTTGAGGATGCCGATCCGTTCGACGCCCAAACCGAAGGCGGCGTAGAACAGCGGAAAGATCCCCCAACTCATCCCGTCGTTCAGATTGTTGACCAGACCGGCTTGCGAGGCGGCGAAGAGGTTCCGGTCTCCGAAGGACGTCCGGCGAAAAATCTCCCAGAATCCGACCGGTTCGGCAGCGGTGGCGTGGCCGGAGAGCTCGAGGCCGACGTGTTGGCGGGTGTCGCGCACCAGAAAGAACGAGAGCAGCAGCCCGAGGACCGTATAGCCGATGCCGAGGTAGAAGGGTTCCGGCCGCAGACCGTAACGTTGAGCGATGTAGCCGGTGAGGAAGGCGGTGAGACCGACGGAGAGATAGCCGGCGAATTCGTTGAGGCCGACGGCGAGCCCCCGCGACTTGGGGCCGACGAGGTCGACCTTCATGATCACCGTCATCGACCAGGTGAAGCCCTGGTTGATTCCGAGCAAGGCGTTCGCCGCGATGATCCAACCCCAACTGGGGCCCCAGCCGATCATGAAGGGGACCGGCAGCCCGACCAGCCACCCGAGGATGAGCATGTGCTTGCGGCCGTAGATGTCGGCGAAATGTCCGGAGATCAGATTGGCCAGCGCCTTGACCACACCGAAGCTGACGATGAAGGAGACGACGATGGTGGTCGAGGCGATGCCGAACTCTTCGGTGCCGATCAGTGGCACCACCGTGCGTTCGAGCCCGACCATGCCGCCGACGAAGGCGTTGATCAGCGCCAACAGCGTGAACTGCTGCCAATTCTCACGCAACCCGAGGCGGAGGCCGGACGGCGCGGAAACGTTCGATCGTCGCGACATGATCACTCTTTCCTGGGCTTGACGGCGGAAATGGCGCCGAGCGCGATGAACGCGGCGCCACATGTGGTCAACCGGCCCAATCGTCGATCGATCGGCGCCAGAGCACAGCCAAGCGCGCTCATCGGTGGATGGTGAACGACGCCGGCCGAACCGATGACCATGGAGGTCTCCGCCGCGCTCATGCGAGCATCCGAACCGATCGGTCGCGCGAATGCTCCGGGGTCCCGCCCTCTTCGGTGGCGAATCCGTTCTCGCGCCCTTCGGTAAAGACATGCAGGCCGGCGAGCGGCGTCCAGATTTCGTCGGTCAGGGGCGACGTCGCGAGCAGGACCACCTCCTGCTCGCAGCCGTCCACGGCGCAGATTCGATGGAGCATGTGCAGGTGCGTATGCGCATGGACGAATAGGTGCTCGCCATCGCTCAGCAGGAAATTGAATTCCCCTCGCTGCGAGAGTTCCTCGATCAAAGGCCCGATCGCCGCGATCACGTGGGGGACGGAATCGGCGTCGCCGCCGACGTGGGCTATCGCGTCGAGCAATAGACAGAACGCGCGTTCGGAATCCGTCTCGCCGATGGGTTGGAACCGGCGTGGGACGAAGCCGGGATCGTCGCGCAGGCCGTCGAGCTTGCCGTTGTGGGCAAAGACCCAGGACCGCCCACCCAATTCACGTTCGAACGGGTGGGTGTTGGCCGACGATCGACCGAAGACCGCGGGGTTCGCCCGGCGGATGTGGCCGACCACCGTATGGCTCTGAAAGCCGTAGTCGCTGATGAAGGCGAGGCAGCCGCTCTCGGCGGCCGGCGACGGCTCCTTGAAGACCCGGGCGGCACGACCTTCGTAGAACGCCACGCCCCAGCCGTCCGAATGCGGGCCGATCTCTCCACCGCGCGGGCGCAGCAGGGCGAGCGATCGGTTCACATCGGCCGGGTAGCGCGCGCTCATGCCGAACAATTCGCACATCGCCGGGACCACTCCGAACAGTCGGTGTTTCTCGAATACGGTCTTACCGAAAGGCGAGGGGCACGTGCCCGAAGGTCACGATCCGAGCCCGGCGTTGGCGGCGCGAAGCTCCGCAGCGCCGGCAGGTAGCGGCGGAATGTCCGTCGACATCACGCGCACGAACTCCTCTTCGTCGTCGATCCGGAACGCCGCATTGTGGCGCCTCTCGAAGCCGATCGTCGACATCGGCCGGCCGCTCAGGCTGCGACCGCAAACCGATCCGGCGAAGGCGCCGGGCATTACCTCGACATGGTCCGGCAAGGCCTTCAACAGCTGAAGGCTGCGAAACAGGGTGCGCGCGCCCGCCTCGACCGCGCCGAGGAGTTCGGTCCGGCCGACGTCGCCGACCATCAACGTGTGGCCGGTCAGGACGAACCACGGCTCTGCGGCCCGGGTCCGGTCGGTGACGAGCAGCGAAATGTGCTCCGGCGTATGTCCCGGCGTGTGGAGAACCTCGGCGACGACGTTGCCGAGCGGCAGCACGTCGCGGTCGCGGACACCCCGGAAGGGCTGGGCCGCCTCGGCCTCGGCGGACAACACGTAGTCGGCGCCGGCGGCTTCCGCCAAGCGCCGACCCGCCGAAGCGTGGTCGGCGTGAATATGGGTGTCGACGACGTAGAGAATCTTCATGCCGGTACCTTGCGCCGCCTGGAGATAGGGCGCGATGTCGCCGACCGGGTCGACGACGGCGCCCGACGCCTTGCCGCCGCAGCCGAACAAGTAGGAGATCGCCACCGGATCGGTGTGGAGGAACTGTCGCAGGATCATGGGACTCTCCGATTTCCGCGCGATCCGAACGACATGCCACCTCCCCCGACCGATCGGATCGGAGCTTGACAGATTCGGTCGACTGATATTCAATCAATCTGTTGAATAGTCATTTGAAGCGAAAGACATGTCAAGCCCCAATCCCAAGAGCGCGGTGTTCGCCCAGTTCGCCGAAGTGGCCAAGGCGCTCGGCCATGCCCATCGGCTGGTGATTCTGGAACTGCTGGCTCAGCGGGAGCGCAGCGTCGAAACGCTGGCGGAACGGGCAGATTTGTCGATCGCCAACGCCTCACAGCACCTTCGACTGATGCGCCAGGCGGGGCTGCTCGCGTCGCGTCGAGACGGCAAACACATTCTCTATCGCCTGAGCGATCCGGCTGTGCTCGATCTGGTGGCGGCGTTGCACCGTGTCGGCGAACGGAACGTGGCGGAGGTCCGTGAAATCGTCGGCGGTTACTTCCATGAGCGAGATGCGATGGAGCCGGTCTCCCGCAAGGAATTGGCACGCCGTCTCGACGATGGACTGGTGACCGTGCTCGACGTTCGCCCCGAGGACGAGTTCACCGCCGGTCACCTGCCCCAGGCGATCAACATTCCTTTGCGCGAACTGGTTCAACGTCTGCACGGTCTGCCGAAGGACCGTGAAGTCGTCGCCTATTGCCGCGGTCCATATTGTGTCTTCGCCTTCGAAGCGGTGGCGCTGCTGCGCCAACAGGGCTTCGAAGCGCGTCGCCTCGAGGATGGATATCCCGAATGGAAGGCGGCCGGGCTGCCCGTCGCATAGGACGAGAGGGTGACACGATCGGCACGCGACGAGCCGCCGCTCTCTCGAAAGCAGCACGATCGAATCTTCCGCCCGGCCGGCACCGGATCTCATACCAACCTCATGAAGTCCGACCTTCTCGAGGTAGGGATACGCGGAGAGGCGTCTCCTCACCGTCGCGGCTCGAGATGGAGTTGCGGGCTTCACAGTGGCGCAGGCCGATACCGCATCACGGGACGGGGCGGGTTGATGCTCCTTCCTCGGACGCAAAGAGCAATCCGCTCGCCGACGCGCGTCGACAGAAGGGCACCGCCGACGGGGCCGTACCGGAAATCTGCATCCTCGACCCCGATGGCGATATCGTGCGCCATCTCGTGACGGCCGGGCGGGCGCGACGACACCCGTCTTGGGCCTGCTACCACACCGACCTGCACGCATTCGAACACGATGGCGTCACCTACGGCATGGTCGGATGCGCGGTCGGGGCGCCTTTCGCAATCCTGGTTGCCGAGGAGCTCTTCGTCTCGGGCTGCCGACTTCTCATCAGTCTGACATCGGCCGGCCAAATCCTGCCTGAGCGAGCGTCGCCCTATTTCATCGTCATCGATCGAGCGCTTCGGGACCAGGGGACCAGCTACCACTATCTGCCGCCCGCGGATTACAGTTCGGCCGACGGTCGGCTGGTGCGGCTCGCCGCGGACGCCCTTGCGTCCGCGGGACGATCGATGCTGGTCGGCGCCACCTGGACGACCGATGCGCCGTTCCGTGAGACCGCCGAAGCGATCGCGGTCGCCCAGGAAACCGGCATTCTGGCCGTCGAGATGGAGGCGGCGGCGCTTTACGCCTTTGCTGCCGCGCGGGAGAAGTCGGTGCTCTGCCTTGCGCATGTCACCAACCAGATGGGGCAGGTCGAGGGCGACTTCGAAAAAGGCGTCGCCGACGGCGCAGAGGAGTCTCTGGAGGTGATTTCGCGGGTGGCGTATCGTTGGCGCGACCACTCGGCGCCGTGATGGGCGTGCGCGGTCGAGTAACGCTCCGTTTCTCGTATCGCTCACGACATTCGGACGGGCACCAACAGCCGCAGCGCATTGGCCGTCACCAGGACGGTGGCTCCGGTATCGGCGAGGATGGCAGGCCACAGGCCGGTGAGCCCGAGGACCGTGGTCACCAGGAACACCGCCTTCAGGCCGAGGGCGATGGTGATGTTCTGCCGGATGTTGCCCATCGTTCGCTTCGACAGGTCGATCATCCGGGCGACGTCGCCGATCCTGCCGTGCAGCGCCGCCGCGTCGGCGGTCTCGAGCGCGATGTCGGTGCCACCGCCCATGGCGATGCCGACGTCGGCCGCGGCGAGTGCCGGGGCGTCGTTGATGCCGTCGCCGACCTTGGCGACCTTCAGCCCACTCGCCTGCATCTCCCCGATGATGCGCAACTTGTCCTGCGGCAGCAGTCCCGCACGCGCCTCCATGCCGAGTCGGCGGCCGATCGCTGTTGCGGTGCGGGCGTTGTCGCCGGTCAGCATCACGGTGGCGATCCCGGCATCGGTGAGGGCCTTCAGCCCCGCGAGTGCGTCCGCGCGGGGTTCGTCGCGCAGGGCGACGGCGCCGACGGCCGCGTCGCCTACCACCAGCACCGAGACGGTCTTGCCTTCGCCGTGTAAATCCGCCACCCGCGCGGTCTGTTCCGGCGTCAACGTCACCCGCTCCCCCGCCGCCGATGCGGAACCGAGGAAGACGGGCACGCCGTCCACGGTGCCGGTCACGCCCTTGCCGCCGATCGCCGTGGCATCGCCGGCGGAGGGAACCCGAAGGGCGTCCACCGCCGCCCGCGCCAGGATGGCCGAAGCGAGCGGGTGGTTCGACCCGACTTCCAGCGCGGCGGCCAAGGTCAGCACTTCCGCTTGCGAACGGTCGAACCCGACCACATCGGTGACCTCGGGCTTGCCTTCGGTCAGGGTGCCGGTCTTGTCGAAAGCCACCGCCGTGATGGTCCCGAGGGTTTCGAGAACGGCCCCGCCTTTGATCAGCAAGCCGCGCCGCGCCCCGGCCGACAGCGCCGCCGCGATCGCCGCGGGCGTCGAGATCACCAGGGCGCAGGGGCAGCCGATCAGCAGAATGGCCAGTCCCTTGTAGATCGACGCCGCCCATGCGCCGCCGAACAGCAGCGGCGGGGCGACCGCCACCAGCGTCGCGACCCCCACCACGGCCGGGGTGTACCAGCGCGAGAAACGGTCGATGAAGCGCTCGGTCGGCGCCTTGTGCTCCTGGGCCTCCTCGACCAGCTTCACCACGCGGGCGATGGTGTTGTCGGCCGCCGCCGCGGTGACGCGGACGCGCAGCGCGGCGTCGCCGTTGACCGTCCCGGCGAACACCGGGGCGCCGATGCCCTTGCGTATCGGCATGCTCTCGCCGGTCACCGAGGCTTCGTCGATCGGGCTTTCGCCGGCGACGATCTCCCCATCGGCCGGCACGCGGTCGCCGGGCCGCACCAGAATGACCGCGCCGACCGCGAGGCTTTCGGCCGGCACCTCGCGGGTCTGGCCGTCCGCTTCGAGGAGGGCGGTTTTCGGCACCAAGGCGGTCAACGACTGGATGCTCGCCCGTGCGCGCGCGCCCGCCACCCCTTCGAGGAGTTCGCCGACGAGGAACAGGAAGACGACGGCCGCCGCCTCTTCGGCTGCGTCGATGACCACGGCGCCGACCGCCGCGATGGTCATCAGCATTTCGATGGAAAACGGCGTTCCCGCCAGCGCCGCCATCACCGCCCGGCGCGCGATCGGGATCAACCCCACCAGCATCGCCGCCGTGAAGGCGTAAGCCGCGATCGAGGGCGCGAGTTCGCCGACGACGAAGGCCACCACCAAGGCCGCGCCGCAGGCGAGGGTCGAGCGGCCCTTCGCGCTCCGCCACCAGGCGCCGGTGGTCGGGCCGTGGTCATGACCGTGCAGCCCGTCGACCCTCTTGACGGCCGGAGCCCGGTGGCCGTGGTCGGGTTCATGGTGGTGCTCGTGATCATGCCCATGCTCGTGGTCGTGCCCGCATCCGGCAGGGGCCGGAACGGCGGGCGCGACTTCGGTGAGTGGGGTGAGTTGGTATCCGAGGCCGGTCACCTTCTTTTCGATCGAGGCGAGGTCGCTCCCTGTCCCGTGGTGGACGGTCAGGGTACGCGTCGTCACCGAAACCGCGACGTCGGCGACCCCCGGCATCCGCCGCACCGCCGTGTCGATCTTGGCGGCGCAACTGCCACAGTCCATGCCTTTCACCCGGTAGCGGGTCTCGGTCGCGGCGTCGCTCATGATCGGCTTCCTTGCTCTGGTCCCCGAAAAGCTACATCCTCCAGCGACTAGAGGAGCAAGGAGAATGATGCAGGGCATTCCGATCGGCGAGGCGGCCCGCCGCAGTGGCGTCAAAGTGCCGACCATTCGCTATTACGAGCAGATCGGTTTGCTTCCCGCGCCGCCGCGCAGCGACGGCAATCGGCGGCTCTACGCCGCCGCCGACCTGGGGCGGCTCGCCTTCATCCGCCATGCGCGCGAACTCGGGTTCGAGGTCGAGGCGATCCGCACCCTTCTGGTCCTTCAAGACGATCCCGACCAGTCCTGCGCGACCGCCGACGCCATCGCCAAGGCCCGACTGGCCGAGGTCGAACACCGCATCGCCAGCCTGACGGCACTCCGGGCCGAGTTGGAACGGATGATCGGCGAGTGTGCCTGTGGCCGCGTCGCCGAGTGCCGGGTGATCGAGACGCTCGCCGACCACACCCATCGGCACGGGAAGCTGGATTGAGGGGAGTGGCCGTCAAACACGTCCGGCGCCACCAGCGCAGGAACGCCACCACGGACCAGACGGCTTCGACGAGACCGAACGGCCACGCGCCTTGCAGGAAGCCATAGGTCGATGCCAACAGGCAGGTTCCGGCGAAGGCCAACACGAACCAGGGAAAGCGGCGTTCCAGCGCGTAGCAGACCATCATCGCGGTGACCGCGAACAAGCCGAAGAGCGTGAGACCATCCATCGGTCGGCTTCTTTCGTGGCGTCGTCAATGCGGATGTCGGTGGTGGACGTCGGGATAGTGGACGTGGCTGTGCCACATCGGATCGTGTCTATGCTCGTGAGAATGGGGTTCGCTCACCGGCCCGTCGTGTTCATGGCGATGGTGTTCGTCGTGACCGTGGCCGTGCTCGTGTTCGAGAGCTTCGTGCGCGTGTTCGTGCCCGTGGCGTTCGGCGAGATGCAGCCACAGTCCGACTCCCATGAGGATGCCGGACGAGAGAAGCCGCAACGTGATCGGCTCGTCGAGCAGGGCGACGGCCAACACCGCTCCGATGAACGGCGCGAGCGAGAAATAGGCTCCCGTTCGCGCCGTCCCCAGATGCCGCAGGGCCAGAATGAACAGGACGAGGCTCACCCCGACACCGAGGAACCCCACCACGCCCGCGGCCGCGAGGTAGCCGATCGCCGGGATCGTTCCGCCCGAGGCGAGGGCGATGACGACGTTGACCGATCCCGCCACCAGTCCCTTCAGGATGGTGATGACGACCGGGTCGGTCGCCGAGATCCTGCGGGTGAGGTTGTTGTCGATGCCCCACGCCAAGCAGGCCGTCGCGACGAGAACCGCCCCCGTGCCGAAGGCGATGCCTCGGCCCTCCCAGGACAGCAGGACGGCTCCGGCCAGGATGGCCAGCGCGCCGGCCAACAGGCGACGATCGACGTTCTCGCGGAAGACCAGCCAGGCGATCGCCATGGTCGCGAGGCCCTCGAGGTTGAGCAGCAACGCACTGCTGGACGCCGTGGCGCGCGACAGCCCCGACATCAACAGCACCGGAGCGACGATCCCTCCCATCACGATGGCCGCCGCCAACCATGGCAGGTCGGAGCGGGTCAAAGGGGCTTCGCTCTCAACGATTCCCATCCCGTGGCGCAGTAGGCGGTGGATCGCCAGCCCCACCCCGGCGCCGAGATAGAGCAACCCGGCCAACATGAAGGGGCCGACCTCTTCGAGCAGGAGCTTCGAAAGAGGCGGTGTGGCCCCGAACAGGGCCGCCGAAATCAGGGCGAGCGGAACGCCGGGCCAGAGGTGGGCGTGCGAACGAGGATCGGACATGTCGTCGATCTAACACGCGGATCGGATCGTCGTCCTGCTTCGGTCGAAGTTCATCGGGTGGCCGACAGGCCAAAATGAAACGGGCAGCAATCTGCGAGGTCTACCATTTCGACGGCGGCAAACCCGGCCTCTTCGATCCACCTCCGGCATCGGTCGGGGGACGGCCGGATATCGAGCGACGGCCCGCGAGGCGTCGGGATGTCGCTGCGCCAGTGCATGACGGAGAGCGTTCCGCCGTCACGCAGCACCCGGTGTGCTTCCCGCAACAGCGCGACCGGGTGTTCCAGGTGCAGCAGATTGTAGATCATCGCGTGGGACTGTGAACCCGCGGGAAGGCCTGTCCCGTGGGTCACGAAGTCCCGCACTTCGGTCCGGACATTGGCGATGCCGTCGGCGGTCGCCATCACTCGGACGAGGGCCACCAGTTCCGGCTCGATGTCGAGCGCGGTGAGGCTGCCGGTGGTGCGGCGCGCGGCGGGAAACGTGAAGGTTCCGTAGCCGCACCCGAACTCGACGACGGCGCCGGTGGGGAAACCACCTCCCAACAGCCTTTCGACCGCGGCCTCGGCGTCGAAGAACGTCGACCAATAGGTCTCGTCCGGCATTCCGCTTTCGCGCCCCTTCATGACCGCCCGCTCTCCTGCGTCAGAACACGAGGACCTTGTCGGCGGCGATCGTCGCTTCCGCGAGGGCGTCCATGGTGCTGCGCTCGGCGCCGTCGACCATCTGCTCGGCAGGCAGGCCGCGCGCATCCATGCAGGTGCCGCACAGGAGCACCTTGCCGCCGGCGACGACGATGCGCTTCAGCATCTTTTCGACGTTGTAGAATCCGTCCGGGGTCTTCTGACCGGCCCGCGCCGAGAGAACCGCGTCGGCCATCAGGAAGACGGTGACCGTCCCATCGGGATCGTGCTTGCCGAGCGCATGGGCGAGGCGCAGACCGTTGTAGACCCGTTCGGTTCCATAGGGTGGGTCATTGAGAATGAGCAGGGTGTTCATGAGAGTGGCTCCTCGGTTGCCCCCGAATGAACACCATCTCGGTGCATCATTCAATATATCAATTGAATGATGCACCGTTCGTACAGATGAAATCACCCGAACGCCAGAACCTCGCCAACCCGGGGGGGGCGTGTCGAGCGGGAAGGAACTGACTTGACCGGTGACGCAGAGTGGTCCGGTGAAAGGGCGCCACATGCGCGTCGACCACGGTAGGCTGAGTTCGACACTGCGCGTGGCGTGATTTGGGCTTGTTTGTTCATGAACAACGAGGTGCGTTCGTTGAACGCCCCTCGCCGAGTCCCCGAACCAGCGACCCCACTTCCAACTGTCTCCAGTGTATTCGGCCAATTTCACACAGAATCGAGGTGCGCGATCTCATCGGCGCGGCTCGACCTCGCACGGTGCGCCGCCGCGCACACGGCGCCGCCGACCGCGCCGGGCTTCCATCGGTTCATGCCGGGTACCAGTCGAGCGAAACCACGCAGCGCTACATCGACGGCGACAGCAACGCGCAACGCCGGCCGGTGGGGTTGTTGTGAAGCAGCAGGAGCGCAAGTCTCCTCGTAGCAGCGTGAAATCGTCAGCTACGCCGGCTTGCCGATTGGCAGCATCGGCGCCACATGATGAAAAGGAAAACTGCGGGTTCGAGGGAGGTATATGAACCAAATCTACGTCTACTTTTGAATAGCGATGGATTTTTCGGCTACACGCCCCGCGTCGTGTGACACACACCGTGTAGCGAGGCCGGTGAATCCTCCAAGGAGGATCCCACCGGTCTCGGTGTTCAGATGTTGCCGGCTCCACTCAGTTGTTCCGCTTGCACGCCCGTAACAGCGGGATCGTCAGGATGAGGAAGACGACCGCCCCACCTCCCCACACCCGCACGTAGCCCGGCATGCCGAGCGACGGCGAGAACTGGTAGACGGCGGCGAGGATCGCCCAGACCACGGCGACGGTGAGGACGAGGACGCCCTCCAGCGGTATGCGTCGATGGCTCATCTTCGCCTCCTTCAATGGCCGGAATGACTGCCGACCGCTTCGATCGGCAGGGACTTCATCAGTTCGAAGGCGCCGATGGTGGCACCGGTCATCAGCACGACCAGGACGACGACGGCGATCGGCCCGGTCCAGGCGGCGGTCGCCGGGGCGGTATCGGCCGTCGTCGCGGGCGCTGGCGGGTTCGCCGCCACGGCGGTTCGGCTCTCGGTCGCGACCGGACCGACCAGCGTCGCGACCACGCCGAAGACCTGGACCGCCAGGGCGGTGGCGAAGATCACCCCGCCGACGGCGAGACCGCGCATCAACGGCGCCCAACCGGCCGGCGCGGCGCCGTCGTAGCCGACGTCGAAGGTCCGACGCGGCACGCCTTCCAGGCCGGCGAGAATGCCGCAGGCGCCGAAGACCAGGAGGCCGCCGAGCACCACCCAGGGCAAGACCGCCAAGAGACGTGGCCGCCACACGGCGCGGCCGGTCAGCGCCGGGATCATCACCAGGAACCCGGCGAGGAAGGTCTGGCTGACGGCGCCGACGGCGAAGAAGTGGAAATAGCCCGGCACGAACAGGGTGTCGGAGATCAACGGCGCGAATTTCTCCTGGATCAACACGAAGGCGAAGACCAGCCCGATCAGGGTCGAGACGATCGCCACGCCCATCGCCGAGAAGGCGGGATCGCTCCAGGGCAGCCGGCCGATCCAACCGAACAGGTTGCGCGGGGCACCCTTGGCGCGGGTCGAGAGTTCGAGTGACGAGACGATCACCAGGAAGGCGATCAAGGTCGGCACCGAGACGAACAGCGACAACAGGGTGCCGACCACGCGCACGCCCTCGGTCAGATCGGGTTCGAGGAACATGTGGTAGAGCGAGGTCGGCGGCACGAAGACCAGATAGGCGGCGAACACCACCTTGGAGAAGCTCGAGCCGAAGGCCGAGGTCGCGCCGGTGGTCTCGCGGGTGATGGCGTACCAGGTCAGGACCGCCGCCATCAGCGGCAGGTAGTGCAGATTGTGGAAGAGGATGTGCCATTCGGTGGCGGCGTGCGCCGGGAAGGCGCCATGGCCGAGTGCCCACAGGAGATTGGGCAGGAAGGCGTTGACCGCGGCGATGCCGGAGACGATCAGGAAGCCGGCCCAGGCGAGCACGCCGAAGCCCATGGCGGTCATCTCGCCACTGTCGGGATCGCGGGAGTGCAGCACGGTGACGATCGCCGCCATGCTGGTCAGGGCGAGACCGAGCGCCAGCAGGAGATAGCCGCCGGCCATGCCGGCGACCGCCGCCGGATCCTCCCGGCCGAGGTCGGGATTGGCGTCGTAGAGCAACGGTGTCTTGGTCAGAGCGGTCGCTTCCGACAGCACGAGGCCGGCGACGAGGACGACCAGCCCGAGGACGACCAGCGGTCGCGCCCTCAGGCCGTCGACGGTCTCGCCCGCCGCCAAGGCGATCATCAGCGCCACCTGCGCCAGATAGAGCCACCAGAAGAAGGCCGAGGTGCCGTGCAGGGTGAGCAGTCGGTAGGCGGCCTCGGGATCGAGGCCGAGGAAGCCGCCGCGCGCCAGCGCGACCACCACGCCGAAGCCGAGGCCGAGCGTCAGGGGCGCGAGCGACGCCGCGACGAAGGCGAGCGTCAGCCGCCGATCGAAGGCCGGTAGGGCGGCGAGGCGGGTCGAAAGGCGCACCGTGTCGGTGTCGTCGAGGTCCGCCGAGACGGGCGAGAAGCCGATGTCGGTCATGATGTCCCTCCTCAGGCGACGGTGATGGCGGCATGCATGGCGTCGTGGCCGGGTCCGCAATAGACGGTGCAATAGACGAGGTGCTTGCCCGCCTCGCGGAAGGTGAGATCGAGCGTCGTCACCGTGTCGGGCCGCAGCCGGACGATGCGGCTCGCCCGACCGAAGGCGATCGAGGCGCCATGGGCGACGTCGGTCGCCATCATGTGGAAGCGATAGGCCCGCCCGGCCTCGAGCCGCAGGTCGTCGGGTTCGAAGGAGAAGCGCCCGGCGGCGAGATAGACCTCGATCGGTTCGCGGGACGCGGTCGTGTCGTGATCGGCGTGTTCGGTCGGCGCGGGCGCGGTGGCGACCGGCGGCGTGCCGTGGCTCGCATGATCGTCGTGGGGTGGCGGGGTGGCCGGCGGTTCACCGTGGGCGGCGTGCGAGTCCGGTGACACGGCGGCCGGCAGAGCGTGGCCGGCGTGATCGGCCGGCGTAGTCGGCTGGTCGTGGCTCATGCCGGGCATGGCGGAAGCCGGCTTCGGGGTGAGGGCGGCATGGTCGTGACCCGCTACGACAGGGCTGGTGGCGGTCGGGCGGATCGATCCGTCGGCCTGGCGGAAGCGCTTCAGGAATTCGCCGTGGCGACGCTCGAAGTCGGACGGCGACAGCGAGGCGGCGCCATGCGCCTCGCCGACGGCGGGGTCGACATGGCCCGCCGGTTGGAGTACCGGCGCGCCGTGGCCGGCGCGTGGATCGGACCCGCCGGGCGCGGGCGCGGGCGCGAAGGTGAAGGGCAACGGGGAGGCGCCATAGGCGGCCCAGGTGGCGTAGAGGCCGAGGGCGCCGAAGCCCATCGCCCCGACGAAGCCGCGTCGGGTGGTGAAGTGTCGTTGCTCGGACATGGAGGTGCTCACTCGATCGGTGATGACGAAGGCTCGGGCACGGCGTGAGCCGGCCCGGTCGTGCTCCTGAAGAGCGGGTGTCGTCAGACCCGAGGGGGTGGCGTCGCCGGCTCGCCGGGCTGGTCGGTGTGGTCGTGGTCCGCCGCTGCGGCCCAGGTGACGTCGGTCACCAGATGCTCGACCACGAGGTCATCGGAGGGTTGAACCATGGTGCAGCAGATCCCGGCCGACGTCGTGCAATGTCCGAACCGGTCGACCTGGCGGTGAAGAGGATCGGGTGCAGAGGCATGGTGCTCGACGGCACCGGCGTCGTAACAGGGCACGCTCGCCGCGACCGTCATCGTCCGTTCGGTCACGGTTCCGATCGTCAGCGAACCGCCGACGGCTAAGAGAACGGCCAAGACCAAGCGCAGGACGAGTGCCACCTCAAATCTCCTCGCGGTCACGATAGCATCGTTTGCTTCGACTAGGATCGGCATTCGTGCGGACCATCGTCGACAGGGTCATCCGTTGTCGCCCCGGCCGGGCTCGCGGCCTCGCCACCCCGGCAGCATCCCGGCCAACACGGCGTCGCGCAGCACGACGGCGTGGAAGAGTGCCGCGCCGGCATGGAGCGTGGCGAGACCCAGGAGCATCCGGGTCGCCGCCCGGTGGACCGGTGCGGCCGACCCGGTGATGTACATGGCGAGAAAGCCGGAGACCGGCAGAGCCAGGATCAAGGCATAGAGGCCGAGGTGCGTCGCACCGGCAAGCGGAGCGAGCCACCGTTGCGGGGTTCCACCTGCGCGGTCGACAGGCAAGGCCGACAGCACGGGGCCGGTCCGCCACCGGAGCGCCAGCCGCGCCAATGCTGCGATGAAGATGATGCCGCCGTTGATCGCGTGAACCTCGTGCAACACGAGGTCGAACGGTTGTTGTGGCAGTCCGAACTGATGCGCGACATGAGTCCGGCCGATCGCCCAGGCGGTCGGGATCTGGGCGAAGCAGAGTCCGACCACGCTCCAATGCAGGGTCTTCTGTAGAGGGGACCATCGCGGTCGGGGGGTGTGGTCGGGTCGAACTTCCTCAGGCTGCATCATCGGTCCTTTCCTCCGCTCGGTCACATCCGGTGTGCCTGGCCGACGATGCCGTTCGCGCGCTGAAGTTCGCGGACGTAAAGGATGATCGCCGCGACCTTCTGGTCGGTGACGTCGGGTTGTGCCGGCATGTCGCCGAAACGCCAATGATGGGCTCGGACGCCGTCACGCGCGGCGCGGAAGAAGGCTTCGCCGGCATGATGGCCGGGATTGTAGATTGGGTGGACGAGCGGCGGCCCCTTGTCGGTGCCGGTTCCATGCTCGCCATGGCAGGCGGCGCAGACGTCGTCGTAAGCCGCCTTGCCGATCTCGGCCCGCATCGAGAGTTTCGGTACCACCAGTGCCGGCGATGCGACCGGCGTCGTCGCCGCGCTGCGCAGAACCGGGGCCGCCAGACCGGCGACCAGGGCGGCGGCGACGAAGCCGCCGGCGATCAGGGCGAAGGACTTGCGGGTCATTGGAAGAGGTCCGTATCGGAGGAAGCGAAGGACGGCGGTCGGTTCGGTGTTCGACGGTCACGCGCGCGCATGCTCACCGCTGTCAGAACTTGGCCTGGATGGTGGCGCCGTCGGGGGCGGTGATCTGCAGGGCGCCCTTGGTGCCCATCGGGATGGCAACCGGTGCCGTGCCGATGAGTTGCGAGCCTTCCGTCGGCTCCAGCGCGAAGCGCCGGGCCTTGCCGTCGACGACGAGAATAGCGTTGGCCTTGAAGCCGGCTGCGGCGATCGGCTTGTCCTGGGCGTCATAGAGGTGGATGACCACTTCGCCCGTCCCCTTCGCCACCAATTCGGCATGGTAACGCGTTCCTGCGTCGACCAGCGGCCCACCATTCGGTCCGAGGCGCGGTTGATGGGCCGCCGCCGACGTAGCGAGGGCGGCGGTGAGGAGAAGCGAGGAAAATAGGCGGCGCATGTGGGGGGACTCCCTGGATGGTCGAGGATCAATAGGCTTCGATCGGGCGCGCGGTGCCGGGTTCGGACGCCGATGAGGCTTCCGACCGTCCGGCCTCCGCCACGAGGCGTTCCAGCGATCGCCGACCGAAGCGCAGGAACAGGACGGGCGTCAGCAGCGTATCGAGCAGGGTCGCGGTGACGAGGCCGCCGAAGATGGTGATGGCGACCGGATGGAGGATCTCCTTGCCCGGCGCATGGGCGTCGATCATCAACGGTACGAGCGCCACCCCGGCCGACAACGCCGTCATCAGCACCGGCGTCAACCGTTCCAACCCACCGCGTAGAACCAGTTCCGGGCCGAAGGGCATGCCCTCGCCGATCGCCAGATTGATCATGTGGCTGATCTTGAGGATACCGTTGCGCGCCGAGATGCCCGTGAGTGTGATGAAGCCGATCATTGAGGCGACCGACAGCGGCTGGCCGGCGATCCACAGTGCCGCGACCGAGCCGATCAGCGCCAACGGTACGCTCGTCATGACGATGGCGACGAAGACGATCGAGCGATAGCGGCTGTAGAGGATGGCGAAGATCATCCCCAGCGACACCAGCGACAGGAGACCGATGGTCCGCATCGACTCCTCCTGGGCGCGGAACGTCCCCTCGAGGCTGGTGAAGACGCCGGGCGGCAGTTTCGCCTCGGCGACGAGGCGGCGGATATCGGCGACGACCGCCGACATGTCGACGTCGCCGCGGGTATTGGCGAAGACGACGACGCGACGCTTGCCGTTCTCGCGCAGGATCTGGTTGGGCCCGTCCGTCTCCGCCACGTCGGCAACCTGGCGCACCGGGATCCAGCCGCCGGGCGACTCGATCAGCATGTCGCCGAGACCGCGGGTGGTGCGACGGTCGTCCTCGAGCCGCAGGACCACGTCGAAGCGACGATTGCCGTCTATGACGCGGGAGACGACGCGACCGTTCGACAGGCGCTCCAATTGATCGGTCACCGCCGCCGGCTGAAGGCCATAGAGCGCGGCACGGCGATAGTCGACGGTGATTTCCAACTGCGGAATGCGGACCTGCTTTTCCACCTGAAGATCGACCAGTCCCGGCACCTTCGCGAGCTTGCCCCGGAACTCCTCGGCAAGCGAACGCATGGTGTCGAGATCTTCGCCGAAGATCTTCAGCGCGATCTGGGCCCGCACTCC
The DNA here is from genome assembly GCA_048497495.1 of Prosthecomicrobium sp. GTDB lineage: Bacteria > Pseudomonadota > Alphaproteobacteria > Rhizobiales > Ancalomicrobiaceae > JAFHCF01. The sequence continues at coordinate 40,601 of JAFHCF010000035.1, forward strand.
GGAAAGCATGTGGTCGAGGCGGTGGGAGATCGGCTGGCCGACGTTGGTGGCGACCGGCAGAACCGCGAGCCGGGCGCGGATGTCGGTGATGATCTCGTCCTTCGCCCGCCCGGCGGGATGGAGATCGACCTCCACTTCGGACGAATGAACGCCCTCGGCATGCTCGTCGAGTTCGGCGCGGCCGGTGCGTCGGCCGACCAGTTTGACCTCGGGCACCTCCATGATCAGTCGTTCGGCGATCAACCCGACCCGGTGGCTCTCGGCCAACGAGATACCCGGGTTGAAGGTGAGATTGATGGTGAGCGTTCCCTCGTTGAAGGGCGGCAGGAAGGCGCGGGGCAACTGAGTGGCGAAGCCGGCGGCGATGATCACGCCGACCAAAGCACCGACCATGAGCATGCGGGGATGGCCGAAGGACCACAGGAGTGCTCGGGAATTGACCCGCTTCAACACCCGCACCAGGGCGCCGTCACGGTGATCGAGGCGCTTCAATCCGGGCAGCAGGTAGAAGGCCATCACCGGCGTCAGGGTGATCGACACGATCAGGCTGGCGCCGATCGAGACGATGTAGGCCTGCCCCAGCGGGGCGAAGAGGCGTCCTTCGATCCCGGAGAGCGAGAAAAGCGGCACGAACACCAGTACGATGATCATGGTGGCGTAGACGATGCCGGACCGCACCTCCTGGGAGGCGGCGACCACCACGTCGAAAACCGAACGCGGATCGCCCTTCTCGCGGTTCTCGCGCAGACGGCGGAAGATGTTTTCGACGTCGACCACCGCGTCGTCGACCAATTCGCCGATGGCGATGGCGAGGCCGCCGAGCGTCATGGTGTTGATCGATAGGCCGGTGAGATGGAAGACGATCGCCGTCACCAGGATCGATACCGGAATGGCAGTGAGCGAGATCGCGGTGGTGCGGACGTTGAGCAGGAAGGCGAAGAGAACGAAGGCGACGACGATGATCGCCTCCATCAGCACCTTTTCGACGTTGCCGATCGACGCCTCGATGAAGTTCGCCTGCCGGAACAGCAGTTCCGTCGCCGAGATGCCCGGCGGCAAGGCGGGCACGAGATCGGCGAGCGCCGCCTCGATCTCTCCGGTGAGGCGCACCGTGTCGACGCCCGGCTGCTTCTCCACCGAGACGATCACTGCCGAGCGCCCCTGGAAGCCGGCGTCGCCTCGTTTCAACCGTGGGGCATGATCGACAACGGCGATCTGCCCGAGCGCCACCGGTTGTCCGGCGACGGTGGCGACGACGACGCTCGAAAGATCCGCCAAGCTCTTGGTGCTGCCGATGGCGCGGATCAGGAATTCGCGGCTGTACTGGTCGGTGAAGCCGCCGCCGGTGTTGGAGCCGAACCGTTGAAGCGCCTTCTCGATCTGGTCGAAGGAGACGCCGAGTGAACGCATCGCCGCCGGATTTGGAGAGACCCGATATTGACGGACTTCGCCGCCGATCGGGATGACCTGGGCGACGCCGGGGATGGCGAGCAGGCGTGGCCGGATGGTGAAGTCTGCCGTCTCACGCAGGTCCATCGCCGAGACCGCGTCGCTCCCGGTGACGGCGATCAGCACGATCTGGCCCATGATCGAATTGACCGGCCCCATCTGCGGCACCACGCCAGCCGGCAACTGCGCTTGCACCAGCGACAGCCGCTCGGCGATCTGCTGGCGGTTGCGGAAGATCTCGGTCGACCAGTCGAACTCGACATAGACGATCGACAGGCCGACGCCCGACACCGACCGCACCCGCGAGACACCGGGAAGCCCGTTCATCTGGGTTTCGAGGGGCCAGGTGACGAGTTGCTCGACTTCCGGCGGAGCGAGGCCCTCCGCCTCGGTCATGATGGTGACGGTCGGCCGGTTGAGATCGGGGAAGACGTCGACCGGCAGCGTGGTGGCGGTGAAGCTGCCCCACAGCACCAGCCCGGCGGCGATCAGCAGCACGAACACCCGGTTCTTCAGCGCCGCCGAGACGAGGAAATTGAACATCACGCCCTCCTCACCGGATCTGATTGAGGAGTTCGGCGCCCTGGGTGACGACGCGACGGCCCGCCTCGACCCCGGAGACGATCAACACCCGCTCGCCGTCGAGCGGTTCGACCCGCACCTCGCGCGGTACGAAGCGTTCCGGGTTGGTATGCTCGTAGACGATCGCCTGACCGTTGCCCCCGCGCAGTACGCTGGAGCGCGGCACAGCGATGCCCTTGCGCTCGTCGGTGGTCATGGCGAGCACCGTCAACAATTGTCCGGCCCGCAGCCCCTTGGCGTCGCGCTCCACGGCGAACTGCACCGGGATCGCCTGATTGCGGTCGGACAGTCCACTGCCGACGAAGGTGAGGATGAGGCCGCGCCCGTCCGGTAGACGCCCGGTTGCCGCGCCCGCGAAGGCGTGGGCCTCGTAGCTCAGGGCCTCGACCCAGTAGCGACCCGGATCGATGATCTGGAAGATCACCGCATTGGTTTCGGCGATCTGGCCGGCAGTCGCCTGCACGGCGGCGATCACCCCGGAGACCGGTGCGACGAGGTTCTCCGGCTGCCGCGCCGAGCGGTCGAGATTGGCCCGCCGTGTCCGCATGCCCGCGAGTTCGACCTCGGCGTCCTCAATCTGGGCCCGCGCCATGGTGGCGGTGATCTGGCGGTAGCGTTCGAGGCGGCGCTCCATCAGGGAGATCTGCTGTTCGAGTTCGTGCGCCTGCTGCTGCTGCGTGGTGACGTCGGCGGCGCCCAATGCCGGCTGGACGGTGGCGAGCACGTCTCCCGCCGCGACCTTCGTCCCCAGCCGGGGAAAGCCCCCGGCGGGCGGCAGCAACCGGCCCGCGACGGAGGCCTGGACGAAGCCGAAACCACTGGGGTCTGGGATGACGCGGGCGGGCAATTCCACCGTGCCGGGGTGGGTCTCGATCTCGGTGAAGAGTGTACGCAGGGCGAGAATGCGTTGGCTCGGTTTGGGCACGAACAACGAACCGTCGGCGAAGCGTTGTGCCATGTCGCGGGCGACGGAGGTCGACGGCGGCTCGGCGGCGGTCGGATCGCCGTACCCGACGACGATGGCGAGGACCAGCCCCGCCACCGCGCCGCGGCGTCGGCGAAACGCCGTCGCGACCGTGAGCCCGGCAAGGAAACCGGCCACGCCGACCATCCAGACGTCCGCGCCCCAGGGGAGACGCGATCCGTCGACACCCGCCGCCCAGGCCGTCGCGACGGCCGACACGGAGGTCGACATCGGTCGGTTCTTCTCGGGCTCGGTGAGTGGGAGGGCCAGCGTGGCGGTGAGCACGTCCATGCGGCCATCCGCCTGAACGGTCACCGCGAGATCGATGGTCGAGGCTTCGGCGAGCCAGGGCGCGTCGAGCCGATAGATGCCGGTGCCGTCGCCGATCGCGGTGCCCGTTCCCCGGGGCGTATCGACCTCGATCTGGGCGCCGATGACGGGCGCATTGTCGCGAAAGCCGTCGAGGTGGATCTCCAGCACCCGGCTGCGGGCGATCGCCACCAACTCGATGTCCTCGGACGAAGCGTCGGCGCGCGGCGCCACGGTGGTGGAGATCGGCGGTGGCGAAGCGCCGTGGTCGTGCCCGTCGTGGGCACGCGGGGCGGAGGGAGCGATAGTGGCGGCGAAGGCGAGGCACGCGGCGAGCGCGAGGCCGTGAAGACGCGTGTTCGGTCGCATGAATCGTCCCGGTTCGGCGATCGATGACCGATCGCACCACCTCGGATCCTGGCAGCCGCCGTCCTTCCGCAGTTTGCAAGCGTGTAACAAATTGTTTCAAGAACCCGGCGTGGCGTTGGTCGCGAGCAGACGCACCCGGACTGCGAGCCCGCGAGGCAGTCGATTGGAGATCGAGAGTTCGCCGCCGTGGCCTTCGACGATCGCCTTGGCGATGGTCAGGCCGAGGCCGAAGCCGCCTGTGTCGGCGTTGCGCGATGGCTCCAGTCGAACGAAGGGCTGCAGCGCCATCTCGACCCGGTCGGGCGGGATGCCGGGGCCCTCGTCGGTGATCAGGACTTCGACACCGTCGTCCCTTTCCGCGACCTCGACGACGGCGCGTTCACCGTATTTGACGGCGTTCTCCACCAAGTTGGCGAAGGCACGTTTCAGAGCGAGATGCCGGCCGGGCACGACGGCGCTGCGCGAACCACGAAGTTCGACGTCATGACCGACATCGGCGAGATCCCCGGCCAACGTCTCGAGGATGGCGACGATGTCGACCGGCTTCACCGGTTCATCCGCCCGATCGCCGCGCAGATAGGCGAGCGTCTGATCGATCATCCGTTCCATCTCGTCGAGGTCGCCGGCGATGGCATCCCGCGTGTCGGCCTCGCCGACGTCCTCGATCCGAAAGCGTAGACGGGTGATCGGGGTCTTGAGGTCGTGGCTGACAGCGGCCAGCGCCTGGGTGCGGTCGTCGACCAATTGCTTGATCCGCCTTTGCATCTCGTTGAAGGCGCGGGCCAAGGCCCGGATCTCGGTCGGCCCGTCCTCCGGTACGAGGACGGTCTCGGTACCGCGATAGAGCCGCTTGGCCGCATCGACGAAAGTGGAGAGCGGATGGGTCAGCCAACGCACCAGCACGATCGACAAGACGATCGCACCGAGCGCCATCAGGGTGGTCGACAGCAGCGCTCCACGCCCGGCACTCTCACGCAACGGATGCGCGACCAAGGAGAAATTGATCCAACTGCGATCGGGCAGTCGCAGGGAAATCGAGGCGAGGTGGGGATCGTCGACAGCGGCGCGATTGGCGCCGATCACGACGTCGCCATCCGCCAGATCTTCGCCGAGCGAGCGCAGCCGCTGCCCTATGCCCACCATCGCCGTCGCGCCGGGACCACCGGCCACCGCATGTTCGGCGCGGCTCCAATGGCTGTCGATCGGCCCACCGGAGAGATCGTGCGCCACCGCCTCGCGTTCCGACGGAGCCACCCGCATCACTGCGCGACGGATGGTCAGCAGTCGATCGGCGAGCCGCGTCTCGTCGGCGAGGATCGCCTCGCGATCGAGCGCGTGCTGGTAGGTCCACAAGCTGACCAAATGCACGGCGCCGATACCGACGAGTAGGACAACTATGGTGCGGGCGATCAGACTATCGAACCAGCCCCTCATGTTAGCTCCCACCGTCACGACCGCACGACCTCGGGCAGGAACATGTATCCGGCACCGCGTACGGTCTTGATCACCTCGCCGGCATTCTCCAGCTTGCGCCGGAGCCGGCTGATCTGGACGTCGATGGCCCGGTCGAAACTGTCGCTTACCCGATTGCGGGCGGCATCGAGCAGGTAATCGCGGCTGAGCACCCGCTGAGGTGCCTCGAGAAAGGCGAGGAGCAGATCGTATTCGCCGGTGGAGAGATCGACCACGACGCCCCTCGGGTCGAAGAGTTCGCGCCGAAGCGTGTCGAGACGCCATCCGGCAAAGCCGATGTTGCGGCCCGATCGACCGGACTGCGCCGTCGGCGCGTCGGCCGAGGCCCGCGTTCGGCGCAGCACCGCCTTGATCCGCGCCAAGAGTTCTCGGGGATTGAACGGCTTGGCGAGGTAGTCGTCGGCCCCGACCTCCAACCCGACGATGCGGTCGACGTCGTCGCCCTTGGCGGTCAGCATGATGACGGGTAGCGACGAGGTGCGACGCAGATCGCGGCACAATTCGAGCCCGTCGGATCCCGGCAACATGATGTCGAGCACCACGAGTTGCGGCGCACCGTGGCGCAGCGCCTCCCACATCTCGACGCCATTGCCCGCGGTCAGGACGCGAAAGCCGTGAGAGCGCAAGAATTTGGAGACGAGCCGACGGATCTCGCCGTCGTCGTCGACGAGCAGCAGTTCGGTCGTCTCCGGCTGTGGGGTGGTGTCGTTCATTGATTGGACAGTCGTTGGACTTCGACGGCGGGTTGGTATTTCCGATGGTGTGTCGATCATCCCTATTTTAGATCCTCTCTTCGCTGAGAGGGAAGCCGATCGAACGAGGTCCAACCGTGGGCGAAGTTCAGCGGGTGGCCGCTAGGCCGAAATGAAACGGACAGAAGTTGAAGTGCGCCGTCGTGATCGATCCCGACAAGCGCTACGAGGTTCTCTCGAAGTTCACCAACGAACTGCGACAGCCGAGCCGTCGATACGCTGCCGCTGGGTCGCGGCCGACACTGATGTCTGCGGCGACGCTGGATTTCGTGGCCCAACGAGACGGAGTCCGGGCCACGGAAGCGAAGATTTCGACCTCGAATACTGGTCGGCCATACTGGCCCCCTCGGATCCGCCGCGATCCCGCGGCGATATCGCTCAGGAACTTGTACCATCCACATCCGGCTCACGTCGGCCTCGACCGCGTCACCGAGCGCCGCATCCCAGGCTGCGGTCGCGATGGGCATCGCGGTTCGTCGAAACACGGCGATGTGGACGTCTTGCTCGGCGGCGAGCCGCAGGAACGAACACTGGCTATCCGGGGCGAATGAACCGACGCCGAATCCCGGAGCGCCCATTGCGCACTCCAGGCCGGCTCGCTCCTTGTCGTGGAGCAGCGGGCGGCCAAGGAGCGGACCACTTCGGGCTCGTGCGCGCAACCCGAGACGCTCTCCGTCATGGCGAGCAGCCGGGCGATGGTTGCAGAATAGTAGGAGACAGCGTCCGCGCCGGTTGTCGGCAGCGTCGAGATGCTTCGGCGGACGGCTTCGAGTTCCGCGACGGCCTTGCGAGCTTCGCCGATCGGCAATTGGAACACGTCGGTTTCTACAAGCGGATCCGGTCGGCCGAATGCGTCGAGGAAGACCGCTAGGTGTCCGATGTCGGTTTTCGACATGCTTCGCCGTATGGCACCGATCCGTCAGGTGGAGGCCGCGGAACTGATGATCGGCCAGAACAACTATACGGCCATGTTTGCGAAGGTGCTGCTGGCAATCACTCCCGAGAAGCTCTTGGTCGTTCTCCGCAGGAAGAAAGTCGACAGCGTGACGGCTGAGCAGATTGCCCGGATGGAACGCGAGTTCCTGAGTCTGCAGACCCAGGTCAAGTCTGTCGAGGACAGCTACGGCCTCGACAATTTCCAACTGACGGTTACCTGTGGCTATATGCGGACATTGCTCGCCAATGGGCGGATCGTCCGTTGGCTGACGCAGCATCGCCCGGAGTACCTGTCGGAATTCCAATCGATCGCCGGGATCGAGAGCTTCGGCGACGCCAAGTCCGCCACCGAGTGAGGACAATGGGGACCCGGACCCGACAAACGCGGGGACCGCGGGAGACGCCGCACGGTGAGGCGGATAGAGCGCGGCGATGGGGATGGCGGCGACCCCGCCCGGAGCCCATCAGGTCGACCGAGGTTTCGGTCCGCCGCGTACTCGACGGCTTGTCGGGTGCGTCTCGAAGCGGGCGTGTCGATCGAGCCGGATCGCGGATCTCGGCACGCCTGCCCCGCAACGAGGTTCCCATTTCCATGGGCAGCAAGCGGGCGCACGGCCTTCGAAAGGGCAGCGACGGTGCGGCCCTGCGCAAGGGCAGGATGTTCGCTCGGCACGAGGGCGATGTCTTCGTGCCTCCTCCGAGCATGACGAGATCTACGCATCCGAATGAAAGATGCGGCTTCCACTCGATCGATCCGACCCTCCGATCGGGGAGAACGGGGTCTGACCCCGCTCTCCCCCGCGAGTGCGGTCGCCGAGCGCGACAGGGCCGCTCGCTCGCAGGCCACCCGAACGTGGACACCTCGCCGATCCCCTCGATCCGTCCCGTTCGGCTCGACAGCCCGGTCCCGCGCGACCGCACTCGCCCCCCTCTCTCCCCGCGCGCTCACGCGCCCCCGGGACACATGCGCGGGGACTTCGCGCATGTGTCCGAGGACGACGAGGAGAGACCACCATGACCAAGACGTTCAGAGAGATCCCGCTCGGCCGACTGGTGCCGAGCGCCGCCAACGTACGCAAGACCGGCCGTGATGCGCGGGTCGACGAACTCGCCGCCTCGATCGCGGCGCACGGGCTCTTGCAGAACCTCACGGTGCGGCCGGTCGGCGGCGGTGAGGAGGAGGCGAGCCGCTTCGAAGTGGTGGCGGGCGGTCGCCGTCTCGCCGCGTTGAAGCTCTTGGTGAAGGAAAAGCGTTTGCCGAAGTCCTTCGCCGTGCCGTGCAAGGTGGTGGCCGTGGAGGACGGCGAGGAGGTCAGTCTCGCCGAGAACGTCACCCAGGCGCCGATGCATCCGGCAGACCAGTACGAGGCCTTCGCCCGGCTCGTCGAAGCGGGGAAGGGCGTCGAGGAGATCGCCGCCCGTTTCGGCGTGAGTGCGACGGTGGTGCGCCAACGGATGAAGCTCGGCGCGGTGTCGCCGAAGCTGATGACGCTCTATCGCGAAGGCGAGGTCTCGCTCGATCAGCTGATGGCCTTCGCTGTCACAGACGATCACGCCACGCAGGAACGGGTGTGGGCGGAGCTCGGTTGGAACAAGAGCAAGGATGCCATCCGTCGAGCCCTGACGGCGGCGCACGTGCCGGCCGGGGATCGGCGCGTGCGGCTCGTCGGCGTCGAGGCCTATGAGGCGGCGGGAGGTGTCGTGGTGCGCGATCTCTTCGACGAGACCAGCGGCGGCTGGCTCACCGACGTGACGCTGCTCGATCGGCTCGTTCGGGCGCGGCTCGACGAGGAGGGCGCGCGCGTGCGGGCCAAGGGTTGGAAGTGGGTCGAGGTCGATCCGGAATACCCGCATGCTCTTGCCGCCGGACTGCGTCGGCTCTACCCCCGAACGGTCGAAGCGAGCGAGGAGACGACGACGCGGATCGCCGAACTCAAGGTCGAGAAGGTCCGTCTCGCCGAGGCCTCGGACGGCGAACTCGCCGACGAGGCGGAAGCGGCTTGGCAGCGGATCGAGGACGAGATCGCGGCGTGGCAGCCGCAGCCGGACTTTGCGGCCGAGGACCGTGGGATCGCCGGGGCGTTCGTCTCGCTCGGGTGGGACGGTGCGGTGCGGATCGAGCGTGGCTTCGTACGAGCCGAGGATGAGCCGGCGATCGTCACCCCTGAGGTGGAGGAAGAAGGGGAGGGCGCTTCCGACACGGCTCACGAGAGCGGAACTGTCGACGCGAGCGACGGCGAAAGGGAAGAACCAGACGATGCCTCGACGTTGGCGATGTTCTCCGACAAGCTCACGGCCGAACTTTCGGCGCACCGCACGCTCGCTCTTCGCGATGCGCTCACTGGTGCCCCGCGTATCGCCCTGCGCGCCGTCGTCCATGCGCTCGCGGCGCGGACCTTCTTTCGCTATGTCTCGGGCACCGCGCTTGAGATCGAGCCGAAGACGGTGGGGCTCGTGGGCCACGCTCCGGGCATCGGCGACACCCCGACCGAACGGCGGATCGCCGCACGGCATGCCGCCTGGGCTTCGTGCCTGCCCGCCGACGTCAACGACCTCTGGTCCTTCGTCATGGGCCTCGACGAGACGGCGGCGCTCGATCTCCTCGCCCATTGCGCGGGGCTCACCGTCAACGCATTGCGCCTGCCGTGGGATCGCCGTCCGAGCGCGCTCACCCATGTCGATGGTCTGGCGGAAGTGCTCGGTCTCGACATGACGCGCTTCTGGGAGGCGACCGCCGCGAGCTATTTCTCGCGCGTCACCAAGGGGCGGATCGTCGAGGCGGTCGAAGAGGTGGCAGGTCGTGCGGCAGCTGAGCGGATCATCGGCTTCAAGAAGGCGGAGATGGCGGCGGAAGCGGAACGCCTGTTGCGTCCGATCGGTTGGTTGCCGCCGATGCTGCGGACCAAGGGGCATCCGGCCTTCACGACGGCCGAGGTGGCGGTGGACAGTCCCGCCGACGCAGCGACCGATGCTTCCGTCTCCGAGGAGCGGGCCGAGGATCTGACGATCGCCGCCGAGTGATCGCCGTCGAACCAGCGCGTGCCGGTCGATCCGCAAGGGTCGGCCGGCTTTCGTGCGTGTGGAGTGTGGCGGTGAAGACGGGGAGGCCTTCGGTCATGCCACAGTCGGTGGCGGCGAACGCAGGAAGGCGCCTCGCTGTCGCTCAATACCAGCCGGAGTGGGGCCCTGGCGGTTTGAAAATGTTGTTACTGCCGATCATTCTACTGCCCCTCATCGTTTCAACCGATCGTCAAATTGTCTGTCCTCTGCCGTGATCGACCGAGGCCCACGGCGTCCTCTCGTCTCTCGTGTCTGGCCGAGGTGCGGCCGGTTCCCGGCCCCTCGCATGTTCCACAACGGCGGCGGCCGACTTCTCTTCCCCTGCCGGCCGGGCGAGCCCGACGCGGCATTCCTCGCGGAGAACAAGACAAGTCGTCGCCCGCCGTCCTCCACTGACGCTTCGGCCCGGAGGGTGCGGTCCACTCGGCCTCGGCCCTCCCGTCGCCATCGAGGCCGCGATGGGCGTGGCCGAGACCAGACGAGGAACACGACAATGGCGACCATCGGCACCTTCACGAAGTCCGGCGCGGAATACACCGGCGCGGTCAAGACGCTCACCCTCAACGTCAAGGCTCGGTTCACCCCGGCGGAGAGCGACAGCGACAAGGCCCCCGACTTCCGCATCTTCGCCGGCCAGACCGAATTTGGCGCGGCCTGGAAGAAGACCTCCCGCGACAACCGCGACTACCTCTCCGTCAAGCTCGACGACCCGAGCTTCCCCGCCCCGATCTACGCCTCGCTGGTCGAGGTCGAAGGCACCGACGGCTTCTCCCTCATCTGGTCGCGCCGTAACGGCGACTGAGGCGATCGGCGCCCCGCCACCCGGCGGGGCGCTCTCCTCCTCGAACCAACGGAGACGACCTCATGTCCCTCATTCCCCAGACCCTTCGCGATCGGCTCCTCGCCAATGGGGCGAAGTCCCGCGAGACCGATGCTTTCGATCCCCGCCCGGTGGCGAAGATCTTCACTCCCGACGCCGGAGCGACCTGGCTCCTCACGGAGCTCGATCCCGACGACCCCGACCTCGCCTTCGGGCTCTGCGACCTCGGCCTCGGCTGCCCCGAACTCGGCTACGTCCGGCTTTCGGAACTCGCCGCCGTCCGAGGGCGGCTCGGGCTCTCGGTCGAACGAGATCTGCGCTTCTGCGCCGACAAGTCGCTCGGTACCTACGCCGACGAGGCGCGGCGGAAGGGACGGATCATCGCCTGATCCACAGTCCCCCCGGCCGAAGGGTCGGGGGGCTTGTCTTGATAACTGTTATCGACGGTGCGATCCTGGTGCGGATGGAGGGTCGGATCATGGCGCACAGTGTCGAACTCGGTAACCTCGAGGCGGTCGTGAACCGTCTCGTCGAGAGTGGCCGCTACAACTCCAAGAGCGAAGTGCTGCGGGAGGGCGTGCGTCTGCTCGACGAACGCGAGACACGGTTGGCGGCCCTCGACACGGCACTCGCGCGAGGTCTCGCCGATGCCGATGCCGGTCGCGTCCACGCCGCCGAAGACGTCTTTGCCGAACTGAAGCACCGTTACGGTGCATCGTCGGATGACCCTCGCCCATGAAGTTGGTCTTCACCGAAGAAGCGCGACGGGATCTGATCCGGATCGGCGATTGGATCGCGCAGGACAGCCCGACGCGTGCACTCTCCTTCGTCGGAGAGTTGCAGGCTCACTGCCTCACTCTGGTCGATCAACCGTTGGCTCATCGTCTCGTTCCACGTTGGGAGGCGAGGGGCGTCCGCCGTGCCGTTCACGGACGCTATCTGATCTTCTACCGGGTCGAGGCGGACGCGCTCGTGGTGCTCCACGTGCTGTCCGGGGCGATGGATTACGAAGCGATTCTGTTCCCCGGTGGGTGATCCGGGTTGATCCGACTTCAGATCCTCGATCCGTCGATCGTCACCCTCGGTACGACACTCCACAGACCGCCGAGCGTCACCACGGCGAAGCCGGCGCCGGCGAGGAAGGTGGCGGTCGGGCCGATCACCTGCCACAGCGCGCCGGCGATCAGGCTGGCGACGAAGAGGGCGACACCGGTCACCAGATTGAAGAGACCGAAGGCGGTGCCGCGCAGAGCCGGTGGTGCGGTGTCGGCGACCAGGGTGGCGAAGAGCCCCTGGGTGAAGCCATGTGCAGTCCCCATAGAACCGCGCCGATCCACAGGCCGACGGCCGAACCGGTGAGCCCGAGCACGAGGTCGGCACCGACGAGGAGGACGAGGCCGGTGGCCAGAGTGATCCGCCGATCGAAACGGTCGGCGAGCACCCCTACCGGGTAGGCGGAGAGCGCATAGGCGACGTTCATCACCACCATGATCAGCGGCACCAGCAGCAGGCTCAGGCCGATCGATTGGGCGCGCAGTATCAGAAAGGCGTCGGAGAAGCGGGCGAGCGTGAAGACCGTGGCAAGGCCGGTGACCCACCAGAAGGCGGCGGGGAGGGTGGCCATCTCGGCGAAGCGCAGCGACGGGCGGCCGTCGGCGTCCCTCGATGGTTCGGGATCGCGCACCGCGAAGACGATCAGCGCGAAGGACAGGAACCCTGGGATCGCCGCCACCCAGAAGACGAGGCGGATGTCGCCGTCGCTCGCCGCCATCAGGGCGATGGCGAGGAAGGGGCCGAGGAAAGCGCGATCGTATCGAGGGTCTGGCGCAGCCCGAAGCTGGCGCCGCGCAGCTCGGGCGGGCTGAGGTCGGCGACGAGCGCGTCGCGCGGAGCGCCGCGTATGCCCTTGCCGATGCGATCGACGAAACGGGCGGCGACGATCCAGCCGAGTGAGCCGGCGAGTGGGAACACCGGCTTTGTGAAGGCCGCCATGCCGTAGCCGATGGCGGCGAGGAGCTTGCGCTTGCCGAACCGGTCGGAGATCGCGCCGGAGAACACCTTGGTGATCGACGCCGTCGCTTCGGCGATGCCTTCGATCAGACCCACCGCCAATGTCGAGGCGCCGAGCCCGGTGACCAGCCAGATCGGCAGCAGTGCATGGATCATCTCCGAGGAGACGTCCATCAGCAGAGAAACGAAGCCGAGCGCCCAGATCCCGGCCGGGATGCGGCGATGTGTCGAAAGGCGCGGGGTCTCTTGATCCATCGCCCGATCCTTCTCGATGCGGGAGCATCGGCAGCGAATGACGGATTCGGCCGGCTTCACGATCTCCTTCATGTCACCTGAGACGCAGCTGCGGAAGCGCTTCGGCAAAGGGGGGGCACTCGTCGGTCTGGCCACCACGAGACATGGAGCCCGAGGCTACCGGTGTTGGCACCTATCCCGACGACGGCAGGTGAGCCGTACCGGGCCTGAAGTGTCTTCCCCCTGAAAATGAGTCCATTGAGATGCACCTTCGCGCGGGAGAGCGCCAGCGGGCAGATAAGCGCCTCCGAGCCATCACTCTCTCTCCCGGTGTCCGCGCGGGAAGGCTTCGTCTGATGGGCGGTGATCCTGGCCGAGGCGGGGACGGGTGCAACGGCGTTGCCGTCCTCCTCTCACGTTTCGGCCCTTCGGGTGCGCCCGTCCCCTCGCGCCTCGGCCTCTCGGTCGCCGTGACGAAGCCACTCCCGGCGGTCACGACGAAGGAGATCCCGATCATGGCACCGAAGACCAACGCCTCCGCCCGCCCCGACATCCACGCCCGGGTCACCGATCGCATTCTCGCCGACCTCGAGAGCGGGGTCCCGACCTGGATCAAGCCCTGGTCGGCGGGCAACACCGAGGGCCGCATCGTTCGCCCGCTGCGCCACAACGGCCAGCCCTATTCCGGCATCAACGTCCTGCTCTTGTGGTCCGAAGTGGTCGCGCGTGGCTTCTCCTCGCCGACCTGGATGACCTTCCGACAGGCGCTCGAACTCGGTGGCCACGTCAGGAAGGGTGAGACCGGTTCCACCGTCGTCTACGCCGATCGGTTTCGTCGCACCGAGACCGACGATCGCGGCGACGAAGTCGAGCGCGAGATCCCCTTCCTCAAGGCCTACACCGTCTTCTGCGTCGACCAGATCGATGGACTGCCCGATCGCTTTCATATGCCGGCCGCTGATCCTCTCGATCCGATCGCCCGCGACGCCCACGCCGATGCCTTCTTCACCGCCACCGGTGCCGACATTCGCCACGGCGGTGGACAGGCCTACTACGCGGTCGGCTCCGACCATGTACAGATGCCGCCCTTCGAGAGTTTTCGCGATCCGATCGCCTACTATGCCACCCTCGGACACGAATGCGTCCACTGGACCCGACATCCCTCCCGTCTCGACCGCGATTTCGGCCGCACCCGCTTCGGCGACGAGGGTTACGCCCGCGAGGAACTGGTCGCCGAACTCGGAGCGGCCTTCCTCGCCGCAGACCTCGGGCTTTCCCCCGAGCCGCGCCCCGACCACGCCGCCTACATCGCCTCCTGGATCAAGGTCCTGAAGGACGACAAGCGCTTCATCTTCACCGCCGCATCGCATGCCAGCCGGGCGGTCGACTTCCTGCACGGCCATCAGCCGACGATCGCCGAGGAGCGGGCCGCATGACGCGGCCCGTATTCCAGCGGAGCCGCTTCTACGAAGTTCCGCCGACCCTGAGAAACGGGTCGGCGGCAAGCCGCTTCCACGACGGAGCCGACGCGACTTCGGTGCGACAGCGTTCGGATTCGGCGATCGAGGTATCGCAACTTTCCGACTTCACATCGCTGAGCGCTCTCCCGAAGATTTACAGGCAGAACGGGTATTCCCTGCGCGTCACTCGAAACAGGGGTGTGCCATGCTGGACATCGACTGGCGTTCGCCGACGGCCTACGCGCATGCTCGCGGTATTCCGGTCGCGGGCTTCGCATGGGAGTATCTGCGCCGCGATGAAGACTATCAGCGGGATTTCGACCGTATCAACGCTGATGTGACCCTGCCGAAGGACGAAGTCCTCGACGCCTTCTCTCGGCGTTGGGGGCTTCGATTTCCCCGTTGATCCGAGGATCCCGGCGGATGAGGCCTCGCTGTTCTGGATGCCGAGCCTTCAGCCGGAGGCGATTCAGATCCAGCCTGCGCCGCCCCTTGAAGAGGGTGCCCAGCGCCTCGCGCTGTTCGATTTGCCGGGTGTTGAGCTACGGCCCGCCGGTGACG
>JAFHCF010000036.1:0-20715 GCA_048497495.1 Prosthecomicrobium sp.
CCCCCCCCCGACGAGAACCACGCATCCGGAACACCCAAAAAAACCAGACGGGAGGAAGCGATGAAGATTCTGCTCACGGCCGCGCTCGCGGCGGTCACGGCGACCTCGGCGTTGGCCGCCGATCCCGGTGTCACCGATACGGAGATCAAGATCGGCGACGTCAACATCATGACCGGACCCGCCTCCTTCATCGGACGCGCCGTCGCCCTCGGCTCGAAGATCGCCGCCGCCGAGATCAATGCCCGCGGCCGCGTCGCCGGCCGCAAGATCACCATCGTCACCGAGGACGACGGCTACGTCCCGGCCCGCTCCTTCCAGGCGCTGACCAAGCTCCTCCAGGTCGACGGCATCTTCGCCTTGAACGGCACCTCGGGCACCGCCAACGTGCTCGCCATGATGCCGCTGATCACCGAGAACAACCTGCCGACGGTGGTCACGACCGCGCCCAACGAACTGGTCTACGAGCCCGTCCGGCCCTCGGTCTTCACCATCGGCGCGAGCTACTCCAACGCCTTCTATGCCCAGCTGAAATACATCCACGACAAGGCGAAGCCGACGGGCGCGGTCTATGGCCTGATCCGCCAGGACGACGACTTCGGCGCCTCGATCGAACACGGCTACGCCCGGGCGGTGAAGGACTTCGGCGTCAAGGACGGCATCCGCCTGCGCTTCAAGAAGGGCACCTCCAACTTCGCCGCCGAAGTCGCCCAGATGAAGCAGGCCGGGGTCAATGTGTTGGCCAACGGCGGCATCATCGCCGGCGCCGCCAACATCCTCGGCGAGGCGCGCAAGAACGGCATGGACCTGCAGGTCGCCTCCGTCTGGAGCGAGGACATGCCGCCCTCCGTCGGCCTGTCGGCGCCCGCCGGCTACGACTATCTCGTCGGCGACTACGTCGCCCTCAACGGCCCGACGATCGACCGCTTCATGGCGACGGCGAAGAAATACGCCTCCCCCGAGGAGCTCGCCGGCGTCAATCGCTACACCTACATCACCTATGTCGGTCTCAGGGTTCTGGCCAAGGCGATGGGCGACTGCGGCCGGGACCTCACCCGCGCCTGCACCATCGCCAAGCTCGAGGCGGTCAAGGGCTTCGACACCGGCGGCCTCACCGCGCCGATCTCCTTCGACAATCCCAGGCAGCTCTCGGGCACCGCCATCGCGGTCTACCGGCTCGACGCCGAGGCCAAGAGCTTCGAGGCCCTGACCGACTTCGTCGACTACTGAGTCTCTCGCCCGTCCCGGTCGCGCGCCGACCGGGTCGGGCCCCTTCGAGCGAGGACACCAGCCGCGATGTCGCTTCCCGCCGCCTTCGCCGGGCGCCTCGCCGCGCCGATCGTCGCCGCTCCGATGTTCCTGATCCGGGCGGCGGGGTCGTGACGCGGGGGCCGCGCCCCTCACCCCGGGACCGGCCGTGAACCGCGCACCCGCTTGGCCAGATGCACCATCGTCGCGGTGGCGAAGAGGGGTGTCGCCAGATTGAGCACCGGCACGGCGAGAAGGGCGGCGGCGGCGAGGCCGGCGAGGAAGGCGGTGCCGGCGTGCTCTCTGCGCAGACGCCGCGCCTCCGCCGGGCCGACGTAGCGGCCGGCGGCGAACTCGAAATATTCCCGCCCGATCAGCCAGCCGTTGGCCAGCGTGAAAATCACCAGTCCGAAGCCGGCGAAGAACACCAGCGGCAGACAGATCAGATTGACCAGGAGCGACAGCGCGGTGAAGCGCGCCGCCTGGATCAGACTCGGAGCGAAGGGCGCGGCGCGGCCCGGCGGATCGCTCGGGTAGCGGCCGGTCTCCACCGCTTCCGCCACCTCGTCGAGGAAGAGCCCGGCGACGCCCGCGGTGATCGGCGCGACCAGGAACGACAGCACCACCATCAGCGCCAGCCCGGAGAAGAGCCCGGCGCCCCAGCGCACCACCGACACCCAATAGGGCAGGTCGACCGGATGGGCGGTGGCGAGATCGCCGGCCGCGCCGGTGATCAGCCGCGTGCCGATCGCCCACAAGACGACGACGATGGCGAGCGTCACCCCGAGCGAGCGGACGAGCACGCCCCGGAACGGTGGGGTGAGGAGATCGCCGACGCCGTCACGGACGGCCGAGGAGACGAGACCGGGTCGGTTCATCGGATCATCCGTGGACCATCAGGTCCTGTCGGCGGCGAAGCTCGACGATCTTCGTGCCGGCCGGTGGTTCGGCGTTCCTACGGGTGAGGAGATCGCCGCGCCGGATCGCGGCGGTGGTCCGCCCACCCTCGATCAGGCCGATGGGCAGGGCATCGACGGCGCGCGCCGCCTCGTATTCGAGGGTGAAGGCGCGGTAGCGATATTCGCCGATGGCGTCGAGGGTCTCGCCGGCCGCGAGATCGCGCTTGGCCACCGCGCAGACTTCCGCCGAGGGACGCGCCAGGGCGCGCATGTCGCAGCGCCCGTGGAGCACGGCGCGCGCCGCCGACAGCGGCACCTCGAGGCTGGTCAGGTGATAGGGCCGATAGAAGGTGTAGTAGGGCCCGGGGCCGAGACGCAGGTCGTTGAGGCGCTCGCGCAGGCGCGGATGGGCGAGTTCGGCGACGACGAAGACGCCCGGCGCCACGCCCTTGCCGATGGTGTAGTCGACGACGCCCTTGCGGGAGAGAATGCCGCCGTCCTCCTTCGGGCAGAGGATGGTGTGGAGGTTGTCGAGCGTCGCCTCCGGCCCGTGCATGCCGGCGACGTCGGGGACGAGGCCGGTGGCATTGGCGATGTTGGCCATCTCCACCATGGTCTTCGAGCCGTCGATGAACTCCACCAGCATGCGCGGGTTCATGTTCCGCCGGGCTGCCTCCTCGACGTACTGGTCGGGCGTGGCGGTGACGTCGAGCGGGTTGTTCTTGCCCTTGCCGGCGGCGATCACCGGATAGCCGAGGGCGGTGACGAACTCGATCAACTCCATGGTCGAGGAGGGTTCGTCGCCGGCGCCGACGGTGTAGACCACCCCGACCTCGCGGGCGCGTTGCTGTAGATAGGCGCCGATGGTGACGTCGGCCTCGACGTTCATCATGACGACGTGCTTGCCCGCCTCGATGGCGCCGAGCCCGATGATCGCGCCCATCTCCGGCTTGCCGGTGGCGTCGATGACCACGTCGACGTGGTCGCAGGTGTAGAGCGCCTCGACGTCGGTGGTCACCGCCGTGTAGCCGGCCTCGACGGCGCGCGCGATCGCCGGCCGGCTCTCGCTGAGTCGCACGCGTTCGGGGTCGAGCCCGGCGATGACGAAGGCCTCTTGGGCATGGCGTTTGGCCGGATCGCGCACCGCGATGACGGTGACGCGCAGGCCCTTCATCAGCGCCACCTGCGTGACGATGTCGGTGCCCATCTCGCCGACGCCGACGAGGCCGATGCGGATCTGGCGGCCGGAATCCTCGAGGGCGGCGAGTTCGGCGGCGAGGCCGGTCGGCGTGACGGCGCGAGCGCGGCCGTCCATCACCGGGATCGATCCTTCTCTGCCCATGCCCACCCTCTCGTGTCGATCCCGTCGACCACCCGTGCCGTCCCCGCGTCTGGGGCGGGAGATAGGGCAGTGTCGAGGGATTCTCAACGGAAAACAATCCGCGACACCCCGCCCCCGTGGCACGGTCGGGTTGAAAGCGCGGCGGAAATCCTTATACCCGGCGGGGATGTATTCGCGCTCCCGCATGCGCGACCCGCGCCGAGGCGGCCGTCCGCCGCTCCCTCTCCAGCCGACGAGGCCCCCAATGACCCGCCCGCGCTTCCACGTCCTCGGCATCGGCAATGCCATCGTCGACATCATCGCCCGCGCCGAGGACGACTTTCTGGTGCGCGAGGGGTTGGCGAAGGGCTCGATGCGGCTGATCGACGCGACGGAGGCCGAGCGGCTCTACGAGCACATGGGCCCGGCCAAGGAGATCTCCGGCGGGTCGGCCGGCAACACCATCGCGGCGCTCGCCGGGATCGGCGCCGAGGCCGCCTATTTCGGCAAGGTCGCCGAGGATCACCTCGGCGCCATCTTCCGTCACGACATCCATGCCGTGGGCGTGCATTTCGAGACCCCGGCGCTGCACATCGGCGCCGCCGATTGGGCGCCCACCGCGCGATCGATGATCCTGGTGACGCCCGACGGCGAGCGCACCATGAACACCTTCCTCGGCGCCTGCACCCATCTGACCCCCGACGATATCGATCCGAGCGTCGTCGCCGACAGTTCGATCGTCTATCTCGAGGGCTATCTGTGGGATCCGCCGGCCGCCAAGGCCGCCTTCCGCAAGGCCTCCGAGATCGCCCATGCCCACGGCCGCCGCGTCGCGCTGACGCTCTCCGACAGCTTCTGCGTCGACCGCTGGCGCGACGAGTTCCTCGATCTGATGCGTTCCAGGACGGTCGATCTGGTCTTCGCCAACCAGACCGAGGTGAAGGCGCTCTACGAGACCGCCGACCTCGACGCCGGCATCGCGGCGCTGCGCGCCGACGTCGGCCTCGCCGCCGTGACGCTCTCCGAGGAGGGCTCGCTGGTGGTCACCGCCGAGGGCGTGACCGCGGTTCCCGTCCGCCCGGTCGACGCCGTGGTCGATACCACCGGCGCCGGCGACCTCTACGCCGCCGGCTTCCTCTACGGCCTCACCCACGATTTCGACCCGACCGCCTGCGCCGAACTCGGCGGCCTGCTCGCCGGAGAGATCATCGGCCACATCGGCGCCCGTTCGCAGACCGACCTCGCCGATCTCGCCCGTCAGGCCGGCTTCCCGCTCTGAGGACGGAACGCGCCGGATGAACGGTCGGTGAATTCGCCGTTCAGTACGAATTCGGCCGGTTCGGCTAATATGGTGCCCACGACTCCTCCGGCGGTCGCCGGTTCGGGTCACGGTCGTGTTGGTCATATTTTTGGAGGCTTCCATGCAGGATCTGTCCCGCCGCGCCCTCCTCGGCTTTCTCGGTGCGGGCGCCGTCACACTTCTCGGCGTTTCGGCCTCCGAGGCCCAGGTGGTGATCACCGAACGCGCCATGCCGCCCATGCGGGTCGAGATCATGCCGCCGCCGCCTCGCCCCGGCGTTCACTGGGCGCCCGGCCATTGGGTGTGGCGTCGCGGTTGGGTCTGGGTGCCCGGCCGCTATCAGCGCCGCGTCGTGCGCGTCATGCCGGCGCCGCTGGCTGGCGGCATCCCGCCGCGCCCGGGTCCGCGCTACGCCCTGATCCGTGGCCACTGGACCTGGAGCGACCGCCGCGGCGATTGGGTCTGGATCCGGCCCCACTGGGTCCGCTGAGCCCTCGATCGATCGTCGTGGAGACACGAAGGCCGTCCCTCGGGGCGGCCTTCGCCGTTCGAGCGCTCCGCGCGGCCGCGTCAGAAACTCGGCGGCGTGCAGGCCGAGACGATGACGAGGTCGGTGTCGCCGATGTTGCGGAAGGCGTGCGGCTTGCGGCTGTCGAAGAAATAGGCGTCGCCGGCGCGGAGTTCGAAGCGGCTGCCGGCGACCTCCAACTCCAGCAGGCCGCGGATCACCAGCCCCGCCTCCTCGCCCTGGTGCGAGATCGTCGGTCGTCCGGAATCGGTGCCGGGTCGGTAGCGTTCGTGCAGCATCTGCAGCGAGCGGCCGGAGAGATCGCCGCCGACCTGGCGATAGGAGATCGCGCCGCCGGCGATCTCGGTCAGTTCGTCGGCGCGCCACACCACCTTCTCCGCCTCCTGCTCGCCGCCGGCGAAGAAGGCCGAGATGCCGATCGGAAAGCCGGCGAGGATCTGCTTCAACGCCGCCACCGACGGGCTCACCCGGTTGGCCTCGATCATCGACACGGTGGCGTTGGACACGCCCGCCCGCTTGGCCAGCGCCCGCTGCGACAGGCCGTGGGCGAGGCGAAGCGCCTTCAGGCGCGCGCCGACGTCGACGTCGGCGCCATGCGGCACGGGGGAGAGGTCCGGCGAAGTGTTCATCTGTTCAGAATACGGAACGGATCGAACGGCGTCGAGGGATTGTCGCGCGGGATGGCGCTCCGTAGTGTTCGCCATTCCGATCAGGCCCGCGTCGCGGCCTGCGCGAGGGGCCCGACATGACCATCACCCATCGTCCCAACGATCTGGCGTCCTTCTGGATGCCGTTCACCGCCAACCGGCAGTTCAAGAAGTCGCCGCGGATGTTCGTCTCCGCCGACCGCATGCGCTACCGGACC
This sequence comes from Prosthecomicrobium sp., assembly GCA_048497495.1. GTDB lineage: Bacteria > Pseudomonadota > Alphaproteobacteria > Rhizobiales > Ancalomicrobiaceae > JAFHCF01. Next base: position 6,160 of record JAFHCF010000036.1, read on the forward strand.
GACGACGGCCGCACCGTGCTCGACGGCACGGCGGGCCTGTGGTGCTGCAACGCCGGCCACAACCGGCCGAAGATCGTCGAGGCGATCCGCCGGCAGGCGGGCGAGCTCGACTACGCCCCGGCCTTCCAGATGGGCCACCCCAAGGCCTTCGAATTCGCCAACCGGCTGACGGCGATGGCGCCCGAGGGCTTCGACCACGTCTTCTTCACCAACTCCGGCTCCGAGTCGGTCGACACCGCCCTGAAGATGGCGCTCGCCTATCACCGCATGCGCGGCGAGGCCCAGCGTATCAGGCTGATCGGCCGCGAGCGCGGCTACCACGGCGTCAATTTCGGTGGCATGTCGGTCGGCGGCATCGGCGGCAATCGCAAGATGTTCGGCCAGATGCTGCCGGGCGTCGACCACATCCGCCATACCCACGATCCCGCCCGCAACGCCTTCACCCGCGGCGTGCCCGAGCACGGCGCCGAGTTCGCCGACGAACTCGAGCGGATCTGCACGCTGCACGACCCCTCGACCATCGCCGCCGTCATCGTCGAGCCGATGGCCGGCTCGACCGGCGTGCTGATCCCGCCGAAGGGCTATCTCGAGCGGCTGCGGGCGATCTGCGATCGTCACGGCATCCTGTTGATCTTCGACGAGGTCATCACCGGCTTCGGCCGTCTCGGCACCCCCTTCGCCGTCGACTTCTTCGGCGTGAAGCCCGACCTCTTCACGGTGGCCAAGGGCATGACCAACGGCGTCATCCCGATGGGCGGCGTCTTCGTCACGGCGAAGATCCACGACGCCTTCATGAACGGACCGGAAGCCGCGATCGAGTTCGCCCACGGCTACACCTATTCCGGCAATCCGATCGCCTGCGCCGCCGGCATCGCCACCCTCGACACCTATGCCGAGGAGGGTCTGCTCACCCGCGGCGCCGAGCTCGGCGGCTATTGGGCCGACGCGCTCCATTCCCTGAAGGGTCTGCCGCACGTCGTCGACATCCGCAACCTCGGCCTGATCGGCGCGGTGGAACTGGAACCGATCGCCGGAGAGCCGACCAAACGGGCCTTCTCCTGCTTCCTCGACGCCTTCGAGAGCAATCTCCTGATCCGCACGACGGGCGACATCATCGCCCTGTCGCCGCCGCTGATCATCGAGAAGTCCGACATCGACGAATTGTTCGGCAAGCTCGCCGACGTCCTCAAGCGGGCGGCGTGAGCACGACGCGCGGTCCTTCGCCGAGTGGACCGCGCAAGACCGGGCCCGAGCCCCCTCGTGGTTCGATCGAGATGGATGGTTCCCATCCGTCTCGTGAATCAGAACCACTATCCTATTGACCACCCGTCGACCGCCGCGACCGTCGTGCGTCGCGGCGGCATCGGCGCGCGTTCAGGCGAAGGGGACCACGGCGAGCCGCGCGCCGAGCCCGATCAGGATCGTTCCGAACAACAGCTTTCGGGTCGTGTCGACGGTCGGGTGCCGTGCCGCGAGATGCCCGACCCCCGACCCGACGACGGCGAAGACGGTATCGAAGGCGAGACCGACGGCGACCAGCACGGCCCCGAGGACGGCGAAGCGCGCCGCGACGCTCCCGGCATTCGGATCGACGAACTGTGGCAGCAGGATCGAGCAGAACAGCAGCGCCTTCGGATTGAGCAGATTGGTCAGGAGCGCCGCGCGAAAGGTCGCCGCCGTCGACGGGATTCGGGCCGCCGCCGCGTCGGCGCCCACCTCGCCGGGCACGAGGGGTGGGCTGCGGTAGATCGCGATGCCCAGATGCACCAGATAAGCGCCCCCCAACAGATGCGCGGCCTCGAAGGCGCGCGGATGGCCGTGGAGCAGGGCCGCCAATCCGATCGCGGCGAGACCGACATGGGCGGCGCGCGCCGAGGCCAGGCCGAGCGCCGCCACGCCCGCCCGAGCCCGCCCCGATGTGGCGGCCGTGTCGAGAACCAGCATCATGTCGGCGCCGGGAACCAGATACACCGCCGCCAGGGCGGCGACGAACAACCAGATCTCGGTCATGGGTTCCCCCGTCCTGTTTCCTCGGCGAGGTAGGGTAGGGCGATGACGAAGACCGATGGTGCCGAAATCTACTTCGATGAGCCCAATTTTTGGCATAAGTTGCCAAGTCGAGGACGAAATTCGAGGAGATCGACCAGAATGAACATCGACGAGATCGACAAGCGCATCCTCGCCGCCCTCCAGGTCGATGCGCGCCTCACCAACGTGCAATTGGCCGACAAGGTGGGCCTGACCGCCTCGCCGTGTCTTCGACGGGTTCGTCTGCTCGAGGAGGCCGGTGTGATCCGGGGCTATCGCGCCACGCTCGACCGAAAGGAACTGGGGCTGGGCCTGACCGTCTTCGTCGACGTCAAGGTGGAACGGCACGGGGATCAGGCGGCCGGCGCCTTCGAGGCGGCGATCCGCGACGTGCCCGAGGTGGTCTCCTGCCACCTCGTCTCGGGCGCGGCGGATTTCCTGCTCCAAGTGGTGGTGGCCGATCTCCCCGCCTACGAACGGCTCTTGCTCGGCATCCTGCTCAAGCTGCCGGGCGTGAGCGACATCCGCAGCAACTTCGCCATTCGCGCGATCAAGGACGAAGCGGCGCTTCCCCTCGACCATCTGCCCTCTCGGCGGCCGTGACGGGCGCCGCGTTCAGGCCGACGCGGTGACTTGCGTGAGGATGGATGTCGGGATGGCCGGCCGCGCCCGCGCGGTGCTTCGGTCCCCTGGGAAGACGGCCGCGCCCGCGCGGCGCTTCGGTCTCGCGAAAAGGCGGTGGAAGAGCTCCGATCGCCGTCAGGCGATGTGGCGCGCTTCCTCGGGCGGCGCTTCGGCTTCGTCCGTCGGGCTTGCCGGTTCCACCGTCTCGGAGCCCGCGGGAACGGGCGCGTCGCCGAGGTCCAGGTCGTCCAGGCGGATCGCGTAGCGGGCGATGAGCGCCTGCTCGGCGATGCCCTCGACGTCGGTGCGCATCTCGGGATGAATCGCCAGTTCGTCGAGCATGGCCAGGAGGTCGGGCACTTCGCGCGACGGCACCGCCTTGGAGAACAGGAAGCCCTGACCGAGGGTGCAACCGAGTTCGCGCAGGATGTCGGCGTTGTTGTTGGTCTCGATGCCTTCCGCCGTGGTCGGCAGGCCGAGCGAGCCCGAGAGGCCGATGATCGCCTTGACGATCATCCGGCTGTCGGCGTTGTCGCGCATCGTCTTGATGAAGGACTGGTCGATCTTGATCTTGTCGAAGGGCAGCACGCGCAGGTGATGCAGGCTCGAATAGCCGGTGCCGAAGTCGTCCAGCGCGATCGAGATGCCCTGGTTCTTCAAGGAGATGATGGTCTTCATCGCCTGCTCGTGGTCGACCACCAGGGCGTTCTCGGTGATCTCCAGTTCCAGCCGTTGCGGCGGGAAGCCGACCTCGGTGAGGGTCTGGAGGATCTCCTGGGCGAGCCAGGGGTTCTTGAAGTCGACCGGCGAGATGTTGACCGCCAGCTTGATGTGGTTGGGCCAGTCGCGCGCCGCGCCGCAGGCCCGCCGCAGGATGACCTTGGTCAGTTCGGCGAGGACGCCCATATCCTCGGCGATCGGAATGAAGACCGAGGGCGAGATCAGCCCGCGCTGGGGATGGTTCCAGCGGGCGAGCACCTCGAAGCCGGAGATGCGGTTCGACTGGAGGTCGATCACCGGCTGGAAGTGGGGCTGGATCTGGCCGGTGGCGATCGCCACCTCGAGGTCGCGCTCGAGCTGGGCGCGTTCGCGGATCGACATCTCCATGTCGTCCTGAAACGACGAGAGACCGCTGCCGCCGTCGGCCTTGGCATATTGGAGGGCGATGTCGACCCGGCGGACGATGGCGGTCGGATCACGCGGATCGTCCGCGACGCCGAAACCGGCGAAGCCGACACTGGCGTGGACCTGCAACGGCGCCGGGCCGTTGTGGATGGCGCGGGCGATCAGGGCCTGCAGCTTTTCGGCGAAGACCTTCGCCTCTTCGGGCTCGACGATGTCGCTCAGCACGTGACACTCGTCGGCGCCGACACGGGCGACGAAATCGCCGTCGCCGACGGCGGTCGCCAGGCGGTCGGACAATTCGACCAGCACCTGGTCGCCGACGGCGTTGCCGCGCACGTCGTTGAGCATCTTGAAGCGGTCGACGTCGAAGGCGAAGATCGTGCCGCCGGCGCCGCTCGCCGCCATCGCGCCGACGCGCCGACGCAGTTCGGCCTTCAATCCCTGGCGATTGGGCAATCCGGTCAGGGCGTCGAGAACGCCCATGGTTTCCGCCGCTTCTTCCGCCGCCGCCCGTGCCTTCTTCATCTGGGAGAGCTCGGCGCGCCGCCGCGCCGCATAGGCGAAACCGCCGACCCACAGCGCGAAGCCGCCGGACAGCGCCACCGACCCGTAGGTCGACTGCACGTTGTGGATCATCACCACGAAGTGCCGGAGGATGCCCCATTGCAGATCGACGGTGAACAGCACCGCGAAGATCGCCGCGAGGATCAGCTTTTCGACCCTCGGTCCGAGCCGCGAAGTCGGTCGTGTCCCACCGCGCCGGAACAGCTTCATCATCTGTCGTTCTCCGCGCGAGGATCTGCGCCGCGACGTATTCCCTACAAATCTTCCGCCCACTTTAGTCCGCTGGATTTAAGGAGCCCTTTCCGCCATCGGACAACCGATTTGGGCCCTGGAACCATCGATCGTCTTGGTTGAAACTTCGTTTATACGACGAGACGGTGCCCCGCGCCGCCCGCCGGCGGCAGTGGGACTTGCCGGGGTCGCGGCGCTCAGAGGCGCGTCGCGCCTTCGACCCAGGCCCGCAGCAGGTGATGGGCCACCGCGATCGGCGGCGGCGCGAAGAGCCCCCGCGGATGGTCGCCGCCGAGGAGCAGGGCGGCCTCGGCGCGCGAGAACCACCGACAGTCCTCGAGCTCGCTCTCGTCGCGGCGGATCTCGTCGGAGAGCGCCTCGGCCACCACCCCGATCATCAGGGACGCCGGAAAAGGCCAGGGTTCGGAGGCGAAATAGGTGACCGGCCCGACGGCGATGCCGGCCTCCTCCGCCGTCTCGCGCCGGACCGCCGCCTCGATCGTCTCGCCCGGCTCCATGAAGCCGGCGAGGCAGGACCACATGCCCGGCGTGAAGCGCGCCTGTCGGCCGAGCAGACAGCGCTCGCCGTCGGTGACCATCATGATCACCACCGGGTCGGTGCGCGGGAAATGTTCCGCCCCGCAGGACGGGCACACCCGCTTCCAGCCGGCCGAGGCCATCTCGGCGCGCGCCCCGCAGCGGGCGCAGAAGCGATGGGTGGAATGCCAATAGAGCGCGGCGCGGCCCTGCGCGATGGCGCCGTATTCCTCCGCCGCCAGCGTGCCGGCCAGCGCCAGGGCGCGCAGGTCCGCCGCCTCGGCGTCGCCGAGCTCGGCGAGGCCGGCCTCGTCGAGGCGGGTGCGGACGGCGAACCACGGCGCCCCATGGCCCGCGTCCTCGCTCTCTTCCGCCGGCGCCAGCCCGAGGAAGACCGGCCGCTCGAAGAGCGCGCCGAGGGCCGCGGCGGCATTCCGGTCGACGAAGGCGGTCGGCGCATCCCCGCCGCTTCGCCTCACCATCGGTCGATCGCCCGCCACCACCAGGAACCGCGCGTCGTCGCGCGCCAGGAGCGCCGCCATCGCCGCCGCGTCGTCGCGCAGGTCGGAGCGCCGGTCGAGACGGTTGGCGGCGAAGCGGAAACGCGCCGAAGGCTCGTCGCGGGCGTCGGACATCGGATTCACCTCCTCGTGCCGGGTCGCGCGCCTCGCGAGGACCCGGCGAATCGCTTCAGCTCAGACGCGCCCGCAGACCGGCGACGAGCGTGGTGGCGCGCGCCTCGTCGAGCGGGATCGCCGGCACCTTGCCCCACACCGGCGCCGGCCAGGCGGGGTCGGCACGGAAGCGGGCGATGACGTGAACATGCAATTGCGACACGACGTTGCCCAGCGCCGCGAGGTTGAGCTTGTCGGCCCCGGTCTCCGCCTTCAGCGCCGCCGCCACCCGTTCGATCTCCGCCCACAGGAGGGCGCGATCGGCCGGATCGAGGTCGAGGATCTCGACGGCGCCGGCGCGGCGCGGCACCAGGATCAGCCAGGGGTGGTTGCCGTCCCGCATCATCAGGAGCGACGACAGGGGAAGGTCGAGCACCGGCAGCGTGTCGGCGGCGAGGCGGGGATCGAGGGCGAAGTCGGTCATGGCGGATCTCGGGGTCGGCGACGGTCTGGACTCGCTCTCCATAGAACATCTCGGCGCCGAATGGACATCGATTCGCGTGAAGACGGTGCGACGGGCCCCTCGAGAATCTCGTCGCGGCGTGGGATCGAGCGGTTGCGTCGCGCCGCGATCGGCAGAGGATGGGGGGCGTGACCGATCCAGGGAGGACACGTCATGACGTTCACGCTGCGCAGCAACGATCTCGTCGACGGCGGCCGGCTGCCGCTGGCGCAGGTCTTCGACGGCATGGGCTACACCGGCGGCAATCTCTCGCCGCACCTCGCCTGGGAGGGCGAGCCGGAGGGAACCGCGAGTTTCGTCGTCACCTGCTACGACCCCGACGCCCCGACCGGGTCGGGGTGGTGGCACTGGATCGTCTCGGGCCTGCCGGCCTCGGTCCACGAACTGCCCACCGGCGCCGGTTCGGGCCAGGGCGGGCTGCCCGCCGGCGCGATCCAGTCGCGCAACGACTTCGGCTCATCCCATTTCGGCGGCGCCGCGCCTCCGAAGGGCGAGGTCCACCGCTACGTCTTCACCGTCCACGCGGTCGGCGTCGCGAGCCTCGGCGTCGATGACCAGGCCTCCGGCGCCCTGGTCGGTTTCATGACCCATGCGAATCGCCTGGGGACGGCCTCGCTCACCGTCACCTTCGGCGGCTGAGCCGGGCCCGCCCGATCGCCGCCTCCGCCTCACCGGTGATCGGCCGAGAGCGGATGCGGCATCATTTTGCGAAGAAGTGCGGCCTCATCCAAAAAGGGACGAGACATCAGCGCTTTCCTCGCACTATCATTCCGGCGAAGCACAATCGATCGGTCGCGTCGACGACCGCGACGGGCCGCGCCAGGCGGACCGAAGGGAAGCCGTGTGGCGGGCGCCCGCCCGTGACGCGCGGCTTCGCGATCCGGGAGGATCGAGGTGAAGCGCGTTCGGCGTCCATTCGCGCGTTCGAGCGATGCCCTGGAAGCCGATCACGTCGCCGCGCCGATCGGTGTGGCCGGGATGCGGGCTCCGAGGGCGTCACCCCGAGGCTGACCGGGCGGTCGGGATCGCGGGCGGCGATCCGCCGGATGGGTCCGTGTTCGACGTCGTTGAAGAAGGGAAGATCATGGCGGTCGTCGTCGCATTGTGGAGCGTGGCCGCGTTGATCGCGGTGGCGATCGCGGCGCCGATTCTGCTGCGGCGACCGGCGATGGCGACCCGCGTCGTCTATGCCGTGTCCGGCGTCGCCTCGCTTGTTCTCCTCGTCGCCACCGGGGCGGTCCTGCTCGGCCTGGCCGACGGCGGGCGCGAGGTGGTGCTGCCGATCGGCCTGCCGTGGATCGGCGCCCATTTCCGCATCGATGCGATTTCCGCCTTCTTCCTCGTCGTCGTCGACCTCGGCGGCGTCCTGGCGAGCCTCTATGCCCTGGGCTACGGCACCCACGAGAGCCGGCCCGAGCGTGTCCTGCCCTTCTATCCGGCCTTCCTCGCCGGCATGAACCTGGTGATCCTGGCCGCCGATGCCTTCGGCTTCCTGGTCGCCTGGGAGTTCATGTCGCTCACCTCCTGGGCGCTGGTGATGTCCCATCACCAGAAGGAGGAGAACCGGCACGCCGGCTACGTCTATCTGGTGATGGCGAGCTTCGGCACCCTGATGCTGCTGCTCGCCTTCGGCCTGATGGCCGGGCCGGACGGCGCCTACGGCTTCACCGAGATGCGCGCCGTGGTTCATGCCCCCTGGCTGCCCGGCGTGGTGTTGGGGCTGGTGGTGCTCGGCGCCGGTTCCAAGGCGGGCCTGGCGCCGCTCCACGTCTGGCTGCCGCTCGCCCATCCCGCCGCCCCCTCCCACGTCTCGGCGCTGATGAGCGGCGTCATGACCAAGGTGGCGATCTACGGCTTCGTCCGCATCGTCTTCGATCTGGTCGGCCAGCCGGCCTGGTGGTGGAGCGCCGTGGTGCTGACGCTCGGCTCGCTGACCGCGGTACTCGGCGTGCTCCAAGCGGTGATGCAGCGCGACCTCAAGCGCCTCCTCGCCTATTCGACGGTGGAGAACATCGGCATCGTCTTCATCGGCCTCGGCCTCGCCCTGGCGTTCAAGGCCAACGCCATGGCCGGCCCGGCGGCCCTGGCGATCACCGCGGCGCTGTTCCACGCGTTCAACCATTCGCTGTTCAAGGGGCTGCTGTTCTTCGGCGCCGGCGCCGTGCTCACCGCCACCGGCGAGCGCGACATCGAGAAGCTCGGCGGTCTGATCCACCGGATGCCGGCGACCGCCTTCTTCATGCTCGGCGGCGCCGTCGCCATCTCGGCGCTGCCGCCGCTCAACGGCTTCGCCTCGGAATGGATGATCTTCCAGGCGATCCTGCTGTCGCCCGATCTGCCGCAATGGGCGCTGAAGTTCATGGTGCCGGCGGTCGGCGCGGCCCTCGCCTTCGCCGCGGCCCTCGCCGGCGCCTGTTTCGTCCGCGCCTACGGCATCACCTTCCTCGGCCGGCCACGCACCGCTTGCGCCGCCGAGGCCCGCGAGGTCGACGGCTTCTCGCTGCGCGCCATGGGGATCCTGCTCACCCTCTGCCTGCTCGCCGGCGTCCTGCCCGGCCTCGTCATCGAGGCCCTCTCGGGGGTGTCGATCCAACTCGTCGGCCACGACATGCCGCCGCAGCCGCTGCTGCCGACCCTGTCGATCGTGCCGATCTCGACCGGCCGGTCGTCCTACAGCGGCATGTTGGTCTTCGGCTTCATCGTGGTGTCGTCGAGCGCGGCGATCTGGGTGATCCACCGGTTCGCCTCGCGGGCGGTGCGGTCCGGCCCGGCCTGGGATTGCGGCTATCCCGAGCCGAGCCCGCTCACCCAGTATTCCGCCGACAGTTTCGCCATGCCGATCCGCCGGGTCTTCGGGCCGCTCGCCTTCCGCTCCTACATCGAGCGCGACATCCCGCCGCCCGGCGAGATGCGACCGGCGCGCCTGACGCTGTTCATGCACGACCTCGTCTGGGAAATCGTCTACGCCCCGATCGGGCGCGCCGTGTCGCGCCTCGCCGAACGCCTCAACACGCTGCAGTTCCTGTCGATCCGCAGCTATCTCAGCCTCGTCTTCATGGCCCTCGTCGGCCTCCTCCTGGTGGTGGCGATATGGGCCTGATCCGCGATCTCGCCGTCCAGGGCGCCCAGATGATCTTCGTGCTGATGTTGGCGCCCCTCCTCGTCGGCCTCACCCGCAAGCTCAAGGCGCGGATGCTCGACCGCGTCGGACCGCCGATTCTCCAGCCCTACCGCGACCTGGTGAAGCTGGCGCGCAAGGAGGTGGTGATCGCCGAGAACGCCTCCTGGCTGTTCCGCGTCGCGCCCTACATGATCTTCGCCGCCACCTGGGTGGCGGCGGCGCTGGTGCCGACCTTCGCCACCGGCCTGCAGTTCTCCTGGACCGCCGACCTCATCGCCATCACCGCGCTGCTCGGCTCGGCCCGCTTCTTCCTGGCGCTCGCCGGCATGGACGTCGGCACCGCCTTCGGCGGCATCGGCTCGTCGCGCGAGATGCTCTTCGCCTCGCTCGCCGAGCCGGCGATGATCATGATGGTCTTCGTCGTCGCCCTGGTCGCCGGCTCCACCCAGCTCTCCTTCGTCGCCAACTTCATGTTGACCCACGCCTCGCTGCGCGTCTCCCTCGGCATGGCGCTGGTGGCGCTGATCATCGTGGCGCTGGCCGAGAACGCCCGGGTGCCCGTCGACAATCCGGCGACCCATCTCGAACTCACCATGGTCCACGAAGCGATGATCCTGGAATATTCCGGCCGCCACCTCGCCGTCATCGAACTGGCGGCGGCGCTGAAGCTCCTCCTCTATGTCTCGATGATCGCCTGCATCTTCGCGCCCTGGGGTCTGGCGCCGCCCAAGAGCGGCTTCGTGCCGCTGGTCGTCGGCGCCGTCACCTATCTCGGCAAGATCTCGATCGGGGCGTTCCTCCTGGTCTTCTTCGAGACCTCGATCGCCAAGATGCGCGTCTTCCGCGTCCCCGAGTTCCTCGGCGCGGCGCTGATGCTCGGCTTCCTCGGCACCCTGCTGCTCTTCGTCTCGAGGAGCTTCTGATGGGACACTTCGCCCTCGATCTCGCCCACATGCTGGCCGGCGGCATGGTGCTGGTCTCCTTCATGATGCTCTACCAGAACCGCATGTTCGGGCTGCTCAACGTCTTCGCCCTGCACGCGGTGGTGCTGTCGGCCTCGGTCGCCTGGCAGGCCTGGATCCAGGACGCCCCCCACCTCTACGTCACCGCCGCGATCGCCATCGTGCTCAAGGCGGTGATCATCCCGCTGGCGCTCCGGCGCATGGTGGTCCGGCTCGGCATTCACCGCACCATCGAGACGGTCGGCGGCATCGGCGTCACCATGCTGATGGGCATCGCCCTGGTGGCGCTGTCGATGGTGGTGATGCTGCAGGCGGCGGCCGAGGCCGATCCGCTCGCCCGCGAGGACGTGGCGCTGGCGCTGTCGGTGATCCTCCTCGGCCTCCTGATGATGGTGACGCGCTACAACGCCGTCTCCCAGATCATCGGCTTCATGAGCCTGGAGAACGGCCTGATCCTGGCGGCCGCCGGCGCCAAGGGCATGCCGCTGGTGGTCGAGATCTCGATCGCCTTCTCGGTGCTGGTCGCCTTCATCGTCATCGGCGTCTTCCTCTTCCGCATCCGCGAGCGCTTCGATTCGGTCGATACCCACGCGCTCGACGAATACCGCGAGGGCCGGCAATGACGACGTTCCTCGCCCTTCTGCCTTTCGCGCCGGTCGAAGGGGTGTTGGCCGTGCCGGCGATCGCCGCGCTGGTGCTGGCGGCCCTGCCCGGCTATCGCTGGAGCGCCCGCCTCAACGTCGCGGCGTCGTTCCTGACCTTCCTCTTCGCCCTGACCATCCTGGTGGAACGCCCGGCGGTCGGCAGCTACCTCTTCGTCGACGATCTCAACATCGTCTTCGTCGTGCTCGGCACCTTCGTCGGCTTCACCACCTCGGTGTTCTCGGCGAGCTACATCGCCCACGAGATCGAGATCGGCCGGCTGACCCGCGCCCATCTGCGCTTCTATCACGGCATGTATCAGGCCCTGAGCTTCGCCATGAACCTCGGGCTCCTCGCCAACAACATCGGCCTGATGTGGGTGGCGGTGGAATTGGCGACGCTGACGACGGTGCTGATGGTCGGCATCTACCGCACCCACGACGCGCTCGAGGCGGCCTGGAAATACTTCATCCTCGGCTCGGTCGGCATCGCGCTGGCGCTGTTCGGCACCATCCTGGTCTACATGGCGGCCCAGCCGGTGATCGGCGAGGGCCACGAGGCCATGGTGTGGACGGCGCTGGTCGCCTCGGCCGACAAGTTCAATCCGGAACTGCTCAACGTCGCCTTCGTCTTCCTGATGCTCGGCTACGGCACCAAGGTCGGCCTGGCGCCGCTGCACGCCTGGCTGCCCGACGCCCATGCCGAGGGCCCGACGCCGATCTCCGCCGTGCTCTCCGGGCTGCTGCTCAACGTCGCGCTCTACGCGCTGCTGCGCTTCAAGATGCTGCTCGCCGCCAATCCGCAGACGGTGGCGCCGGGCCCGCTGATGGTGGTGCTCGGGCTCCTGTCGCTGATCTTCGCCGGCTTCATGCTCTACCGCCGCCGCGACATCAAACGCTTCTTCGCCTATTCCTCGATCGAGCACATGGGGTTGATCACCTTCGCCTTCGGCATGGGCGGGCCGCTCGCCAATTTCGCCGGCCTCCTGCACATGACCATGCACAGCCTGACCAAATCGGCGATCTTCTTCGCCGTCGGCCAGATCGCCCAGGCCAAGGGCACCCAGAAGATCGCCGAGATCCGCGGCCTCACCCAGTCCCATCCGATGCTCGGCTGGAGCCTCGTCGTCGGCGTCGCGGCGATCGCCGGCCTGCCGCCGCTCGGCATCTTCATGAGCGAGTTCCTGATCGTCTCCTCGACCTTCGCCCGCAATCCGCTCTTGGCCATACCGCTGGTCTTCGGTCTGATCGTCGCCTTCGGGGCGCTGCTGCTGCGCCTCACCGGCGTCGCCTTCGGCAAGCCCAACGGCGAGGCCACGCCGGTCGAGGCCTCCTACCTGCCGATGCTCGCCCATCTCGGCCTGGTGCTGGTCGCCGGCCTGTGGCTGCCGCCGCCACTGGTCGCCTGGTTCCAGCACGTCGCGCGGATGCTCGGATGAGGAGGCGCCCATGTCCCTGAGAAGCGATCTCCTCGGCGAGGCGCTCCACCTCGAGGCCCAGAACCCCTGGCCCCGCGCTCGCGTCGACGTCGAAACCTGGCAACGCGCCGTCTTCGGCCTCCATGCCGGCGATGTGACGCTGCTCGCCCTGTGGGGTGAACCGGGACGGGTCCACATGGGGCTGATCGAGGAGGCGACCGGCGAGATCCTCGTCCTCACCCTCGATTGCCCCGACGGTCGCTTCCCCTCCGTCGGCGTCACCCATGCGCCGGCGCTGAGGCTCGAGCGCACCATCCGCGAGATGGTCGGGCTGGAGCCGGAGGGCTGTCCCGACCCGCGGCCCTGGCTCGACCATTCGCGCTGGGGCCTGCGCCATCCCCTCGGCGCCGCCGAACCCGTGCCGGCCGACGGCGCGCCCTATGCGTTTCTCGGGGCGGAAGGCCCGCCGATGCACCAGATCCCGGTCGGGCCGGTGCATGCCGGCATCATCGAGCCGGGTCACTTCCGCTTCACCGCCAACGGCGAGACGGTGGTCAGGCTGGAGGAACGGCTCGGCTGGGTCCACAAGGGCATCGAGAAGCTCTTCATCGGCGCCGATCTCGAGCGCGCCGGCCGTCTCGCCGCCCGGGTCTCCGGCGACAGCACCGTCGCCTACGGCCTCGCCTTCGCCCAGGCGGTGGAGGGCGCGCTCGGCGTCACACCGCCGCGTCGGGCGGTATGGCTGCGCGCCCTGATGGCCGAACTCGAGCGCCTCGCCGACCACATCGGCGACATCGGTGGCGTGTGCAACGACGCCGCCTTCTCGCTGATGCTCAACCGCTGCGGGATCCTGCGCGAGCGGGTGCTGCGGGCGGCACACGTCGCCTTCGGCCACCGTCTGATGATGGATCGCGTCGTGCCCGGCGGCACCAGTGTCGATCTCGTCGATTCCAAGCCGATCGTCGATCTCGTCGCCGCCCTCCGCGCCGGCTTCCCGCCCCTGGTCAAGCTCTACGATTCCACCGCCTCGCTGCTCAATCGGACGGTCACCACCGGCCGGCTCGATCCGGCGCTGGCTCGCCGCTGGGGCGCCGGCGGCCATGTCGGCCGCGCCTGCGGGCGCGAGTTCGACAGCCGCCGCCTGCCCGGCTACGCCCCCTACGACGCCCTGCGCTTCGACGTGCCGACCCGCGCCGAGGGCGACGTCGACGCCCGGGTGTGGATCCGCATCCTGGAGATCGGCGAAAGCCTGAAGATGATCGATCAGATCCTGAAGGGCCTGCCCGCCGGACCCCACCGCGTCGAGGTCGAGGCTGCGGGTCATGCCGAAGCGGAAGGCGTGGCGCTGGTCGAGGCCTTCCGCGGCGATCTCTTCGTCTGGGTCAGGCTCGACGGCGACGGCCGCATCGCCCGCGCCCATCTGCGCGACCCGTCGGTGTTCCAATGGCCGCTGATGGAAGCCGCGGTCGCCTACAACATCGTCGCCGACTTCCCGCTCCTCAACAAGTCGTTCAACTGCTCCTACTCGGGGCACGACCTCTGACGGACAACCGATGCCGAAGTTTCTCATCGAGAGCCTGCTGCGCCGTCCGACCACCGAGGCGCGCCCCGCCGCCGGCGATGCGGCGCTCGCCGAACTGGCCGGCTGCCTCGACGCCGCCGCCCACCGTCGTCTCGGCCGCAGCCTGTCGATCCGCGAGGTCGACGCCGGCTCGTGCAACGGCTGCGAACTCGAGATCCATGCCCTCGGCAACGCCTTCTACGATCTCGAGCGCTTCGGCCTGCGCTTCGTCGCCTCGCCCCGCCATGCCGACGTGCTCCTGGTCACCGGCCCGGTCACGGCCAACATGAGCGAGGCGCTGGAGCGCACCCACGCGGCGACCCCCGACCCGAAATGGGTGGTGGCGGTCGGCGACTGCGGCTTCGACGGCGGCATCTTCGCCGGCTCCTACGCGGTGGTCGGCGGCGTCGACGCGGTGGTCCCGGTCGATCTCCACATCCGCGGCTGCCCGCCGTCGCCGATGGACCTCCTGAAGGGCCTGATCGCCCTCGTCGAAAAGAGCGCCTGAGCCGGCCCGCGTCGCCGAACCGATCCGCCGCCGCGTAACCGGCGCCGTCGAGGACGGCGCCGAACTCTTCCCCGATGTGAAACCGGCGCCGTCGAGGAC
>JAFHCF010000037.1:0-10092 GCA_048497495.1 Prosthecomicrobium sp.
ACGGATCCCGTGGCGCCCTTTTCGCTTCCGATTCGATCGGCGGCCGATGGTCTCCTCGACCGATCGACCCGAGACCGATCAGGTGTTCATCGAATCGAAGAAGTCGGCGTTGCGCTTGGTCTGACGCAGCTTGTCGAGCAGGAACTCGATCGCGTCGACCGTGCCCATCGGGGTGAGGATGCGGCGCAGCACATACATCTTCTTGAGCTGGTCGGGAGCGACCAGGAGCTCTTCCTTGCGGGTGCCGGAACGGGTGATGTCGATCGCCGGGAAGACGCGCTTGTCGGCCACCTTGCGGTCGAGAATGATCTCGGAGTTGCCGGTGCCCTTGAACTCCTCGAAGATCACTTCGTCCATGCGCGAGCCGGTGTCGATCAACGCCGTGGCGATGATGGTGAGCGACCCGCCCTCCTCGATGTTGCGGGCCGCGCCGAAGAAGCGCTTCGGCCGCTGCAGCGCGTTGGCGTCGACACCGCCGGTCAAGACCTTGCCCGACGACGGCACCACGGTGTTGTAGGCACGACCCAGGCGGGTGATCGAATCGAGCAGGATGACGACGTCGCGGCCGTGCTCGACCAGGCGCTTGGCTTTCTCGATCACCATCTCGGCCACCTGGACGTGACGCGACGCCGGCTCGTCGAAGGTCGAGGACACCACCTCGCCCTTCACCGTGCGCTGCATGTCGGTCACTTCCTCCGGCCGCTCGTCGATCAGCAGGACGATGAGGAAGCATTCCGGATGATTGCTGGTGATCGACTTGGCGATGTTCTGCAGCAACACCGTCTTGCCGGTGCGCGGCGGCGCCACGATCAGTCCGCGCTGGCCCTTGCCGAGCGGCGTGACGATGTCCATGACCCGCGCCGACATGTCCTTCGACGTCGGCTCCTCCGGCTCCATCTTGAAACGCTCGTCCGGGTAGAGCGGGGTGAGGTTGTCGAAGTGGACCTTGTGGCGGGTCTTCTCCGGATCCTCGAAATTGATGGTGTTGACCTTGAGCAGCGCGAAATAGCGTTCGCCGTCCTTCGGGCTGCGGATGTGACCCTCGACGGTGTCGCCGGTGCGCAGCGAGAACCGGCGGATCTGCGACGGCGAGACGTAGATGTCGTCCGGCCCGGCGAGATAGTTGGCGTCCGGCGAGCGCAGGAAGCCGAAACCATCCTGCAGCACCTCGACCACGCCCTCGCCGATGATCTCGACGTCACGGGCCGCCAGCTGCTTGAGGATGGCGAACATCAGCTCCTGCTTGCGCAAGGTGCTGGCGTTCTCCACCTCGAGCTCCTCGGCGAAGGCGAGGAGCTCGGTCGGCGACTTGGACTTGAGGTCCTTGAGCTTCAACTGCTGCATGAGATCGAATCTTTCGGGGAGTGGGCGTCGAACCGTCGAACGCGGGCGCGCCGCCGACGGTGAGAACTCGAGAGGGGGGACACCGCGCGGGAAACTCGACGGCCGCGCGATAGTCGAGAAGGAGGGGCAGACGTCTCGGGCGGCACCAGGGCCGGGCCACTCACCGCGCCGGTCTGAGATGACGGCGATCGCGGGATCTGCTTCGGTAGGACGCGCCGAAAATAGTCTGCCTCGCGCCGTCCCACAAGCCCCTCCCGACACGAAGACGCCGCCGAATGCCGCCGATCGGTCGAATTCTTCGCCGAACCCGAGGCTGATCAGAACGGCTTGACGATCACCAGCACGACGATGGCGATCATCAGCAGCGTCGGCACCTCGTTGAGGAAGCGCCAGAAGCGATGATCTCGCCGCCCCTCGTCGCGGGCGAAGTCGGCCACCGCCTTGGCGAGATAACCGTGGACCGCCGACAGCGCGAGGACGCCGGCGAGCTTCAGCAGGAACCAGACGTCGCGCAGGAACGACATCTCCCAGGCGATCCACAGGCCGGCGGCCCAGGCCACCACCATCGCCGGGTTGATGATGTAGCGCATGAGTTTGCGCTCCATCACCTTGAACGTCTCCGACGTCTCCGATCCCACCGCCACGCCGCAGTGGTAGACGAAGAGCCGCGGCAGATAGAGCATCCCCGCCATCCACGAGATCACCGCCACGACGTGGAGCGCCTTGATCCAGAGATAGGCGCCGGAATCGAGCAGCAGCAGCCCGGCGCCGATCAATCCGGCGGTCACCGCCAGGAACGTCGCCGCGCGCCGCGCCCGGCGGACGATCTCTTCGTTGCTCGCCACCATGACGCCGTCCCTCACCGCTTCGCCGCGCGCACCCGCGCGACCAACCGCGCCACGTTGGCCGGATCGGCGTCGGGGGTGATGCCGTGACCGAGGTTGAAGATCAGTCGGCCGGACCCGAGCCCTTCGAGCACCCGGTCGACACCCTCGTCGAGCGCCCGTCCGCCGATCACCACCCGCATCGGATCGAGATTGCCCTGCACCGCCGCGATCGGCTGGATCTCGTCGCGGACGAAGGCGTGCGGCAGGGTCCAGTCGATGCCGACGGCATCGACTCGCGTCTCGACGATGAAGCGCTTCAGCGACGCCTGCGCGCCCTTCGGAAATCCGATCACCCGCGCGCCGGGATGGATCGCCCTGAGCCCCGCGACGATTCGCCGGGTCGGCTGGATCACCCAACGCTCGAACTCGGCCTCGTCGAGAACCCCCGCCCAGCTGTCGAAGATCTGCACCGCGTCGGCGCCGCACGAGATCTGCTTCGCCAGATAGTGGATCGACGCCACCACCAGAACGTCGATCAGTCGGGAGAACCCTTCGGGATCGGTCAGCGCCGCCCGGCGCGCCGGACCCTGATCCGGCGTCCCGCGTCCGGCGATCATGTAGGTCGCCACCGTCCAGGGCGCCCCACAGAAGCCGAGGAAGGTGGTCTCGGCGGGCAGGGCCGCCCGGATCGTCTCGACCGCCTCGTAGACCGGTCCCAGGCGATGGTCGATGCCGTCGGGATCGAGACTGCCGACCAGGGCGAGATCGAGCGGCTCGAGGACCGGCCCCTCGCCCTCGTGGAACGCGACCTTTCGTCCCAGAGCGTCGGGAATGACCAGAATGTCGGAAAACAGGATCGCCGCGTCGAAGCCGTAGCGCCTGATCGGCTGCAGCGTCACCTCGGTCGCCAGCTTCGGCGAGTAGCACAGATCGAGAAAGCCCCCGGCCCGCGACCGCGTCGCCCGATATTCCGGGAGATAGCGGCCCGCCTGTCGCATGACCCAGATCGGCGGCGGATAAAGGCTTTCGCCCGCCAGCACCTGGAGCACCTTTCGCTCCGCCGTCGTTCCTCGGATCACCGGGCTCGTCACGAGCGCCCCCTCTTCAAAACTAGTCTTCGAAAGGAGTCTGTTGAGACTCTTAGGCGGTGGATTACCGGGATCCGCATCGATCCACAATGACTCACGTGAAACGCCGCCGCCCCCGCCCCTGTGGAGACGCCTTCGACCCGGTTTTCGACACCCCTCTCGTTAAGACTTTATTAATCTTCGTTACCAAATGGTTGACGACACCCCCTCGCCCCTCGCCCCTGTGGACGAGGAGTCGACGGCGCGTCCGAGCCGGTTCTTCGTCCCCAACCTCCCCGAGACCGCCTGTTTCGGTCTTCGTCCTTCGACCCTGTTGATCGAATTGCGTGAAGGGGAGAGAGTTGCGCCGCCGACGCGACGCGGGGGATTTGTCCACCGATCGCCGCCGGCCTGGGGATCGATCGGTGACGACGCAGTCCAACTTCTTCCATCTGCATCTGATTTCGGATTCGACCGGTGAAACCCTGATCACCGTCGCCCGCGCCGCCGCCGCCCAGTACGAGGCCATCGAACCGATCGAGCACGTCCACCCGCTGGTGCGCATCGACCGTCATCTCGACCGCGCCCTGGTCGAGATCGAGCAGTTCCCGGGCATCGTTCTCTACACCCTGGTCAATCAGGAGCTCGCCGTCCGGCTGGAGCGCTTCTGTCGCGACCAGGGCCTGCCCTGCGTCTCGGTGCTGGCGCCGGTCCTCGACGTCTTCCGCTCCTTCCTCAACGTCTCGCAGACCCATCGCATCGGCGCCCAGCACGCCCTCGACGCCGAATATTTCAAGCGCATCGAGGCGATGAACTTCACTCTCGCCCATGACGACGGTCAGTTGCCGGGCGATTTCGAGGAGGCCGACGTCGTCATCCTCGGCGTGTCGCGCACCTCCAAGACCCCGACCTCGATCTATCTCGCCAACCGCGGGGTCAAGGTCGCCAACATACCGATCGTGCCCGGGATCGATCCGCCGCCGGCGCTGAAGACGGTGTCGGCGCCGCTGGTCGTCGGTCTCATCGCCAGCCCCGACCGCATCGCCCAGATCCGCGAGAACCGCGTCCTGGCCATGGGATCGAAGAGTTTCGACACCACTTATGTCGATCGCCCGTCGATCGCCATCGAACTGACCTTGATGCGACGGCTCTGCGCCGATCATGATTGGCCGGTGATCGACGTCACCCGACGGTCGATCGAGGAGACCGCCGCCGCCATCATCGCCCTGCTTCGGGCGCGGCGCTGATCGTCCACCGGCCGTCGTTCCACCGTGCCGGCCACCCCCTTCGATCGATGGAGCCGCATGTCCAGTCTCGTCCTCGCCTCCCGCAGCCCGTCGCGGGCCGCCCTCCTCGCCGGCGCCGGCCTCGCCTTCGACACCGAGCCGTCGGGCGTCGACGAACGCGCGGTGGAGGAACCGTTGCTCGCGGCCGGCGCCGATCCCGGCGCGATCGCGTCGCATCTCGCCGAGGCCAAGGCGCTCGACGTCGCCGCCCGGCGCCCCGGCTGCCTGGTGCTCGGCGCCGATCAGACGCTCGGCCTCGGCCGCGAACGGTTCGTCAAGCCGGACTCGGTCGCCGAGGCGCGCCGACATCTCCTGCGTCTGCGCGGCCGGGCCCACCAGCTCCATGCCGCGCTGGTACTCGCCCGCGACGGCGAGGTGCTGTGGCGCCACGTCTCGGTCGCGACGCTGACCATGCGCGATTTCTCCGACGCCTTCCTCGATCATTATCTCGCGGCGATCGCCGACGAGGTGACCTCGACCGTCGGATGCTATCGGCTCGAGGGACCGGGGATCCAACTCTTCGAGGCGATCGACGGCGACTACTTCACCATTCTCGGCCTGCCGTTGCTGCCGCTCCTCGCCGAGCTGCGCCATCACGGGACCCTCGACGCATGAGCGACACCACCACCACCGGCCCCCGCGCCGTCGTCCTCGGCTGGCCGATCACCCAGTCGCGTTCGCCGCTGATCCATCGCCATTGGTTGGAGATCCACGGCCTCGCCGGGTCCTACGACCGGCTCGCGGTGCCGCCCGAGGAGATCGAGACCTTCCTGCGCGCCCTGCCGACCTCCGGCCTCGCCGGCGCCAACGTCACCGTGCCCCACAAGGAGATCGCCTATCGGATCGCCACCGAAAGGGATGCCGTCGCGGACGCCACCGGCGCGGTGAACACGCTGTGGATGGAGGATGGAAAACTCCGCGCCAGCAACACCGACGTCCATGGCTTCACCGCCAATCTCGATGATTTCGCCGCCGGTTGGGATCGCGACCCCGGCACCGCCGTGGTGCTGGGGGCGGGGGGAGCCTCGCGCGCCGTCGTCTGGGGACTGCTCGGGCGCGGCTTCGCTGTCCGCGTCGTCAATCGCACCCTGGCGCGGGCCGAGGAACTCGTCGCCCGTTTCGGCCCGAGGGTCTCCGCCCACGGCTGGGACGCCCTGCCGCGCCTCCTCGCCGATGCCTCGCTCCTGGTCAACACCACCTCGCTCGGCATGGCCGGCAAGGGCGATCTCGCCGTCGACCTCGCGCCGCTTCCCCCCGACGCGCTGGTCACCGACATCGTCTACGTGCCGCTCGAGACCCCGCTTCTCGCCGCCGCCCGCGCCCGCGGCCTCGCCACCGTCGACGGGCTCGGCATGTTGCTGCACCAGGCGGTGCCCGGTTTCGAGCGCTGGTTCGGCGTCCGTCCGGCGGTGACGCCCGAGCTGCGCCGGCTGATCCTCGCCGACATCGAGGGCGCGCGATGATCAGGCTCGGCCTCACCGGATCGATCGGCATGGGCAAGTCGACCACGGCGGATCTCTTCCGCGCCGCCGGCGTTCCGGTCCACGACGCCGACGCCACCGTCCACGCGCTCTATCGCGGCCCGGCGGTGGAGCCGATCGAGGCGGCCTTCCCGGGCACCACCGGCGACGGCAAGGTCGATCGCGCGGCGCTCGCCAGCCGCGTCCTCGGCGACGAGGCGGCGGTGAGGCGGCTCGAGGCGATCGTCCACCCGCTGGTGCGCGCGGCCGAGATCGCCTTCCTGGCGAAGGCGCGCGAGCAGGGCCGCCGCCTCGTCGTCCTCGACATTCCGCTGCTCTTCGAGACCGGCGGCGAGGCCCGCGTCGAGGCGATCGTCACCGTCTCCGCGCCCGCCGACGTCCAGCGTGCCCGGGTGCTGGCCCGCCCCGGCATGAGCGAGGCGAAGTTCGAGCAGATCCTCGCCCGCCAGATTCCCGACGCCGAGAAGCGCCGCCGGTCGCATTTCGTGATCGACACCGCCCACGGCCTCGATCCGGCGCGACGCCGGGTCGCCGGCATCCTGCGTGCTTTGCAGGGGATGATTCGCTGAGATCGGCCTATGGGCTTGATCGCCGGCCGGCGGGCTGATTCGATCGGCCGGGAACCCTCGTGGAGAACGACCTTGCGCGAAATCGTCTTCGACACCGAGACCACCGGCTTCGACCCGCGCACCGGCGACCGGGTGGTGGAGATCGGCTGCGTCGAACTGGTGAACCACATCGTCACCGGCCAGACCTTTCACGTCTACATCAACCCCGAACGGACCATGCCGCGCGCCGCCTTCGACGTGCACGGGCTCTCCGACGGGTTTCTCGCCGACAAGCCGAAGTTCGCCGAGGTCGCCGAGGACTTCCTCGCCTTCGTCGGCGAAGCCCGGCTCGTCGCCCACAATGCCGAATTCGACTTCAAGTTCATCAACGCCGAATTCGGCCGTCTCGGCCTGCCGCCGATCGGCTTCGACCGCATGGTCGACACCCTGGCGCTGGCCAAGCGCCGCCATCCCGCCGGCCCCAATTCGCTCGACGCCCTGTGCAATCGCTACGGCATCGACAATTCCCGCCGCGACCGCCACGGCGCCCTGCTCGATTCCGAGCTTCTCGCCGAGGTCTATGTCGAACTGATCGGCGGCAAGCAGGCGGCGCTCTCGCTGGTCGGCGCCGACGACACCGGCGGCGGCCGTCGCGGCGCCGGTGTCGGCGCCGCGACGAGGTCGGTCGCGCGGACCCGTCCGACGCCGCTCGCCCCACGCCTCACCGCCGATGAACGCGCCGCTCACGATGCCTTCGTCGCCCGCATGGGCGAGGCGGCGCTGTGGCGGCGCTATGACGACGCCTGAGCCGCCCCCGTGGGTGGCGTAGAGGACTCCGAAACGACGAGGCCCCGGCGCCGTTCCTCGCGGGAGCGGAGCCGGGGCCTCGAGAAGACCGCTTTCGCGGGGTCAGTTGACCGTCTGCGAGCCCGCCTCGGCGGCCTGCGCCGTGGCGTTCTGCTGGTAGAGCGCGACAAAGTCGATCGGGTCGAGCAGGAGCGGCGGGAAGCCGCCGTTGCGGGTCGCCTCGGCCAGGATCTGGCGCGCGAAGGGGAAGAGCAGCCGCGGGCACTCGATCATGACGAAGGGATGGAGATGCTCCTCCGGCACGTTCTGAATGCGGAACAGGCCGCCGTAGAGCAGTTCGACGTTGAAGATCACCGTCTCGCCGACGGCGGCACGGGCCTCGAGCTTCAGCTCGACGTCGAACTCGGTCGCCGAAAGCGGCTGGGCGCCGACGTTGACGTTGATCGCGATCTGCGGCTGGGTCTCCTGCGGCGCCAGCGAAGCCGGGGCGTTCGGGTTCTCGAAGGAGAAGTCCTTCACGTACTGGCCCAGAACGTTGAGGGAGGGACCCGCTTCCGGGTCGATCGCCGGCGCGCCGGTGTCGGTGTTGGTCATCGGAAATGTCTCCGTTTCTCGCCGCGCGGGCGGCTCGGGTTCGGTCGCAAGCTCGTAGACGGGAAATCGCCTCGGCACAAGCCGAGCGGCGTCGTGAATCCGACGCACCCTCGCAGTCGGGCCTGGGAGTTGCTAAATAGACGACATCGACGATCCGGCGAAGCACCGGGAATCAGCGCCGACCCTCGACCGCCGTCCTCGGCGGCACCGCGAGGGACGGCACCCACACGGGACGGGACGGCATGAGCCTCGACATCTACACCATCGTCTTCTTCGCCATCGCCGTCGTGATCTTCGTGCGCCTCTACGGCGTGCTCGGACAGAAGACCGGCTCCGAACGGCCTCCGTTCCAGCCGCCGGAGGTCCGCGACGACGGATCCGCCGGCAACGACAACGTCATCCCTCTGCCCCGCCCCGCCGAGACCGCGGCGCGCGACGAGGCCAACCCGCCGAGCGTCGAGGTCGCCGCCGACACGCCGCCGGAATCCTCGCTCGCCGCGGCGTTGCGCGCCATCATGGCCGCCGATCGCGGCTTCGATGCCGCCCGCTTCCTCGACGGCTCCAAGGCGGCCTACGAGATGATCGTCACGGCCTATGCCGCCGGCGACCGCCGCACCCTCAAGAGCCTCCTGTCGAAGGAGGTGATGGAGAGCTTCTCCGGCGGCATCGACGAGCGTGAGAAGCGCGGCGAGAAGGTCGAGTTCACCTTCGTCGGCATCGACAAGGCCGATCTCGTCGAAGCCGGGGTCAAGGGCGGTCTCGCCAACGTCACCGTGCGCTTCGCCGCCAAGGTGATCCAGGTCACCCGCAAGGCCGACGGCACCGTGATCGACGGCGATCCCGGACGCCTCACCGACCTCGTCGACGTCTGGACCTTCGCCCGCGAGCTGGCGTCGTCGGATCCCAACTGGCGCCTCGTCGACACCCGCGCCGTGGATTGATCGATCGGCCTCGCCGATCGGCCGCCGCCCGAGCGAAAGACTTCGTCGATGTGCCCGACCGCAGCCGACCTCGCGCCCCTGCGTTTCGCCGATCTCCGGGGCTGGGCCACGGCGGATCACGCGGCGGCGCTCGCCGCCTTCCGCCGCCAGGCCGAGGTCTGGGGGGAGGGCGCGCCGAAGACCCGGGGGCTCGGCATCGACGGGGCGGCACTGGCGGCGATCGGCCGCGCCGCGCTGGCGACGGGGGCGGTCGACGCGGCGGCGGCGCGCGCCTTCTTCGAGGCCCGCTTCACCCCCCGGCATGTCGTCCCGGCCGGCGGTGACGCCTTCCTCACCGGCTATTTCGAGCCCGAACTCGCCGGCTCGCGCGTCCCCACCGACCGCTTCCGCGTCCCCCTCCTCGCCCGTCCCGACGACCTCGTCGACGTCGATCCCGCCGACCGACCGGCGACCCTCGATCCGGCTTACGCTTTCGCCCGCCGCGCGCCGGAAGGCCTGGTCCCCTATTTCGATCGCGGCGAGATCGAGGACGGGGCGCTCGCGGGCCGCGGTCTCGAGCTGGTCCATGTCGAGGATCCGGTCGATGCCTTCTTCGTCCATGTCCAGGGCTCGGCGCGCATCCGTCTCGACGACGGCGGGGTGATGCGGCTGGCCTATGCCGCCAAGGCCGGCCATCCCTACACCTCGATCGCCAAGCTCCTGATCGCCCGCGGCGTCGCCGCGCCGGACGCCATGACCGCCGACGTGCTGCGCGCCTGGCTCGAGGCCGATCCGGCGCGGGGCGCCGACTTGATGCGGGCCAACCGCTCCTACGTGTTCTTCGCCGAGCAGGCCGACCTCGATCCGGGGCTCGGCGCGGTCGCCGCCGCGAAGGCGCAACTGGCGCCGCGCGTCTCGCTCGCCGTCGACCGCGCGCTCCACACCTTCGGCACGCCGATCTTCGTCGATGCCGACCTGCCGCTCGGGGTGGGCGGCCGGGTCGAGCCCTTCCGCCGGCTGATGATCGCCCAGGACACCGGCTCGGCCATCCTCGGGGCGGCGCGCGGCGACGTCTTCGTCGGCCTCGGGGCGGAAGCCGGCCGTCTCGCCGGGCTGATTCGCCACGTGCCGCGCGCCTTCGTCGTGCTGGTCCCACGCGACACCGGGGAGGGGGCGCCATGAGTTCGAGCCTCGGCCGCCGTCGTCCCCGCGTCCAGC
>JAFHCF010000038.1:0-14732 GCA_048497495.1 Prosthecomicrobium sp.
CGAACTCTATGGCCGGCTCGACGGCGTTCGGGCGGAATTCGGGGAGCGCACCGAACTCGCCAAGAAGGCCTTGCCGAGCCGCACCGCCGAAATCGACGGCTATGTCCGGCGTTTCGACGACGTTCTCACCGCCGCCCGCGAAGCCGGGTCGATCGCGGCCTCCGGCCGCCACAAAGACGCGTTGGCGATGCTGGAAAGCCGCTTCGATCACCCCCTCGACGCGTTGAAGGCGGACCTTTCCAAGGCGGTCAACAGGTTGGCGGCGGAAGCCGGCGCCGCCGCCGTGACCGCCGAGAAGAACGCCGATGCGAGGATCCTCCTCCAGGAGATCGTCGTCGGCGCATCGATCACCCTGGTGCTGGCGCTGATGATCTGGCTGGCGCTCGCCGGCATCTCCCGTCCGCTCGGCGGTCTCGCCCGCCGCATGGAATCGCTCGCCGCCGGTGAACTCGACGCCGCCATCGAGGGCGAGGGACGAGGCGACGAGGTCGGCACCATGGCGCGCGCCGTCGGTATCTTCCGCGCCAACGCCATCGAGATGCGGCGGCTCGAGGCCGAACAGGTGGAAGCGGAAGCCCGCGCGGCGGAAGAGAAGCGGCAGGCGATGCGTGACCTCGCCGATCGCTTCGAGCATGCCGTCGGCGGGATCGTCGCCCAGGTCTCGGCGGCGGCGACCGAACTTCAGACCTCGGCCTCGACCTTGACCTCGGTCGCCGAGGAGACCTCGTCGCAGTCGATGGCCGTCGCCTCGGCTTCGGAGGAGGCGTCCACCAACGTCGAGACGGTTTCGGCGTCCGCCGAGGAACTGGCCGCCTCGGTCGGCGAGATCGCCCGCCAGGTCGAGCAGTCCTCGCAGATCGCCGGGGTCGCGGTGGGTCAGGCCGACGAGACCACGGCGGAAGTCAATGGTCTCGCCGGCGCGGTGGAGAAGATCGGCTCGATCGTCGGTCTGATCAACGACATCGCCGGTCAGACCAATCTGCTCGCCCTCAACGCGACGATCGAGGCGGCGCGCGCCGGCGAGGCCGGACGTGGCTTCGCCGTCGTCGCGGCCGAGGTCAAGGGCCTCGCCGAACAGACCGCGCGGGCGACGGCCGACATCGGGGCCCAGATCTCCGCCGTCCAGGCCTCGACCCGCCAGGCGACCGGCCGCATTCGGCAGATCGGCGGCACCATCCAGGAGATGAGCCGCATCTCGACGATGATCGCCGGCGCGGTCGAGGAACAGAGCGCTGCGACCAAGGAGATCGCCCGCAACGTGCTCCAGGCCTCGCAGGGGACCCAGGAAGTCTCGAGCAACATCACCGGCGTCACCCGCGCCGCCGAGGAATCGAGCGCCGCGGCGAGCCAGGTTCTCACCGCCGCCGATGATCTGTCGCGTCAATCGGCGCTGCTGCGCCGGGAGGTCGACACCTTCCTCGCCAACGTCCGCGCCGCCTGAACGACCGCCGTCTTCCCGTCTCCGCCCGCCTCTCGCTCCCGAGACGGCGGGCGGTTTCGTCCCCCCGTCTTGCATGAGCGCTCGTCATCGGTCATCTGTCGCCGCGAAAGCGATCGCGACCGAACGGGAGGACGACCACATGAGCGACGACAGCGACCTGCCCCCCGAGGACGCCACCGACGTGCTCTCTCCCGGCACCCTGGTCGCCGTCGTCGATCCGCTGTGCGGTTGGTGCTGGGGCGCGGCTCCGGCGCTGGCCGAATTGGCGCGCGCCGGGCTCCGCCTCGAGGTCGTCGCCTCCGGCCTCTTCATCGGCGATCGGGCGATGACACCGGACTTCGCGGCCTACGCCTGGGAGAACGACCAGAAGATCCGGGCGCTCACCGGCCAGATCTATTCCGAGGCCTACCGCGAGCGGGTCCTCGGCAACCTCGAGAGCAAATTCGACAGCGGTCCCGCCACCCTGGCGCTCACCGCCGTCCAGGTCCGCGAGCCGGAGAAGGCGCTCGCCACCCTCCACGCGCTGCAGGGCGCGCGCTGGATCGACGGGCTCGACGTGACCGACGAGACGGTGGTCGCCGACGTGCTGCGCCGGGCGGGCGTGGCCGAGGACACCGTCGCCGCCTTCCTCGCCGAGGACGAGACGGTGATCGAGGCGCTCAACCAGCGCGCCGCCTTCGCCCGCGAGTTGATGGCCCGTCTCGGGGCGCGTGGCGTGCCGACGCTGGCGCGCGTCACCGAGGACGGCGCCGAACGCATCGACGGCAGCGTGCTCTTCGAGGACGTCGAGAACGTCGTGGCGCGGGTGACGGCCGCGGCCTGAATCACGACGCGCATGGCACGCGCCTCATTCCGCCGGCTGCGCCGCCGCGCCCACCGGCGGGCGCTCGACCGCGACCTCGCGGATCGGCAGGTGGATGAAGCCGGCGAAGACACTGAGCGCCACGCCCATCCACCACACCGGGGCGTAGCTCTTGTCGATGTCGTAGAGGAAGCCGCCGAGCCAGACGCCGAGGAACGACCCGATCTGGTGGGAGAAGAACACCAGGCCTCCGAGCAGGGCGAGGTAGCGGGTGCCGAACATCAGCGCCACCAACGCATTGGTCGGCGGCACGGTGGAGAGCCACAGGAGGCCGAGCACCGAGGCGAAGAGCATCACCGTCACCGGCGTCACCGGAGTGACCAGGAACGCCGTGAACACCACGGCGCGGGCGAAGTAGATGAAGCTCAGGAGCCAGCGCTTCGGCATCCGCATGCCGAGCACGCCGGAGCCGAGCGAGCCGATGATGTTGAACACGCCGATCAGCATCAAGGCGGTGACGCCCCACTTCGGGTCGAGCCCGACGTCCTGGAGATAGGCCGGGAAGTGGGTGGTGATGAAGGCGATCTGAAAGCCGCAGACGAAGAAGCCGGCGGTCAGCAGCAGATAGCTGCGATGGCCGAGGGCCTCCTTCAGCGCCTGGCCGATCGACTGGTCGTGGCCATGCACCATCTTCGCCGAGGGCTTGCCCTGGAGCGGAATGGCGAGGAAGGGGATCAGCGCCATCAGGCCGGCGAGGACGGTCAGGCTGTCGTGCCAGCCCAGGGTGACGATCAACCCTTGGGTCAAGGGCGAGAACAGGAACTGCCCGAAGGAGCCGGCGGCGGTGGCGAAGCCGAAGACCAGACTGCGCTTCTCCGGCGACACCGCCCGGCCGAAGGCGGCCATGACGATGCCGAAGGCCGAGCCGGCGACGCCGAGGCCGACCAGGACGCCGGCGCCGTGGAAGGCCAACGGCGTCGGCGCCCAGCCCATGGCGAGGATGCCCAGCGCATAGATCGCGGCGCCGATCGCCAGCGTCTTGGCGGTGCCGTAGCGATCGGCGAAGCCGCCGAAGAAGGTGGCGCCGATCCCCCACAGGAGATTCTGCCAGGCCATCGCCAGACTGTAGGTCTCGCGGCTCCAGCCGTGCTCCATGGTGATCGGCCGGAGGTAGAAGCCCATCGACGAACGCGGACCGAAGTTGATCGCCGCGATCAGGCAGCCGCAGACGACGATCGCCCACAGGGGAAAGCGCGACGGCTCGGATGTCGGCGTGGTCATCTCGGGATCCCCCGGGCCGCTTCCCGGATGCGGCGGATCGGCGCATCGGACGGGCTCATGGATCGAGATCTACGCAGAATCCCGTGCCGGGAAAAGTGAAAAGGATCGAACGGCGCCATTCGCGGCGTTGATCGGTCGCGGAACCGTCATGCGCATTTCGATGACGCCTCGATGACGGCGGGGTCTGTTCAAACGCCGATCGACCCCCTATATTCGTCCTGCCCGCGTGAGGTTGGGCAAACGCCGGACAGTATCCGGTGTTTTTTCGGGCCCCTAATATGCTCATATTGAGCATAAGTCCGGAAGGAGAGACGGAATGACCGAGACGCTCGTGGCGACGACCGAGGTTTCCCGGACCCGCAAGTCCCCCACCAAGCGCTCGCGCCGTGCCGCGACGCCCGCCGCCGTCCAGACCGCCGCGGAGCGGTTCGGCGTGCTGCCGCGCCCCGTCCTCGAGTACACGCCCGAGGTGGCCGCCGCCACCGCCCATCTCTACGACAAGGTGGCGCACGTCATCCCGGCGATCGAGTGGCCGTTCCACGCGCCCTACGTCAAGGCGATCAACGACCTCAAGAAGATCCGTGGCGCGGTGATCCTCGCCCACAACTACATGACGCCGGAGATCTATCACTGCGTCGCCGATTTCGTCGGCGACAGCCTGCAGCTGGCGCGGCAAGCCGAGAAGACCGACGCCCAGGTGATCGTCCAGGGCGGCGTCCACTTCATGGCCGAGACCTCCAAGGTGCTGTCGCCGGACAAGACCGTGCTGATCCCGGATTCGAAGGCCGGCTGCTCGCTCGCCGCCTCGATCACCGGCGCCGACGTGCGTCTCCTGCGCCAGCGCTATCCCGGCGTGCCGATCGTCGCCTATGTCAACACCTCGGCGGAAGTGAAGGCCGAGGTCGACATCTGCTGCACCTCTTCGAACGCCGTCGAGGTGGTCGAGAGCTTCGGCGCGCCCCGCGTCATCTGCCTGCCCGACCAGTATCTGGCGCGCTGGGTGGCGGCCAATTCGAAGGTCAAGATCATCACCTGGAAGGGCTCCTGCGAGGTCCACGAGCGCTTCACCGGCGAGGAACTCCGGGCCTATCGCGAGGCCGATCCGAACATCACCATCATCGCCCATCCGGAGTGCCCGCCGGACGTCATCGCGGCTTCCGACTTCGCCGGCTCGACCGCCAAGATGATCGACTTCGTCAGCCGAGTGCCGGCCGGCGGCCGCGTCGTGCTGGTCACCGAATGCTCGATGGCCGACAACGTCGCGGCGGAGGCGCCGCAGGTCGAATTCGTCCGGCCGTGCAATCTCTGCCCGCACATGAAGCGGATCACGCTCCCGAAGATTCTCGACGCCCTGCTCGAGATGAAGGAGGAGGTGGTGGTCGACCCGGCCATCGCCGCCAAGGCGCGCCGCGCCGTCGAGCGGATGATCCATCTGAAGAACTGAACCGGCGGGGGCGGC
This sequence comes from Prosthecomicrobium sp., assembly GCA_048497495.1. Classification (GTDB taxonomy): domain Bacteria; phylum Pseudomonadota; class Alphaproteobacteria; order Rhizobiales; family Ancalomicrobiaceae; genus JAFHCF01. The sequence goes on from JAFHCF010000038.1 coordinate 4,984, forward strand.
GCGCCGCCCCCGCCTCGGTCGCGCGCGATGCCGGTCGGCGTCGCCGCGGCGCCCGTTCGGAGGCCGCGATGGCGGACAGTGCATTCCACGATCTCGCCACGCCCCGCTCCTTCGGCGGCATCGACGACGTCGTCATCATCGGCGGCGGGCTCGCCGGCATCTTCTGCGCCCTGCGCCTGGCGCCGCGCCCGGTGACGGTCCTGACCGCCGCGCCGCTCGGCGGCGGCGGCTCGTCGTGGTGGGCCCAGGGCGGCATGGCGGCGGCGATCGCCGACGGCGACAGCGCCGAGAAGCACCTCGCCGACACGATCGCGGCGGGCGCGGGCACCGTCGACGTCAAGATCGCCGCCATGATGACCCGCGAGGCCAAGGAGCGCATCGAGGACCTCCTCGCCTATGGCGTCCCCTTCGATCGTGACGCCGAGGGAAGGCTCGCGGTCGGCCGCGAGGCGGCGCATTCGGAACGCCGCATCGTCCACGTGCGCGGCGACGCCGCCGGGCGCGAGATCATGTCGGCGCTGGTCGAGCGCGCCAAGGCGACGCCGTCGATCCGCATTCTCGAGGGCTGGGTCGGCGAGAGCCTGACCCGCGACGGCCGCTCGATCCGCGGCGTCGTGGCCCGTCCGAGCGAGGGCAGGGCATTGACCACGGTCGAATTCCCGGCCCACGCCGTGGTGCTCGCCTCCGGCGGCATCGGCCACCTCTACCGGGTCACCACCAACCCGCCGCAGTCGAACGGCCACGGCCTCGCCATGGCGGCGCGCGCCGGGGCGATCCTCGCCGACACCGAGTTCGTCCAGTTCCACCCGACCGCCATCGACATCGGCCGCGATCCGGCGCCGCTCGCCACCGAGGCGCTGCGCGGCGAGGGCTCGATCCTGGTGAACCGCGACGGCCGCCGCTTCATGCCCGGTTACCACGCCGACGCCGAACTGGCGCCGCGCGACATCGTCGCCCGCGCCATCCACGCCGAGATCCTCGCCGGACGCGGCGCCTTCCTCGATGCCCGCGAGGCGGTCGGCGACGCCTTCCCGACGAAGTTCCCGACCGTCTGGGAGACCTGCGTCTCCGCCGGCATCGACCCGACCCGCCAGACCATTCCGGTCGCCCCGGCCCAGCACTACCACATGGGCGGCGTGCTCACCGACGCCGACGGCCGCACCTCGATCGACGGCCTGTGGGCCTGCGGCGAGGTCGCCTCGACCGGCGTCCACGGCGCCAATCGGCTGGCCTCGAATTCGCTGCTCGAGGCGGTGGTCTTCGCCGCCCGCATCGCCCAGGACATCCAGGGCCTGATGCCCTCGCCGAAGGTGGCGAGCTGGTCGGTCGACGGCGGCGACGCGGAAGCCGAACTGCCCGGCCCCCCCGACGCCGGCACCATCGACCTCGTCCGCCAGACCATGGACACCCATGTCGGCGTCATCCGCACCGGCGAAGGCCTGGCCAAGGCGCTGGCCGTCTTCGACGAGATCGCCGCGCGCACCCACGACGTCTTCACGCTGAACACCCTGACCGCCGCCCGCCTCGTCGCCGCCGCCGCCTGGGCCCGCCGCGAGAGCCGGGGCGGCCATTGGCGCGCCGACTTCCCCGAGACCGACCCGACCCGCGCCAAGCGCACCTTCCTGACGCTCGCCCAGGCTGATCGGATCGCCGCCGAGGCCCGCGTCACGTCGACCCCGGAGACCGCCCCCGCATGAGCGACGCCGAGCCCCCCCCCGTCGAGACCATCGCCTATCTGCCCGAACTGTCCCGCCTCATGGTCGATCGGGCGGTCGAGGCGGCCCTGCTCGAGGATCTCGGCCGCGCCGGCGACATCACCTCCCAGGCGACCATTCCGCCCGAGGCCCGCGCGCACGCCGCCTTCGTGGTGAGGAAGCCCGGCGTCGTCGCCGGGATCGACTTCGCCCGTCGCGCCATGGCGATGATGGACCCGGCGATCCGTTTCTCCACCCTGATCGCCGACGGCACCCGCGTCGGCCCCGGCGACGTCGTCGCCCGGGTCGAGGGCTCGGCCCGCGCCGTGCTCTCCGCCGAGCGGGTGGCGCTCAACTACCTCGGCCACCTCTGCGGCATCGCCTCGGCGACCCGCCTGTTCGCCGACCGCGTCGCCCACACCCGCGCCAAGATCGTCTGCACCCGCAAGACCACGCCGGGCCTGCGCGCCTTCGAGAAATACGCGGTGAAATGCGGCGGCGGCGCCAACCACCGCTTCGGCCTCGACGACGCCATCCTGATCAAGGACAACCACATCGCGGTCTGCGGCTCGGTGGCCGGTGCGATCCGCCGGGCCCGCGCCTTCGCCGGCCATCTGGTCAAGATCGAGGTCGAGGTCGATCGCCTCGATCAACTGGTCGAAGCCATGACCGAACACCCCGACGTGGTGCTGCTCGACAACATGGGACCGGAGATGCTGCGCCAGGCGGTGGCGATCGTCGCCCACCGCGCCATCACCGAGGCCTCCGGCGGTGTCGGCCCCGACACGGTCGGGAAAATCGCCGAATCGGGTGTCGATCTGATCTCGACCGGCTGGATCACCCACTCCGCCCCGGTGCTCGACATCGGCCTCGACATCGAGGTGATGTGACGAACGCCCGACGCGCTCCCGGCTTCACAGCCACTTGCGCCATTTGAAGACGGCGAAGGTCACCCCAACCGAGACCAGCATCAGGCCCAGCGCCATCGGATAGCCCCACGGCTTGTCGAGTTCGGGCATGACGTGGAAGTTCATGCCGTAGATCGAGGCGATCAGCGTCGGCGGCATGAACACCACGGCGAGCACCGAGAAGATCTTGACGATGGTGTTCTGCTCCAGGCCGACCAGCCCGAGGGTGGCGGAGAGCAGGAAGTTGACCTTGGCGTCGAGCGACTTGGTGTGCTCGGCGAGCGAGCGGATGTCGTGGTCGAGGGTGATCAGCCGGGCCCGCGCGTCCGGGTCGAGCCGGTCGCGTTCGCCGTGTTCGGTGAGGAAGTGGAAGAACCGCGACAGCGAGACGATGCTCTCCTCGGTCCGCGCCACCGCGCCGCCGAGCCGGCCGACGGAGGTGATCGCCTCCTCGAGCCCCTTCTCGCGTTCGCGCCGCGACCGGAACACCGCCGAGGACAAGAGCTCGATGTCGGCCCCGAGTCGCTCCAGCCCGTCGGCGAGCCGATCGACCACCGTCTCGAGCAGCCCCATCAGCACCGATCGACCGTCGACCAGGCCCGCGCCGGGGCGCTCCGCCCGCGCCCGGAAGATTTCGAAGGAGCGTGGACGCTCGTAGCGCACCGTGGCGAGGCGGTCGCCCAACAGGATGAAGGTGACCGGCGTCAGGCTCGGCTTGTCGGTGTCGGAATGGACCTGGATCAGCGCCGTCATGTAGAGGGCGCCGTCCTCCGCGTAGAGCCGGCTCGACACCTCGATCTCTTCCATCTCCGCCCGGGTCGGGACGGCGACGCCGAGCAGGCGCTCGACGGTGGCGTCCTCGTCCTCGCTCGGCTCGAACAGGTCGAACCAGATCGCCGGCCCCTCGGGCGGCATGGCATTGGAGATCGCAGCGGTGATGAGCGCGCTGTCGGAAAGACCGTAGATGGTCAGCATCGCGGAATCCGGCGGGAGGAGGGGCCCTTCGTCCTCGGGACGAGAACCGTGGGTGACGAACCGTCACCGAATACTCCGTCTCGCGGCCGCGGTCGACGACGAAGATCATCGACGAAGATCACCCGACGTCCCGCCGGTCGAGGACGGGGCATCGTGATCCGACGCGCACGAATTCATTCGCCACGGACCGAAAGGCCCATGGTGCTCCGAGAGGGGTGAGGGAGGGGCGTTCGCCCGGCTCCCGTCAGCTCCACTGATCGGTGGGCTTCTTGATCTTGGGACCCTTCATCGCGCCGGCGGCGGCCGTCACGGCGGAGATGCCGATCGACTTGTACTGCGCATCGAGCAGATCGACCTGCCGTTGGGGATGGGATTCCTGGGTGTACTGCTTACCGCTGCTCTTGTCGTCGGACATCATGGAACCTCGATCGCATGTCATTCCCGAAGAAGTCGTCCGCGCTCGCCGGCGCCGGAAACCCTCGTTCGGCGGAGACGCATGCTCGCGTCATCCACACGAATCACTGATCCCCGAATGCGGCACCTTCGTGATTGCCGCATGGCCGATCGACTGATAATGCCGAAATTTAATGCATTCGAATAGAATTGAGGCATACGACGAAAGTATGAAAAATGGGGGATTTCCCCTATGAGCCGGCTCATTTTCGAACGCGTGCGGCATGCATATGGAGAAATACCGATCCGCGTGACGGCTCCGGCTCGGCGGAGGCGAGGCCCGTCGATTCGGGTCGTCGCTGATGGTCGCGGGGTCGTCGCGCGGGCTGGACAAACGGCATGGTTCGGAGGGACAAAGAGCGACGAGTGCGTCAAGCCGGTTCCGAATAGGGCAAGAGACCCGCGACCGGCCAAGGGAGGATTTCGAATGCTCGGTTCGATGATGGATTGGCCGCTTCTGTGCACGAAGATTCTCGATCACGCCGCGAGCCAGCACCCGAAACGCACCATCCTCACCCGCTCGGTCGAAGGGCCGATGCACACCACCGACTACGCCACCCTCCACCGCCGCGCCCTCCAATGCGCCAAGCGGCTCGACAGGCACGGCATCGTCCTCGGTGACCGGGTGGCGACGCTCGCCTGGAACACCTGGCGTCACATGGAGGTCTGGTACGGCCTGCTCGGTCTCGGCGCCATCTACCACACCGTCAATCCGCGCCTCTTCCACGACCAGATCGCCTGGATCGTCAACGACGCCGCCGACCGCCTGCTCTTCGTCGATCTGACATTCCTGCCCGTCGTCGAGAAGTTGATCGACCAGATGCCGACGCTCGAGCAGGTGGTGGTCCTGACCGACGCCGCCCACATGCCGGCGACCACGTTGAGGAACGCCGTTCCTTACGAGGAGTGGCTCGCCGAGGCCGACGACGACTTCGCCTGGAAGGCCTTCGACGAGAACACCGCCGCGGGTCTCTGCTACACCTCCGGCACCACCGGCCACCCCAAGGGCGTCGTCTATTCGCACCGCTCCAACGTCATCCACGCCTGGCAGGCGGCGACCGCCGACATGTTCGGCTGCTCCTGCCTCGACACGATCCTGCCGGTCGTGCCGATGTTCCACGCCAATTGCTGGTCGATCGCCTTCACCGCGCCCCTGACCGGCGCCGCCCTGGTCATGCCCGGCGCCAAGCTCGACGGCGCCTCGATCCACGAGATGCTGGAGGTCGGCCGGGTCTCGATCACCGCCGCCGTGCCGACCGTCTGGCTGATGCTGCTGCAACACATGGAATCGAAGGGCCTCGGGCTCACCCATCTGAAGCGGGTGATCATCGGCGGCGCCGCCTGTCCGCGCGCCATCACCGAGAAGTTCGAGAAGAACTACGACGTCCGCGTCGCCCACGCCTGGGGCATGACCGAGACCAGCCCGCTCGGCACCATCTGCGGCATCAAGCCGGAGACCGCCGGCCTCGATATCGACGGCCGCATCGATCTCCAGGTCAAGCAGGGCGTGCCGCCCTTCGGCGTCGAGATGAAGATCACCGACGACGAAGGGACCGAACGCCCGCGCGACGGCCGCGCCTTCGGCCGCCTGCGGGTGCGCGGCCCGGCGATCGCCGGCGGCTATTTCAAGGGCGAGGGCCGAGAGAACTTCGGCCCCGACGGCTTCTTCGACACCGGCGACGTCGCCACCATCGACGCCGACGGCTACATGCAGATCACCGACCGCGCCAAGGACGTCATCAAATCGGGCGGCGAGTGGATCTCCACCATCGACCTCGAGAACCTGGCGGTCTCCCACCCCGACGTGATGGAAGCCGCCGTCATCGGCGTCCCCCACCCCAAATGGGACGAACGCCCCCTGCTGATCATCGTCCCCAAGGCCGGCCGCACCCCGACCAAGGAGGACATCCTCACCTTCTTCAACGGCAAGATCGCCAAATGGTGGATGCCCGACGACGTGGTGTTCATCGAGGAGATCCCGCATACGGCGACGGGCAAGATCCAGAAGATGAATTTGCGGGAGAGGTTCAGGGGGTATGTGTTGGGGTGAGGGGGGGATGGCTGCTAGGGCCGACCGGTGTAGCTCTGGTGGATTGTCCGAAGAGCGGGTCAGACGGCGACAGGCACTTGCGGCTTAATCGCAACTCTATTGCGCACTTGCGTGTAAACCGCGACTTCACCCGGCATCGCGAGCGTCACGACAATCGCGAAATTGGTGGGCGTGTCACCATCGTCGGCCTCGCGCTGGACATCGAGATCGAAATAGCCGTCGGCTGCCATCGCCGCAGCCTTGTCGCCGTCCCAATGGCGATGGACCAAGGTTCCCCTATGCGCTTGGTCGGGATGGGGCTGAAACCCACTCGCCTTGATTCCCGCGTCGCCCAGTTGAAGTGGCTCGACGATCTTCGTGCGGACGGCGCGATAGGCGACTGCGCCCGGACGCGACGGCGAGAACCAGGCAAGCGTTGCCGAAAGGCCGTGTGGCCGTGCCTTGGCTGTCATCGCCGTCGGCCACGGGATGCGGAATCGCTTGCCTTGATCCGCGTCCAAGGTACCGACTGCCCATAAGGTCGCACGATCGTCAGTACAGTTGATGATGAGATCGGGATCGTAGGCGCCAAAGCCGATATAGCGGCGGACATTGTCCTTCTGCCGGACTTGGAATTTGCCCTCGGGCGGCCCCAGCACTTCGATCAGAAGATCGCGCGCTTCGCTCCAACGCGCTCCATGCACCAATAATGCCTTCAGCAGGCATGCACGCTGAGCGCTCGGGATCGATCCGAAGTCGGGATAGGCTGCTTCGAGCGCCTCATGGGCGCGAGCGGCCACCCCGGTTACGAGCGCGGCGGCGACGCTCGTCCCAATCGAGCGGGCGATAATATTGGGACCAAGCGATGTCGCCGAAGGCGGCGCTGCGACCGCGATCCCTCCGAAGGTGGCGGCATTGGTGGTGAGTGGCTGCAGGCGATGATGTTTACCCTTCGGAGACAAGCGGACATGATGGCGCCCACCGGGTGCCAGGATCTCGGGCTTGGTCGCGCCGTTATGGCCCGGCCCGAGTGCACTCGATACCGTGCAGAGCCCGGTGCCTGCCCAGACATCGAAATAATAAGCCGGCAATGCGTGCGGATAGGCGAACTGATCGGCATGTAGCGCACCGACCGTGATCGCGTTCATCGCTTCGGCAGGGGCCAGCAGGCGCCGCGTCGTCAATTGCTTGGCGCTCGCGCGGAGCGCCACCCGCGCACGCTCGGCACCGTCCAGTGTCTCGAACGCGCCTGCGGTCATATTCTCGGTTTCGAGCGGGGCGGGATGGTTGCCGGCGCTGATCACAAACAGGATGCCATAGGTGGCAGCGAGATGATCGACGACGCGCGCCCAGCCAGAGATGCGCCCGGCGAAGGGCTTGTTGGAATCGCCGAGCGAGGCATTGACGATCAGGACGTGCTGCGCGGCCGGCGCTTCACCGGCTCGCATGGCGATGATGGCGCGCTCGAACATATCGGCGGGCAAGAGATCCGGGAAACGCTCGCGCTGTGCGGCATCGGCCGGCGCGTAGAGCATATTGACGAAATGGACGCGGCGTTCGAGCGGCCTATCCCAGGGGGCGTTGATGTCGCCGTGAACGACGGCGCTCGCCATCGCTGTGCCATGTTTACGCAAGCCGACCGCGAGGCCCTCCAAGTCGAAGGGATCGTCGACGCTGAGCGTGCCGGCGAGACGCGGATGTTGCGACAGTGGCACTGCATCGAAGATGGCGGCAATTGGATCACCACCGAGCGCTGGCACACCGCCGGCTGGCGGTCCGTCAACTTCTTCTGACGGAACGAGCTGAAAGATGCTCTGCGGACGTATCTGAAGCACCGCCTCGACCCCGGCGAGTCCGGTGGGGGTGCGTGCGATGACGTCGGCGAGGGCCGGTCCTGGCAGATCCGCGAGCAACGCATGATAGCCGGCGCCTGCGATCCGAGAGCGCGAAACGATCGCCCCACCGACGGCAAGAATGTGCGCCCGCGCCTCAGCCTCCATTGCAACGCCATCGCGACGAAATACGAGTTCAACCTCGATCCGCGTGAGCTCGGCATTGCGCACGTATTCCTCGACAAGAACGTCGCGATCGGCGTTCGTGACGCGGTCTTCCGGTCCCCACGGCCGGATGTTGGACAGCTGCGAGAGCATCGCCTTCCAGGCGCTGTATCCCGGCGGCACGGTGCCTCTTCTCTGCCAGTCACGCCAGAGCGAAACAATATTGCGCAGGGCCGCCTCGGTCGGGACCATCAGATAGACAACGGGATTCTTGTCGAGATCGCTTTCGTCCAGATCTTCTGCGCCCAAAAATTCGAGGCCGCGCACTTTTTTGACAGCGTCATTAAACTGCATAACCCCGCCGGTCAGTTCGAAGACGAGGAGGCGCTCGGGCGCGAGTGCTTCTGGGTCGGCACGTAACTGAAGTGTCGGCGTGTTGGCGTCGAGTTGGGCTGAGAGAGCAGCAAGCTTCCGGCCGGCGGGTGTTCTAGCTTGCTCGGCTGGATCGTACTTACGCGCCGTCGGGCGACCGCTTCGGGTCTTTCGAGGTATTACCACGGGTGCGCCGAGGCGCAGCAGCGGCTGGTTCGGTGGGGTGAGCATGACTCTCCGGCCTTATGCGCGTGTTCCAGAGGCGAAGCTCCTGCGCAAGGATGCCTTTCAGCGGCTCTCCCCCTTGGGACAATATATGACGCCGCCGGATGTTCTGGCAAAACTCAAAGATGTCGGCGAAGCTCGATGCACCCATTTTGGTGGCAACCTGGGTTGCCGACAGCCCGGCCGGCTCGGGCCAAGCGTCGAAAAAGCGATCGATCAAGGCGGCCGCGCCATCGCGGGACGGCAGCGGCATATCGATGCGAATCTGAAAACGCCGCCAGACCGCGCGATCGAGCAGTTCGGCGTGATTGGTGGCGGCGACCACCACGACATAACTCGGCAGCTGATCGAGCTGCATTAGAAGGAAGGAAACGACGCGCTTGATCTCGCCGGTCTCGTGAATGTCGCCTCGCTCTTTGCCGACCGCGTCGAACTCGTCGAAGAAGAGGACGCAGGGAGTCGCCCGGACATAGTCGAACAGTCGCGCAAGTCGCGTATTTGTCTCGCCCAGATAAGCGCCGACGAGTGCGTCGTAGCGAACGGTGAGAAGCGGCACCGCGATTGCTTCGGCGATCGCCTCGGCGAGCGAGGTTTTACCGTTACCCGGCGGGCCGGAAAGCAGGACGCGGTGGCGCGGCTGCATACCTTGGGCGCGTAGCAGGTCAGCGCGATGATGTTCCTCGACGAGTTGCCGAGTCAGATGCTCGGCTGGGAGCGTCAGGATCAGGCTGTTGAGCTCGACACGCGGTTCCGATTCGATGACGAAATCGCGCCCCGGCGTACTGGTCCGCCGCAGTTCACTCGACGTGGTGACGGGCACCGAGGCGAGTGCCCGGTGGAGCTTTTCGGCCAAGACATGATGGCTTTTGGCTCGTTCTTCGGCGACCAGCGCCTCGACGGTCGTGGTCAATGTCGAACGGTCGCCAGACGCTCCTGCCTTCACCAACGAAACTAGGAGATCACTTCTGGCCATCTTATCCCACACGCGCCCCTTCGCCCTTAGAATAGAGCGTAACACGCAGGCTAGCCCGTGTGAATCTCTGATACGCGCAAACGCGGTACGGTCGCCGTCTCCCGGCCTCGCGCGGAACGCGCG
>JAFHCF010000039.1:0-31586 GCA_048497495.1 Prosthecomicrobium sp.
CGACGGCGGCGTCCGCGGCGGCGCGGTCACGCCGGAGCGAGACGATCCACGGGGCCACCCCCTTCTCGGCCGGCGTCGGCACCTCGGCGCGCGCCGCCGCGAGGCGGGCGAGAGCGGCCGCGTCGACCGGCGCGGAAGCGGAGAGCGTCGCTTCGAGATGGGCGAAGATCGGCACGCAGATGTCGTGGCAGATGCCGATCTGGACCTCGAGATCGAGGCTGGCGGGTCGGCTCGGGTCGATCAGTTCGACGTCGATCGGCAGGATCACCGGCGCGGTGTAGCCGATCGAGCGGACGCCCTCCTCGCCGAAGCGCGAGGGGCCGGGAAAGCGCAGGTCGAGGGCGGCCACGCCGCGCGACTTCGACCAGTCGACCGAGGGCGGAATGCCGGCGTCTCCGGGCGCCCGCCAATAGGTCTTCCAACCGGGCTCGAGGGCGATTTCCAAGCCGATCTGGGGACGGCCGTCGACGCTGCCGGCCTCGATCAGCCGAACCGACGCGCCGGGGGCTCGGGAGACCGGCGGGCCGGCCCAGGCCGGGGCGGCGGCGAGGACGAGCGCGAGGGCGGCGAGGAGGTCGAGGCGCGCGCGGAGGGGCGCGCGGAGGCGGAGCTGCATGGACGTCCCGATCGATCGTGGCCGGAGGGAGGGTGACGCGAACACTACCTTCCCGGCCGCCCGCCGTCTCGTCACGCCGACGCACCTTCGCGTCAAGCCGACGTGATCGCTGCCGCGTCCGATCGTCTCCGGCGGTCTTTCGAAAAGCCGCCGGCGTACCTATGTTGTTCGAAATGCCGTACCCGGCCGAAGGCGGGGCGGCGGGCGAAGACGAGGAACGGGACATGGCGAAGGACGATGCGACCCACGCGGCGGATACGCTCGCCGGCAAGATTCTGATCGCCATGCCGGGCATGGACGACAAGCGCTTCGCCCGGTCGCTGGTCTATCTGTGCGCCCATTCCAGCGAAGGGGCGATGGGGATCATCCTCAATCAGCCGGCGCCGGCGACCTCCTCCTTCGCCGACCTGCTGGTGCAGCTCGACATCATCCCGGAGGCCGAGCGCATCACCCTGCCGCCGCTCGCCCGCTCCATGTCGGTGCAGAACGGCGGGCCGGTGGAGACGACGCGCGGCTTCGTGCTGCACTCGTCGGACTATTTCATCGACAACGCCACCCTGCCGATCGACGACCACTTCTCGCTGACCACGACGCTCGAGGTGTTGAAGGCGATCGCCGAGGGGCGCGGGCCGCGCGACGCCATCATGACGCTCGGTTATGCCGGCTGGGCGGCGGGTCAGCTCGAGAGCGAGATCCAGTGGAACGGCTGGCTGCATTGCCCGGCCGACCCGATGCTGGTGTTCGACCAGGCGCTCGAGGCGAAATACGACCGGGCCTTGAAGAAGCTCGGCATCGACATCGGCCTGCTGTCGAGCGAGGCCGGCCACGGCTGAGATCTACACGTCGGGCGCGCGATCGTCCCCGGCGAGATCGCGGACGAGGTAGCGCACCGTCTTGGCGCCGCCGTGGATCGACGCCGCGCCGACCTCGGCGAAGCCGAGGGCCGTGTGGAAGGCGTCCGATTCGGGGTTCGGCGGATCGGTATTGACCTCGCAGACGATGCGCGTGTGTCCGGCCCGCGCGGCGCGCGCGAAGAGATCGCGGTAGAGGCGGCGGGCATGCCCGCGCCCGCGTGCCCGAACCGCGACGACGACGCGGTCGACATAGACGAAGCGATCGAAGCGCGCGCGGAACCACAGGAAGTTCGGGCTGTCGTAGTCGGCGTCCTGATCGAAGGCGAGGAGCAGGGCCTCGTCCGCGCCGACCCGCATCGCCGCGAAGGCCTCGGCCACCAGATGGCCGAGCCGGTCCGGCTCCAGCCAGGACAGCTCCACGGCATGGGCGTTGTTGAGCGCCAGCAGGGCGTCGCGCCACGCCCCGCCCTCGACGACGTCCGCCACGGTGACGGCGACCGGACCGGCGCTCACGGCAGCTTGTCGTAGCCTTCGGAGAAACCCTTCAGCGCGATCGGGATGCCGATGCCCTCTTCCGGGGTCTGGAAGACGATGAAGGTGGCGGTGGAGCCCTTGCGCATGTGCTCGGCGAGTTGATCGTCCATCACCACCTCGGCGATGCAGCCGTTGGGCAGGCAGCGCACGAAGGGGGTGCGGCCGACGTCGATCTGGTCGACCTTGAGGCCGAGGCCGGAAGGCAGAAGCACGCCGAGCGGCGCCAGGACGCGCAGGATCCGCTGCTTCTTGTCGGCGGTCTTGAGCACGATCACCGAAAGGCCGACGTTGGGACGGTCTTCCGCCGTGACGTTCTGGATCAGCGCGCATTGCTCGGACTTGGCGCCGGGAGGGGTATCGCAGCGGATCTGCCAGTCGCCGTGCTGCGACTTGACCGCGCCCTGGGCGAGAGCCGGCGCGGTCGCCGCGGCGAGACAAGCGCCGGCCAGCGCGAGACCGAGCGCGACACGGCGCGGCGAAATCGTCGGATACGTCATCGCTTCCATCCTCCGTCCGAGCGGCGCCCGGAAGACCCGTATATGAGAAAACTCTCATAAATCTCGGCATTTCGCGGGGGGCCGCGACGAATCGCCTCGCCCCCCTCCCGTCGCGACGTTGCCCGAGCCGCGATCCCGAGGCCAGAGCTTCCGCGCGAATCCGCCGCCGCGAGCGGCGACATGACGTCGCTGTCCTGTCTCGCGATCGTGGCGTTCATCGGGCGAAGCGCGAAGATGCCTGCCAGGGGAGGATGAAATGTCGCATCCACGCCCCGTCGGGTGGTTGCGGACGGCGGCGAGCTGTGTACATCCTGTGCCTGTCCTTGATCTGGATCAATCCATAGAGGGCACGATGTCGCAGTGCGGTATGCGCCTGCGACCGGTCGGGAGGTTCGCGGGGGCACGCTCCATCGCCAACCGACGGACCGCGAGGGGGAAGCCGACCGCCGCGAAGGGCCGCCACAAGGCCGGCGGCGGATGAGGAAAAGGGGTCTCGAAGGATGATTTCGAAGACGACAGCGCCGTTCGTCGCCTCGTCCCGTCGCATTGCGCGCGGCGCGTTCGCCGGCGTCTCCGGCCTCGTCGCGGGCCTCGTCGCCCCGGTGTCGGGCGCGCAGGCGTCGCAGGCGGTGCCATGGCAGATGACCCTGCAGCCGAGCGCGACGCAGGTCCACGATCACATCGACAGTTTCGCCACCTTCACGTTCTGGATCATCATCCCGATCACGCTGTTCGTACTCGGCCTTCTGATCTGGGTGATGGTGCGCTTCAATGCCGCGGCCAATCCGGTTCCCTCCCGGACCACCCACCACACCGGCATCGAAATCGCCTGGACGGTGATCCCGATCCTCATCCTGGTCGCCCTCTCCATCCCCTCCTTCCGCCTGCTCTACGAAGAGATGGTGGTGCCGCCCGCCGACATGACCCTCAAGGTCACCGGCTATCAGTGGTACTGGGGCTACGAGTACACCGACCTCGTCACCGACTCGAAGAAGCCGGTCGCCTTCGATTCGGTGATGCTCGACGATTCCAAGCGCAAGGATCCGGTCAAGCAGCCGCGTCTGCTCGCCGTCGACAACGAGGTGGTGGTGCCGGTCGGCAAGGTCGTCCGCGTCCAACTCACCGGCGCCGACGTCATCCATTCCTGGGCGATGCCCTCCTTCGGCGTGAAGATGGACGCCAATCCGGGTCGCCTCAACGAGACCTGGTTCAAGGCCGAGAAGACCGGCGTCTTCTACGGACAGTGCTCGGAACTGTGCGGCCGCGACCACGCCTTCATGCCGATCGCGGTCCGGGTGGTGAGCGCCGAGCAGTGGGACGCCTGGTCGAAGACCGCGCGCTCCGATCTCGACGCCGCCTATCGCACCCTCGCCGCCGCGCTCGATACCGAGGGCTCGCAGACCCGTCTCGCCACCCGCTGATCAAGACAGACGCGACGGGGCCGCGTTTCGCGCCCGTCGCCCCCGCCCGAGGGACCACCGATGGCACACGTTCACGCCTATTCCGAAACTCAATCGATTGAGAGTCACGCCCACCACGGCCATCCGACCGGTTGGCGGCGGTGGCTGATGTCGACCAATCACAAGGACATCGGCACGCTCTACCTGATCTTCGGGCTCGTCGCCGGCCTCATCGGCGGCATCCTGTCGATCGGCATCCGCATGGAGCTGCAGAACCCCGGCATCCAGTTCTTCACCGATCCGCACCAGTTCAACGTGTTCACCACCGGCCACGGCCTGATCATGGTGTTCTTCCTGGTGATGCCGGCGCTGACCGGCTTCGGCAACTGGTTCGTGCCGATCATGATCGGGGCGCCGGACATGGCGTTCCCGCGCATGAACAACATCTCCTTCTGGCTGCTGCCGCCGGCGCTGCTGCTGCTGGTCCTGTCGATGTTCGTGCCGGGGCCGGCCGGGTCGAACGGCTTCGGCGGCGGCTGGACCGCCTATCCGCCGCTGTCGTCGAGCGTCGGCCATCCCGGCCCCGCCGTCGACTTCGGCATCCTGGCGCTGCACATAGCCGGCGCCTCGTCGATCCTCGGCGCGATCAACTTCATCACCACCATCTTCAACATGCGCGCCCCCGGCATGACCATGCACAAGATGCCGCTGTTCGCCTGGTCGGTGCTGGTGACGGCGTTCCTGCTGCTCTTGTCGCTGCCGGTGCTCGCCGGCGCCATCACCATGCTGCTGACCGACCGCAACTTCGGCACCACCTTCTTCAAGCCGGAAGGCGGCGGCGACGTCATCCTGTTCCAGCATCTGTTCTGGTTCTTCGGCCACCCGGAGGTCTACATCCTGATCCTGCCGGGCTTCGGCATCATCTCCCACATCATCTCGACCTTCTCGAAGAAGCCGATCTTCGGCTACCTCGGCATGGCCTACGCGATGGTGGCGATCGGTGTCGTCGGCTTCGTGGTGTGGGCCCACCACATGTACACGGTCGGTCTCGACGTCGACACCCAGGCCTATTTCGTCGCCGCCACCATGGTGATCGCGGTGCCGACGGGCGTGAAGATCTTCTCGTGGATCGCCACCATGTGGGGCGGTTCGATCGAGTTCCGCACCCCGATGCTGTGGGCGATCGGCTTCATCTTCCTGTTCACGGTCGGCGGCGTCACCGGCGTGCAGCTCTCCAACGCCGGGTTCGACCGGGTGCTGCACGACACCTATTACGTCGTCGCCCACTTCCACTACACGATGTCGCTCGGCGCCGTCTTCGCCATCTTCGCCGGCTGGTACTACTGGTTCCCGAAGATGAGCGGCTACATGTACTCGGAGTTCATCGGCAAGCTGCACTTCTGGGTCGCCTTCGTCGGCGTCAACATGATCTTCTTCCCGCAGCACTTCCTCGGGCTGGCCGGGATGCCGCGCCGCTACGTCGACTATCCCGACGCCTTCGCCGGATGGAACTACGTGTCGTCGATCGGCTCCTACATCTCCGGCTTCGCGGTGCTGATCTTCCTCTACGGGATGATCAAGGCCTTCCGCGACAAGATCCCGGCCGGCGACAACCCGTGGGGCGTCGGCGCGACGACGCTGGAATGGACCCTGTCGTCGCCGCCGCCCTTCCACCAGTTCGAGACCCTGCCGGTGATCTCGGACGACGACGACGCGCATTGAGGGAATCGGGGATTCGTGGCCGGCGCCGCGTACCCCTCTCCCTGTCCCTCCCCCACAAGGGGGGAGGGGACGACGCGGATAGGGCCTTCGTGACGGTGAACGCCGTTTCGGTTTCGACATTCATCCACCCCAGGGTCCTCTCCCCCCTTGTGGGGGAGAGACAGAGAGAGGGGTAGGCGGCTTCGCCTCCCTCGATCACCGACGAACTCGACGGGCCAAGCCCGAGAGTCCGGCAGGAAGGACCGCATCGCATGACCGACCTCTCCCTGCACACGACAGCTGTTCGGGTGTCGCTCGCCGAGCCGCGCGACTATTGGCAGCTGCTCAAGCCACGGGTGATGTCGCTGGTGGTCTTCACCGCCTTCGTCGGGATGATCACGGCGCCCGGACACATGGATCCGGTGCTCGGCTTCGTCGCCCTGCTCGCCATCGCGGTGGGCGCCGGGGCATCGGGCGCCCTGAACCAGTGGTGGGACGCCGACATCGACGCGATCATGACGCGGACCCGGACGCGGCCGATCCCGGCCGGGCGGGTCACCGGCCAGGAAGCCCTCGCCTACGGGTTGACGCTCTCCGTCGGCTCCGTCCTGATGCTGGGGCTCACCGCCAATTGGCTCGCCGCCAGCCTCCTCGGCTTCACCATCTTCTTCTACGTCGTCGTCTATTCGATGATCCTGAAGCGCCGCACGGCGCAGAACATCGTCATCGGCGGGGCCGCCGGGGCGCTTCCCCCGGTGGTCGCCTGGGCGGCGGCGACCGGATCGCTGGCGTGGCCGCCGGTGGTGCTGTTCGCGCTGATCTTCGTGTGGACGCCGCCGCACTTCTGGGCGCTGGCGCTCTTGAAGTCCGAGGACTACGCCCGCGCCGGGGTGCCGATGCTGCCGGTGGTCGCTGGCGAGAGCGCCACCCGGCTCCAGATCCTGCTCTATTCGATCCTGCTCGCCCCGGTCGGTCTGATGCCCTGGGCGCTCGGCTTCGCCGGGCCGGTGCACGGCGTGGTGGCGGCGATCGGCGGGGCGATGTTCGTGGCGCTCGCCACCCTCGTCTTCGTCCGCCGCGACGGCCTGCCGGCCCGCAAGGCCTGCGGCCGGCTGTTCGGCTTCTCGATCTTCTACCTGTTCACGCTCTTCGCCGTTCTCGCCGGCGAACGGCTGATCGCCGCCCTGTGACGACGAAGGAGACACCCATGACCCGGTCGAGCGACATCGTCACCGGCATCCGCCTGACCGAGGCCGAACAGCGGGCGCGGACGCTTCGCAACCGCGCCATCGGCCTGGTGCTCGCCGGGCTCGTCGCCCTGTTCTACGTGGTGACGCTGTCGAAGCTCGGCCTCCACCTGCCGGGCAAGGGCTGATCCGATGGCGACCGGCGCTCCCGACCCGAGGACACGACAGGCCGCCGCCCGCTCCAACGGGCGCGTGGCGATCATGCTGTTCTCGCTGGTCGCCGGCATGCTCGGTCTCGCCTTCGCCTCGGTGCCCTTCTACACGTGGTTCTGCCGCACCACCGGCTACGGCGGCACCACCGGTGTCGCCACCGTGGAGCCGGAGCGCAAGAGCGACCGCGTGTTCGAGGTGCGCTTCGACGCCAACACCCATCCCGGTCTTCCCTGGGCCTTCGGGCCGGAGGTGGGACGCATCAGGGTGAAGGGCGGCGAGGTCGCCACCGTCCACTACCGGATCGAGAACCTCTCCGATCAGGAGACGCGCGGCGTCGCCGCCTTCAACGTGACGCCGGAACTCGCCGGCGCCTACTTCAACAAGATCGCCTGCTTCTGCTTCACCGAGCAGACGTTGAAGCCGCACGAGGTGATCGACGCGCCGGTGACCTTCTATGTCGACGCGAGCGCCGACGACGACAAGAACATCGAGAGCGTGACCACGATCACGCTCTCCTACACCTTCTTCGCCTCCGAGAAGCCCGTGGCCCGCGCCGTTTCGGCCGCGCGGACGGGCACGGCGGCGACGCGAGCCCAAAATTGACGACCGCCGCCGAGGGGGAAACCATGGCTGAGGCACACGGCAAGACGCACGACTTTCACATTCTCGAGCCGAGCCCGTGGCCGATCATGGCCGCCCTCGGTGCCTTCGTCATGGCGATCGGGGCGATCGGCCTGTTCCGCTGGCGCGTCGGCGATCAGCTGCTGCTCGGCGGTGTCGATCTCGCCACCCCGTGGCTGTTCGTCGCCGGCCTCCTCCTGGTGCTCTACACGCTGGGGGCCTGGTGGACCGACGTGGTGAAGGAATCGCACGAGGGTCACCACACCCCGGTGGTGGGCCTGCATCTGCGCTACGGCATGATCCTGTTCATCGCCTCGGAAGTGATGTTCTTCGTCGCCTGGTTCTGGGCGTGGTTCGACGCGGCGCTCTATGCCAACGACGCCAAGCAGGTGATGCGCGCCGCCTTCACCGGCGGGGTGTGGCCGCCGCACGGGGTGGAGACCTTCGATCCCTGGCACTTGCCGCTGCTCAACACGATGATCCTGCTGCTCTCCGGCACCACCGTCACCTGGGCGCATCACGCCCTGATCGAGGACGACCGCGCCAGCCTGAGGCAGGGCCTCGCCCTGACCGTGGGGCTCGGCTTCCTCTTCACCTGCCTGCAGGCCTATGAATACAGCCACGCCCATTTCGGCTTCTCCGGGTCGATCTACGGCGCCAGCTTCTTCATGGCGACCGGCTTCCACGGCTTCCACGTCATCGTCGGCACGATCTTCCTCGCCGTCTGCCTGATCCGCGCCAACGCCGGCCACTTCACCCCGAAGCAGCACTTCGGCTTCGAGGCGGCGACCTGGTACTGGCACTTCGTCGACGTGGTGTGGCTGTTCCTCTTCGTCTGCATCTACGTGCTGGCGCGCGGCTACGGCGGCACGCACTGACGACCTGACCAGAGCCGTTTCCGATCTGATCGCATCAGTTCGGAAACCGCTCCGGCTCATTGTTGGAGCAAATTCTCTTCGACCGGACTGATTCAGTCCGGTCGGAACATGCTCTAGCCGTTCTCGTACCGGCCCGGGTGGTGACGCTCGGGCCGGTGGTGTTTTCGGAAGGCTCCCCCTCCTCGCCGGTGTATGATCCGCCCATGACCGAGATCCCATCGCCGCCGTCGCTCGCGCGCGCCGCCCTCCTCTGCCGTTGCCCCCGATGCGGCGAGGGCCGGCTCTTCGCCGGCTTCCTCGAGCCGGCACCGCGCTGCGAGGCCTGCGGGCTCGACTACCGCTTCGCCGATTCCGGCGACGGGCCGGCGGTGTTCATCATCCTGATCGTCGGCTTCGTCGTGGTCGGCGCGGCTCTCGTCACCGAGGTCAAGTATCAGCCGCCCTATTGGGTCCACGCCGTGCTGTGGCTGCCGCTGATCCTCGGCCTGTCGCTGGGGCTGCTCCGACCGTTGAAGGCGTTGATGATCGGCCTCCAATACCGCCACAAGGCACGCGAAGGACGGATCGCCGAGCCGCGCGCCGGCGACGACGCGGGGGCACGATGAGCCCGGCGGCGCGCGGACTGGTGGCACCGGCGATGGCGACGGTGATCGTCACCGCGATCCTCGCCTCGCTCGGCACCTGGCAGGTCGCCCGGCTCGCCTGGAAGACCGACCTCATCGCCACCATGACCGAACGCACCAAGGCGGCGCCCGTCGCCGCCCCCGGCCTGGCGGCGGCCGAGGCGTCGGAAGGCCAGGCGATCGACTGGATGCCGGTCCGGCTCTCCGGCCGCTTCCTCGCCGAGCGCGACGTCACCGTCCACGCCATTCTCGGCGAGCCTCGCGGCCGCCACGGCGGTTCCGGCGTCTGGGTGATGACACCGTTCGCCCGCGACGACGGATCGATCGTGTGGATCAATCGCGGTTTCGTGCCGCGCCAGGGGATGACGCTCGCCGCTTGGGCGCCGCCGCCGTCGACCCCGCTCGAGATCAGCGGAATCCTGCGCCGGCCCGAGCCGCGCGGCACCTACACGCCGGCCGACGACCCGGCCCATCGCCTGTGGTTCGTGCGCGATCCGGCGGTGCTCTCGGCGGCGGCGGCGATCGCCACGGCCGAGGTCGCGCCCTACACGGTCGATCTCGCGGCGGCCTTCACGCCCTCCGGCGGGCTGCCCCAGGCGGGCGAGACCCGCCTCTCCTACCCCAACGACCACCTCGGCTACGCCATCACCTGGTACGGGCTGGCGCTCACCTGCGCCGGGGTCTTCGCGGTGTTCGCGCGGGGGCGGCTGAAGCGGTCGAAGGTTTGAGGCAACCCATCGGTCGGGGATGCCGATCGATCGCGGCGCCTACTGCGCCGCCGTCTGGAAGCTGCGGACCAGGAGGCGGCGGGCGTCCTCGGCCGGCATCGGCTCGCCGAAGACGTAGCCTTGGGCGAATTCGCAGCCGAGCTGGCGCAGTTCCAGCACATCGGCGCGGCTCTCGGCGCCTTCGGCGATGACGTCCATGCCGAGATCGTGGGCGAGCGTCACGATCGAGCGCAGCAGCACCGGGCGTTCCTTGGAATTGTTGCCGCGCACGAAGGACTGATCGATCTTGATACTGTCGAAGGGGAAGCGCTGGAGATAGCTCAGCGAGGAATAGCCGGTGCCGAAGTCGTCGAGGGCGAGCGAGGCGCCGAGTTCCTTGATGCGTTCCAGCACCTTGGCGGCATATTCCGGGTTTTCCATCACCAGGCTCTCGGTCACCTCGATCTTCAGGGTGCCGCGCACCACGTCGACGCGGGAGAGCACCGCCTTGACGTCGTTGATCAGATCGTGGCGCAGGAGCTGGCGCGAGGAGACGTTGACGGAAGCGAAGATGCCGAGGTCGGGGCCGAACTCCTCCTGCCACATGGAGAGTTGGCGCGCCGCCTTCTCCAGGACCAGGAGGCCGAGCGGGATGATCAGGCCGGAGCGTTCGGCGATCGAGATGAACTCGCCGGCGCCGAGCCGGCCGCGCTTGGGGTGCTCCCAGCGCACCAGCGCCTCGAAGCCGGCGATCGATTCGTCGGCCAGCCGGATGATCGGCTGGAAGAAGACCTTGATCTCCTCGCGCTCGAGGGCGCGGCGCAACTCGCTCTCCACCGCCAGGATGTCGACCGCGTGCTGGCGCAAGCTGGGGCGGAAGACCTCGATGCGGTCGCCGCCGAGGCGCTTGGCGTGGAACATGGCGATCTCGGCGTCCTTGACGAGATCGTCCTCCTTCTTCGCGGCGATGTCGTAGATGGCGACGCCGATCGAGGTGGTCAGGAAGACCTCGCGCTCGCCCAGCGTGATCGGCGCCTTGAGCGCACGGCGGATGCCGTCGGCGAAGGCGGCGATGCGCTCGGGCTCGTTCTCGGAGATCACCACCACGCCGAACTGATCGCCGTCGATGCGGGCGAGCGTGTCCTGCGGCTTCATCTGGCGGGCGAGGCGGCGGGCGACGGTCAAGAGCATCGAATCGCCGATCGACAGACCGAGGCTGTCGTTGACGTTCTTGAAGCGGTCGATGTCGATGATGATGATCGACGGCCGGCCGATGGCCTCGGCCCGGGCGCGGACGATCGCCGAGGAGATGCGGTCGAAGAACAGCTCGCGGTTCGGCAGACCGGTGAGATTGTCGTGGACGGCGTCGTGGAGGAGCCGCTCCTCGGCGTTGTGGACGTCGGTCTCGTCGAGCAGCGTGCCGACGCAGCGCACCACCTCGCCGTCGGCGCCGAGAACGGGCCGGGCGCGCAGCTTGAACCAGCGGAAATGGCCGTCGCGCGAGCGCAGGCGGAAGGTCACCGAGACCCGGCCGCGCCGCTGCTCGACCACCGCGTCGAGGGTCGAGCGGAAGGGGTCGCGATCCTTGGGGTGGAGGATCTCCAGCCAGTCGCGCGCCGCGCTCTCGAGCGCCCCGGGCTCGAGCCCGAGCAGATCCTCGACCTCGGGGCTCGCCCAGATGTGGTCGCGGCTGACGTCCCAGTCCCAGATCAGATCGCCGGAGCCGACCAACGCCAGGGCGCGGCGCTCGACCTCGCCGGAGGCGCCTTGGGTGATGGCGCCGCCGGCGAAGGCGTGCTGCATCACGGTGAAGCCGATGAGCATGACGATGAGGACGAGGCCGGCGGCGAGCGCCGGCTGGACCGCGTCGTTGTCGATGCCGCCCGACACCGTCAGTCCGGCGGCCATCAACCAGGCCGTCAGCAGGATCCAGGTCGGAATCAGCATGATGGCGCGGTCGAAGGCGTGGGCCGCGAGATAGGCGAGGAGGCCGGCGCCGACCACCGCCAGGACGCCGAGCACGATGCGGGCGATGCCCGAGGCGATCACCGGATCGATCACCGCGACGCCGACGAGGCCGAGCAGCACCACCACCGAGGCCGCCGTCACGTGGGAGTAGCTGACGTGCCATCGGTTGAGATTGAGGTAGGTGTAGAGGAAGACCACCAGGGTGGTCGCCAACATCACCTCGGCGCCGGCGCGGTAGACCTGATCGGCGCCCGGCGCCAGCCGGAACAGTTTGTCCCAGAAACCGAAGTCGATGCACAGATAGGCGAGCACCGACCATGCCATGGCGGCGGTCGCCGGGAACATGCCGGAGCCGCGCACCACGAAGAGAATGGTGAGGAACAGCGCCAGGAGCCCGGAGATGCCGAGGATGATGCCGCGGAACAGGGTGTAGGCGTTGACGCTGTCCTTGTAGGCGTCGGGTTCCCACAACACCAGCTTGGGCAGACGCGGCGACTTCAGCTCGAGCACGAAGGTGACGACCGAACGCGGATCGAGCGTCACCAGGAAGACGTCGGCTTCCTGGCTGGCCTGACGTTCCGGGGCGATGCCCTGCGAGGTCGAGATCGACTGGATGCGCGCCGATCCGAGATCGGGGGCGAGCACACCGGAATCGGCGAGGCGGAAGAAGGGCGCGACGATCAGCCGGTCGATCTGTTCGTCGGTGTTGTTCTTGAGCGCGAAGACCACCCAGTCGCCGCCGCCCGTCTGGGTCGAGCGCACCTCGATACGGCGGACGATGCCGTCGGGACCGGGGGCGGTCGAAATCTGGAGGCGATCACCGGCGTTGAGACGCTTTTCCACCGCATGGGTCAGATCGAGGGCGGGAACCTCGAGCGGCACGGTGATCGGCTCGACGGCGCGCGCCGCGGCGAGCCCCAAGTTGAGCGCCAGCGCCGCGAGGACGACGACGAGGACCGCACGCAGGCCGCTCAAATCCGAATCCTTCCGTGAGAGCACGTCATGAACATGCCGTTGGCGAATCAGTGTTACCGGCTGCCTCGCCGCCGGACAAGCCGTCCGGGGCCGATACCCACCGGGGCCGGGCCGTCGCGCCGCTCAACCGGACGCTCCGGTCGAGGCCGCCGGATACAGCGGATCCTCGGCGAGGAGGCCCCAGAGCAGATGATCACGCCAGGCGCCGGCGATGCAGAGATACCGACGGGCGACACCCTCGCGGGTGAAACCGACCTTTTCGAGGAGACGGATCGAACGCCTGTTCTCCGGCAGGCAGGAGGCCTCGAGGCGGTGGAGGCGCTGGGTGTGGAAGGCGAAGCCGGCGACCAGGCCGACGGCTTCGGTCATGACGCCGCGCCCGGCGTGGCTCTCGCCCATCCAGTAGCCGACGGTGCCGGTCTGGGTGACGCCGCGGCGCACCTGGGCGAGGGTGATGCCGCCGAGCAGCGCGCCGGTCGACGCGTCGAAGACGAACCAGGGATAGGCGATGCCGTCGCGGATCTCGGTGGCATAGCGTTTGAGGCGACGGCGGAAAGCCGATTTCTCGAGGTCGTCCTCCGGCCACAGCGGCTCCCACGGCTCGAGGAAGGCGCGGCTGCGGGCGCGAATCTCGGCCCAGGCCGGATGATCGGCCATGACCGGCGGGCGCAGCCGGAGGCGATCCGAGCGCAGCACGGGAAGCGGATCGTGAGCGATGACGCGAAGAAAGCTCATCGCCGCTTGCCCCCTTCTCACGCCCGCGCCCTGAGCAGACGGGTCAATTCCTCACCGGTCGGGGCCGAGGCGACCGGGCCGACCAGCGCCATGGTCGGCATCGAACCGGAGAAGATCTCGCCGGCCAGGCGCCTGACCTGAGCGAGGTCGACCGCCTCGATCTTGGCGAGGACTTCCGCCGTGGTCAGCGGGCGGCCCCAGATCAAGGTCTGGCGGGCGATCTGGCTCGCCCGCGACACCGGGCTCTCCAGGCTCATCAACAGGCCGGCACGCAGCTGCGCCTTGGCGCGTGCCACTTCGGTCTCGTCGAGGTCGTCGCCGATGCGAGCCACCTCGGCGACGATGCCGGGCATCATCCGCTCGAGATCCTCCTCGCCGGTGGCGGCGTGGATGCCGAACAGGCCGGTCTCGCGATAGCCCCAGTGGAAGGCGGAGATCGAATAGCACAGGCCCTGGTTCTCGCGGATCTCCTGGAACAGCCGCGAGGACATGCCGCCGCCGAGCGTCGTCGCCAACACCTGGGCGGCGTGATGGTCGGGCGAGGCATAGGGCCGGCCCTCGAAGGCCAGCGTCATCTGCGCCTCGGAGAGATCGCGATCCTCACGCACGTCGCCGCCGCGATAGACCGCCGTCTCGACCTCGGGGGCGTCGCCGATCGGCAGGCCGGCGAAATGCTCCTCGGCGAGGCGGACGACGGCGGCGTGATCGAGATTGCCGGCGGCGGCCACCACCATCTGCGAGGTCCGGTAGTGGAGGTCGAGATAGGTCTGGAGCGCCGTGCGGTCGAAGGACTTCACGGTTTCGGGCGTGCCGAGGATCGGCCGGCCGATCGGTTGATCGGGGAAGGCGCGTTCCTGGAGGAGATCGAAGACGACGTCCTCCGGCATGTCGTTGGCGGCGCCGATCTCCTGGAGGACGACGTGGCTCTCGCGCGCCAGTTCCTCCGGATCGAAGACCGACTCGGTCAGGATGTCGGCGAGAATGTCGACGGCGAGCGGCAGGTCGTGCTTGAGGATACGGGCATAGAAGCAGGTGTTCTCGACACTGGTGGCGGCATTGATCTCGCCGCCGACCGCCTCGATCTCCTCGGCGATGCGGCGGGCCGAGCGTCGCGTCGTGCCCTTGAAGGCCATGTGCTCGAGCAGATGCGAGATGCCGTGTTCGTGGGCGCGTTCCGAACGCGAGCCGGCGCCGACCCACACGCCGATCGAAGCGGTCTCGACATGGGGCATGTGTTCGGTGGCGACGGTCAGCCCGCTCGCCAGTGTCGTCACTTCCACGCTCATTCGCGTCTCCGTCCCCGAGGCGTCATGATCGCGCCTCTCTCGTCCGGGTTCTTCGCCCGGCGGTCCAATCTGCCTCAGATCTTCACGGCGCGCGACCGTTCCTCGACGAAACGTTCGACCGCCAGGAGATCGTTCTCGACCACGTCGAAACGTTCCTCGCGCTCCATCAGGTCGGCGAGCCGGACGGGCAGCGCCGGGCGCACGCCCGAGGCGGCCTCGACCGCGTCGGGGAACTTCGCCGGATGGGCGGTCGACAGAGTGATCATCGGCACGTCGTCGGTGAGGAAGGCGCGCGCCGCCGCCACCGCCACCGCCGTGTGCGGATCGATCAGCAGGCCGGTCGCGCGCAGCGTCTCGGCGATCGCCTCGGCGGTCGCCGCCTCGTCGGCGCGGCCGGAGGCGAAGAGGGCGCGGATCGTGGCGAGCGCCTCCTCGGGCAGGGTGAAGGCCCCGGCCTGAGCGAGGCTCGCCATCATCGCCGAGACGGCGGCGCCGTCGCGCCCCATCGCCTCGAACAGAAGCCGTTCGAAGTTCGACGATACCTGGATGTCCATCGACGGCGAGATCGACGGGGTCACCGCGCGCAGCTCGTAGACGCCGGTCTCGAGGGTGCGGTGGAGGATGTCGTTGACGTTGGTGGCGATCACCAGTTTCTCGACCGGAAGTCCCATCTTCACCGCGACGAAGCCGGCGAAGATGTCGCCGAAATTGCCGGTCGGCACGCAGAACGACACCTTGCGGTGGGGCGAGCCGAGCGCCGTCGCGGCGACGAAATAATAGACCACCTGGGCGACGACGCGGGCCCAGTTGATCGAATTGACGCCGGACAGGCCGATGCGGTCGCGGAAGGAGAAGTGGTTGAACATCCCCTTGAGGATGCCCTGGGCGTCGTCGAAGGTGCCCTCGAGCGCGATGGCGTGGACGTTGTCGTCGTCACAGGTGGTCATCTGGCGACGCTGGACGTCGGAGACGCGGCCGTGCGGATACATGATGAAGACGTCGGTGCGCTCGCGGCCGCGGAAGGCCTCGATCGCGGCGCCGCCGGTGTCGCCGGAGGTCGCCCCGACGATGGTGGCGCGCCGGCCGCGCTTGGCCAGCACATGGTCCATCGCCCGGCCGAGGAACTGCATGGCGACGTCCTTGAAGGCGAGCGTCGGGCCATGGAACAGTTCGAGCAGGAAGTGGTTGGCGCCGAGTTGGGCGAGCGGCGTCACCGCCGGATGGCGGAAGCCGGCGTAGGCGCCGTCGACCATGGCGCGCAGGTCCTCGGCCGAGATGTCGGTGCCGACGAAGCGCGAGATGATGCGGAAAGCCACCTCCGGATAGGGCTTGCCGGCGAGATCGGCGATCTCGTCATGGGTCAGCCGCGGCCACTCGGCCGGCACGTAGAGGCCGCCGTCGCGGGCGAGGCCGGCGAGGAGCACGTCGGAGAAGCCGAGGCTGGGGGCCTCGCCGCGGGTGGAGACATATCGCAAGTTCGACACCCTTCGTCGATGAGACGGCAGATGCCGCCGGCGCGGACGCCGACGGCGAAATCGGCCGGGACACTAGGCCCCCAGCCCTCGCGGGGCAAGGGCAAGGGGAGAGCACTCGACGAGACGGCGGGCCGATTGCGCTTCGCTTCGGAGATCGTGCCCGGGTGGGCCTCCCCTACCCCCTCTCCACATTTCCCGACCGCGCCCGATGCAATCGCCGGCGCGGTGCCCTAGATTGAGGGTTCCCGTCGCCGACCGAAGAGACGCCCGATGACCGATGCCTCCCACGATCTCCTCGCCTCCGCCGGCCTCGATCCGGAGGCGGCGCGTCGCATCGTGGCGGGCGCGGTGGAGGGGTCCGACGACGGCGAGCTCTATCTGGAATACCGCCAGTCGGAATCGCTGATGTTCGACAACGGCCGGCTCAAGTCGGCCTCCTTCGACACCACGCAGGGCTTCGGCCTGCGCGCCGTGACCGGCGAGGTCTCCGGCTTCGCCCATTCCGGCGAGATCTCCGAGGCCGCCTTGAAGCGCGCGGCGGACGCGGTCGCGGCGGTGCGCGGCGGGCGCTCCGGCACCTATGCGGCGGCGCCGGCGAGGACCAACACGCATCTCTACGGCGACGACAACCCGATCGGCGCGCCGAGCTTCGACGAGAAGGTCCGGCTCCTCGCCGAGATCGACGCCTTCGCCCGGGCCCGCGATCCGCGCGTGCGCCAGGTCACCGCCTCGCTCGCCGCCACGTGGCAGATCGTCGAGATCCTGCGCCCCGACGGCAGCCGCGCTCGCGACGTGCGGCCGCTGGTCCGGGTCAACGTCTCGGTGGTCGCCGGCGAGGGCGACCGCCAGGAGAGCGGCAGTCACGGTTTCGGCGGACGCGAGGGCTTCGGCAAGTTCATCGCCGTCGACCGTTGGCAGTATGCGGTCGACGAGGCGCTGAGGCAGGCGCTGGTCAATCTCGACGCGGTGCCGGCACCGGCCGGGACCTTCGACGTGGTGCTCGGCCCGGGCTGGCCGGCGGTGCTGCTGCACGAGGCGATCGGCCACGGGCTCGAGGGCGACTTCAATCGCAAGAAGACCTCGGCCTTCGCCGGGCTGATGGGCGAGCGCGTGGCGGCGCCCGGCGTCACCATCGTCGACGACGGCACGCTGCCGGATCTGCGCGGTTCGCTGAGCATCGACGACGAGGGCACGCCGACCTCCTGCACGACGCTGATCGAGGACGGCATCCTGGTCGGCTTCATGCAGGACCGCCAGAATGCCCGGCTGATGGGGGTGGAGCCCACCGGCAACGGACGGCGCCAATCCTTCTCCCACATGCCGCAGCCGCGGATGACCAACACCTACATGCGCGCCGGCTCGATGGATCCGGCCGAGATCCTCGCCTCGGTCGACGACGGCATCTACGCGGTCAATTTCGGCGGCGGGCAGGTCGACATCACCTCGGGCAAGTTCGTCTTCGAATGCACCGAGGCCTATCGGGTCGTGAAGGGCAAGGTGGTGGCTCCGGTCAAGGGCGCCATGCTGATCGGCAACGGGGCGGATGCCCTCACCCGGGTGAAGATGATCGGCAACGACCTGAGGTTGGACCCCGGTGTCGGCACCTGCGGCAAGGGCGGCCAGAGCGTTCCGGTCGGTGTCGGCCAGCCGACACTGCGGATCGACGGGCTGACCATCGGCGGGACCGAGGCGCGGCGCTGAGGCGGACACGCGGATGTGATCGCGAACACCGGCCGGGCCGCCCCGTCGGCTGGAGACCGCTCGCGATTTCAGTAGCTTCGCCGTGAGACCGTCGTATAGAGAGCATATTCGAAGACCGAGGAGCCTCTCGTGGGGCCGACACTCGCCACCCGCCTTCCGATCGGCGCGGGCGAGATCGGTCCGACGCAAGTCCCCTCGCCTCGGATGGACCGCATGCCTCGATCGAACGACGCCCCCACCCTCCCCGTCCGTAAGGCGCGGAAGTCCGCGATGCGGGTCGTCGCCGCCGGTGTCGCGGCCGGGGCGGCGGTCCTCTTCCTCGTCGTCGTCAGCGACGGCCTCGTCGTCGCTCAGACCGCTCAGCCCGGCGCGGCCTCGCAGCCGAGCCCGACGAAGCCACAGGCACAACCCAAGCCGGCGCTCGCCCGTCCGCCGGCGCCGGTCTCGATCACCACCGTGGCGGTCGAGGCGATGCCGGCGGTGCTCGACGTGGTCGGCACCGCCCAGGCGATCGCTTCGGTGCCGCTGAAGACCCGCGTCGACAGCCAGATCGAGGAAGTGGCGGTCGAGGAGGGCGAGCGGGTGGTGGCCGGCCAGATCCTGTTCCGGCTCGACGCCCGCGCGGTCAAGGCGCAGATCGCTCAGGCGCGCGCCGTGCTCGCCCGCGACGAGGCGCAACTGGCGCTGCTGCGTTCCGATCTCGAGCGCACCGAGCAACTGGTTCTGACCAAGACCAAGAGCAGCCGCGATCTGGAGTCGGCCAAGACGCTGGTCGCGGCGCAACTGGCGACGATCGAGGCGGATCGGGCGGCGCTGCAGAACCTCGAGGTCCAGGCGAGCTGGTACGAGATCCGTTCGCCGATCGAGGGACGGGTCGGCTCGATCCCGTTGAAGCCGGGCTCGGCGATCCGCGCCGCCGACTCGGCGCTGCTCGCCACCGTCAACCAGCTCGACCCGATCTACGTCGCCTTCTCGGTGCCGCAGTCGACGATCCCGGCGCTGCGCGAAGCGATGGCGGCGGGCGAGGTCCAGGTCTCGGTGCGCCAGCCGGGCAGCACCGGGACGTCCCTCACCGGCCACATCGCCTTCATCGAGAACATGCTCGACGCCGCCTCCGGCACGCTCGGGGTCAAGGCGACGATCGCCAACGGCGAGGAGAAGCTGCTGCCGGGCGAATATGTCCAGGTACGCGCCGTGCTCCGGACCGATCCGCGGGCCCTGGTGGTGCCGGAAGCTGCGGTGCAGCTCGGCCAGAACGGTCCCTTCGTCTATGTGGTGAAGGAGGGCGACACGGTGGAGGTGCGCCGCATCGGCATCGATCGCACCGTCGACGGACGCACCGTCGTCGCCGAGGGGCTCGCGGCGGGCGAGCGGGTGGTCACCGACGGTCAGTTGCGGCTGTTCCCCGGCGCCAGTGTGATTGCCGCCAAACCGGCCGCGAACGGCGCCAAGCCGCGACCGGCGAAATCGGGGTCGTGACACCATGTCGTCGATGTCGTCGATCTCCGCCCCCTTCATCCGCCGGCCGGTCGCCACCATCCTGGTGATGGTCGCCTTCATCACCGCCGGTCTGTTCGCCTACAAGCAGTTGCCGGTCGCCGCCGTGCCGCGCGTCGACTATCCGACCATCTCGGTGACCGCCAAGCTGCCGGGCGCCAGCCCCGAGACCATGGCGAGTTCGGTCGCCTCGGTGTTGGAGCGCCAGTTCTCCGGCATCGCCGGTCTGTCGTCGATGTCGTCGGTCTCCACCAACGGCTCGACCAACGTCACGCTGCAGTTCGATCTCGCCCGCTCGATCGACGGCGCCGCCCTCGACGTCCAGGCGGCGATCGGCGCGGCGGCCCGGCAATTGCCGAGCGAGATGAGCGACTCGCCGAGCTTCCGTAAGGTCAATCCGGCCGACCAGCCGGTGTTGTTCGTGGCGCTGAAATCCGACGTGATGCGGCTCTCCGACGTCAACGACTTCGCCGAGACCAACATCGCCCAACGCCTGTCGACGCTGCCCGGCGTCGCCCAGGTCAACGTCTACGGCGCCCAGAAATACGCCGTCCGCATCAAGGCCGATCTCGACGCGCTGGCGGCGCGCGGCCTGACCGTCGACGATCTGCGCAACGCCATCACGTCCGCCAACACCAATTCGCCGGTCGGCTCGCTGACCAGCCCGTCGCGCAACGTCACCCTGCAGGCGACCGGGCCGATCGATCGGGCGGCGGGCTACATGCCGCTGATCGTCACCTATCAGAACGGCTCGCCGGTGCGCGTCCAGGACGTGGCCAAGGCCGTCGACAGCGTCGAGAACGACAAGGTCGCCGCCTGGCTCGACGGCACCCGCGCCATCATGCTGGCGATCCAGCGCCAGCCCGACGCCAACACCGTCGAGGTGGTCGACCGCATCCGCGCGACGCTGCCGATCATCACCGCCGACATGCCGCCGGCGATGGAAGTGCAGGTGATGAACGATCGCTCGATCTCGATCCGCCATTCGATCGAGGACGTCGAGATCACCCTGTTGATCGCCATGGCGCTGGTGATCGGCGTGATCTACCTGTTCCTGAAGTCGGCCAGGGCGACGATCATTCCGGCGCTCGCCCTGCCGGTGTCGCTGATCGGCACCTTCGCCGGCATGTATCTCTTCGGCTTCAGCCTCGACAACATCTCGCTGCTCGCCCTGACGCTCGCCGTCGGTTTCGTCGTCGACGACGCCATCGTCATGCTCGAGAACATCATGCGCCACGTCGAGCTCGGCGAACCGCCGATGAAGGCGGCCTTCATCGGGGCGAAGGAGGTCGGCTTCACCATCGTGTCGATGACGATCTCCCTCGTCGCGGTGTTCATCCCGGTCCTGTTCATGGGCGGCGTCGTCGGGCGGATGTTCTTCGAGTTCGGCGTCACCATCACCCTGGCGATCCTGATCTCCGGCATCGTGTCGCTGACGCTGACGCCGATGCTGGCGTCGCGGATCATCGACGAGAACCACCTGCACAAGCGGCCGAACTTCGTCGTCCGCGGCTTCGACGTCCTCTTCGCGGCGGTGACGCGGTTCTATTCGTGGTCGCTCGATCTGGTGCTCAAGGCCAAGTGGCTGATGCTGCTGGTCCTCGCCGCCACCGTCGCCTGGACGCTGGTGCTCTACCGCGACACCCCCAAGGGATTCTTCCCCCAGGAAGACACCGGCATGCTGTCGGCCTCGACCCAGGGCGCCGACGACATCTCCTTCGCGGCGATGGCGACGCGGCAGAGCGAAGTGGCGGCGATCGTCAGCGCCGACCCGGACGTGGTCAACGTCATGTCGACGGTGGGCGCCGGGTCTTCCTCCGCCAATCAGTCGAGCGGGCGGATGTTCATCACCTTGAAGCCGAAGAAGGACCGCACGTCGTCGTCCAACGACGTGATCCAGCGGCTTCGGCGGGCGACGGCGCGGGTGCCGGGGATCAACACGTTCTTCCAGAACGTCCAGAACATCAACATCGGCGCGACCTTCTCTCGCGCCCAGTGGCAGTACACGCTGCAATCCTCCGACTTCGACGAGTTGCGCACCTGGGCGCCGCGCCTCGAGGGCCGCATCCGCCAAGTACCGGGCATTCTCGACGTCTCCTCCGATCTGCAGATCCGTGGCCGCCAGGCCGTCGTCGACATCGATCGCGACCGCGCCTCCAAGCTCGGCCTGACCGTCGATCAGGTGCGCTCGCGGCTCTATTCGGCCTATGGCACGCGGGTGGTCTCGACCATCTTCACCGACACGTCGAGCTACTCGGTGATCCTCGAGGCGGCCGACGCCTATACGTCCGGGCCGGATCAGTTGCGCCGCTTGACGATCAAGACGCCGTCGGGCGCCTCGGTGCCACTCGACGCCATCGCCACGGTGCGCGAGGCGCCGGCGCCGACGCTGGTCAACCACAAGGGCCAGCTCCCGGCGGTGACGATCTCCTTCAACCTCCAACCGGGCTTCGCGCTGAGCCAGGCGGTGGCGGCGATCAAGGCGGTCGAGGGCGAGATCGGCCTGCCGCAGACGGTCCTGACCGGGTTCTCCGGCACGGCGCAGATCTTCCAGGACGCGGTCGCCGGCCAGGGGCTCCTGGTGTTCGCCGCCGTGCTGGTGATCTACATCGTGCTGGGAATCCTCTACGAGAGTTTCGTCCACCCGATCACCATCCTTTCGGGCCTGCCGTCGGCGGGCATCGGCGCGTTGTTGACGCTCCAGCTCTTTGCGCTCGATCTCTCGGTGATCGCCATGATCGGCGTGGTGATGCTGATCGGCATCGTCAAGAAGAACGCCATCATGATCGTCGACTTCGCGGTGGAGCGACGGGCGAACGGCGCCTCGGCGATCGAGGCGGTCCACGAGGCCTGCCTGCTGCGTTTCCGGCCGATCCTGATGACCTCGCTCGCCGCGATCCTCGGCACCCTGCCGATCGCCCTCGGCGTCGGCGCCGGGGCGGAGTTGCGCCAACCGCTCGGTCTCGCGGTGGTCGGCGGCCTGATCGTGTCGCAGATCCTCACCCTCTACATGACGCCGGTGGTCTATCTGCTGCTCGACCCCCTGACCCGGTCGCGGCGGCCCCACGCGGCCGACGACGAGGCCGCGACCATCGCCGCCCGCCCGCAGGGCCACGCGGCGGAGTGAGCGCCGGCGGAGGGCGCGCGAGAACGGCGTCGGCGCGAAGTGATTCGCGTCGGGACCGCACGTTCTGCGTGCAATCCCTCTCGTGAAGAATCGTCCCGCGTGCCGCAGCCGCCGACGAGGCGCGCGGAGCGGCGAATACGGCGTGCGCCGGGCGTCGAGATCGTGTCATTCGTGCAACGGTCGAGCAAATTGACACCCCCTCACCCCTACTTCGGAGCCCTGTGGGAATCCTGTGGATGACGAAGGGATTCCCTCGCGGAGGCGACGTGCTACCTTTGATTCGCAACTGATTCCCAGGGGGATTACTCATGAAGCTCGCTCGTATCGTCGTTCTCGCTCTCGTCGCCACCGCCGGCCTCTCGATCGCCGGCTGCGCCAAGGCTCCGGCCCCGGCTCCGGCCTACGTCAAGGGCTGATCGCGACGCGGCAGGCGCTCTCGACGAGAGCGCGACGCGACGACCAAAGTTCGAGAAACGGCGCCGATGGCCTCATCGGCGCCGTTTCTCTCGGATCGCGTCTCTTCGTCCGCCGGCGGATTTCGCCGCGCCGGCCAAAAAACATGGAATCGCCGTCATCGGACGGATACACTGGTACTTCCGACCCTCTCGAGAGATCCGTCGCCCAGATGAACCGCCACGAAAGGCCGCGCCGCAGCGGCGAAGCCCATATCCACTACCTCGACGGGGATTTCCAGATCCTCACCAATGGCAGCCACGTGGTGTGCGCGGTCACCGGGCTGTCGATCCCGCTCGACGAGTTGAGGTATTGGAACGTCGAGCGCCAGGAGCCCTATACCGACGCCAAGGCGTCGCTGCAGCGGCATCTGCAACTGACCGCCGAGAGCTGAGACCAACGGTCGCGGATGCCGACGCATCCGACCGTCGAAGACACCCCCTCCCCGACTTCATCGCCCCCGGCGAGAACCGACACGGCACCCCGACGGCGCGGTGCTCGCGGCGCCATGCGGCGATCACCGACGCACCGCTCAGGGGCGCGCCCGGCGTCTGAGGCCGGCGAGCAACGCCAGCACCGCCGCCTCGTCGGCGAAGACCAGTTCGACCGCCGCGACCCGGCTGGTGACGGCGAGGCGCATCCGCATCGGCGACGTGGCGCCGGCGAGGCGCGCCGCGTCCTTCTCGGTGGTGACCAGTTCGAGGCCTTCGGCGGCGGCGCGGGCGAGAAGCGCCTCGGCGTCGGTCTCGCTCAGGGGTTGGTGATCGGCGAAGGCGACGAGATCGACCACTTGCGCCCCGGCCGTGGCCAGGGTCGCGGCGAATTTCGACGGGCGACCGATCCCGGCATAGGCGAGGAGGCGGCGGCCGGCGAGACGGTCCGGCTCCTGCAACACCAATCGGGCTTCGAGCACCGGCAGGCGCCGACGGGCGGCCTCGGCGCGGAGCACCGCCAGCCCGGGCGCATCGGCTTCCCCGCTGTCGACCACCACGAGGGCCGAAGCCCGGTCCATCTGGACGTCGAGGGGGGCGCGCAGAGGGCCGGCGGGCATCACCCGCCCGTTGCCGATCCCCTGGCCGCGATCGACCACCACCAGCGACAGATCCTTGCCCAGACTCGGGTTCTGGAAGCCGTCGTCGAGGATGACGAGATCGGCGCCCGCCGCCGGCAGGAGCGCCAAGGCGGCGGCGCGGTCGCGGGCGACGATGGTCGGAGCGAGGCGGGCATGGAGCAGCGGTTCGTCGCCGACGTCGGCGGCGTCGTGCCGGGTCGGATCGACGCGCACCGGACCGGCGAGCCGTCCGCCCCAGCCGCGGGTCACCACCGCGGGCGCGAAACCGGCGCGGCGGGCGAGGCCCACCAGAGCGGCGACCGTCGGGGTCTTGCCGGCGCCGCCGGCGGTGAAGTTGCCGACGGCGATCACCGGCATCGGCGCGAAGGTGCGCGGCGGCCGCGCCATGTTCCAGGCGGCGACCCGGCCCCAGACCCAGCCGACCGGCGCCAGCAGAACCGAAGGCCAGCCGCCGGCGTCCCAGAAGGCGGGTGGGCGCGGTGGTCTCGCCATCACGCCCTCGCCTCGTCGGCGAGCCGCGCCAACAGCGGCGCGAGGGCCGCGACGGTGCGGTCGAGCGATCCGGACGAGCGCTCGACGACGGCGCGGGCGAGTTCGGCGCAGGTCGCGGCGGTGATCGGGTCGGTCAGGGCGGCGGCGACCGCCGCGACCAGATCGTCGAGCCCGGTGACGACCCGCGCCCCGCCGGTCTCGTCGAGCTCGCGATAGAGGTCGCGGAAGTTGGCGACGTGGGGCCCGTGGAGGACGGCGGTGCCGAGATGCGCCGGCTCGATCGGGTTCTGCCCGCCGTGGGGGACGAGGGAGCCGCCGACGAAGGCGACCGGCGCCAGGCGATAGATCAACCCCATCTCGCCGATGGTGTCGGCGAGATAGACGTCGGTGGCGCCGCTCGGCGTCTCACCCAGCGAGCGTGAGGCGACGTCGACGCCGGCCTCGGCCAGGAGGGCGCGGATCTCGTCGCCGCGACGGGGATGGCGCGGCGCCAGCACCGTGAGGAGGCCGGGGATCTCGCGGGCGAGACGGCCGTGGGCGGCGGCGACGATCGCCTCCTCGCCGGGATGGGTGGAGGCGGCGATCCAGGTCGAACGGTCCCCGATGGCCGCCTCGAGCCGGCCGAGTTCGGCGGTGTCGACCCCGAGCGCGGCGCCGTCGAACTTGAGATTGCCGGTGACCACCACCGGCTCGGCGCCGAGCCCGCGCAGACGCTCGGCATCGGCCGACGACTGGGCGAGGGTGAGGGCGAAGCGGCCGAAGAGGGCGCGCGGCAAGCCGTCGAGGAGGCGCCAGCGCCGTGCCGAGCGTTCCGACACCCGGGCGTTGACCAGGACCTGGGGGATGGCGCGGGTCGTCAATTGATGGATCGTCGCCGGCCAGATCTCGCTCTCGACGAAGACGGCGAGCGACGGACGCCAATGGTCGAGGAAGCGCCCGATCCAGGCGGAGACGTCGAGCGGCACGTATTGGTGGATGGCGCCGGCGGGCAGGCGGCCGGCGGCGATCGCCGCGGAGGTCACGGTTCCGGTGGTCAACAGCACGGCGAGGCCACCGCCGGCCAGGCGCTCCACCAGCCCCATCACCGCCAGGGTTTCGCCGACGCTCGCCGCATGGACCCAGACCAGGGGCCCGGGCGGGCGGGCGGCGGCGGCGAGGCCGTGGCGTTCGTCGCGCCGCGACCTCTCCTCCTTGCCGGCGCGGCCGCGCACGGCGAGGAAGAGGCCGAGCAGCGGCGCGACGAGGCCGCCGGCGCGTCGGTAGGCGGCGAGCGCCAGTTCGGCGAGAGCCTCAGACATCGCGGCCCCCGACGATCTGGTAGGCCCGCGCCGTGACCCGGTTCAGGGCCGCTTCGACGGCGCGACGACGGTCCTCGAGACCTTCGGCGTCGGCGTCGGCGGGCACCGCGATCGGCTCGCCGAAGACCATGGCCAGGCGGCCGAAGGGGAGATTGAAGGCGGCGCGGTCCCAGGAGCGCGCCATGCGTTTGCGGAATGTGGTGACGGTGGCGACCGGCACGATCGGCACGCCGGAATGGCGGGCGATCTGGACGATGCCCTCGCCGGCGACCTTGGCCGGACCCTTGGGCAGGTCGGCGGTGAGGGCCACGGCGCTTCCCCGTCGCAGTTCGCGCAGCGCCGCGACGAAGCCGGCGACGCCGCCGCGCCGGCGTACCTCGTCGCCGGACCGGCCGGCGGAGGCGCGGATGGCGCCGATGCCGAGCTTCTCGCAGACGATGACGTTCATTTCGCCATCGCGGGAGCGCGAGATCATCGCCTTCACCCGCCAGCGATCGTTCGGCTTGATGAAGGGCAACATGAAGTGCTCGCCGTGCCAGGTGGTGACGATCAGCGGGCGGGGCTCGCCGAGCCTCTCATAGAAGTCGGCCGGCTCGACGACGACCCGGCAGGAACGGCGGACGACGCGGAACCACCAGGCGAGCGTGGTGCCGGCGAAGACGCGGAAGGCGCGGGCGCGCATCAGCCGCTTCAGCATGGCGAGCCCATGCCTTCGCCGACGCGCCTCGGCGGCGCCTCGGTCGCGTGCGAAGCGGTGCGGTGCGACGCGGCGCGTCCGCGCGCGGCATCGAGCCTCGGCCGTCTCGTCATGGTCTGTCGTGGTCCCCGCGTGTCGTCTGGCAGGCGTTTCTAGCGCCCTTCGCCGGCGCCGTCACGCCCGCTGACCGACCGATCGCGGATGGAGACCGCGCGGAGCCCGAACAGCTCGAGGAATCGGGCTTCGCGCGACGTCTCGTCGGCGGTCTCTCATTCGTCCGGATGGTCGGGATCCATCAGGCGATGGAGATGGACGATGTAGTAACGCATGTGGGCGTTGTCGACGGTCTGCTGGGCCTTGGCCTTCCAGGCGACGCGCGCGGACTCGTAATTCGGGAAGACGCCGACGAGGTCGATCTCGGCGGTGTCGCGGAACTCGTGGGTGTGGAGGTCGACGAGTTCGCCACCGAGAACGAGGTGGAGCAACTGCGGCTTGGGCTTGGGCGCGGTCATGTCGATGGTCCGATCTCGGGTTGGAGACATCGCGGGCGTCCCCCCGCGCGAGCGGTCGCGTCGCCGGGATCAGTCGAGACGGGCGAGGAGCTCGCGCGCCGCGTCATGGAGCCCGGGGACGGCGGCCACCAGCGGAGGGTGGCGGGGAACGGCCCTGTTGTAGTGGAGCGGCTCGCCGCTCGGGACGGTGAACCTACCCCCGGCTTCCTGCACCAAAAGATCGGCTGCGGCAAGATCCCAATCGTGAGCATTGCCCGAACCATAGGCGATGTCGAGGCGGCCGTCGGCGACCTGCGCGATCCGTAATGCCAGTGACGGCACGACATGGCGGGTGGCGAAGCCCACGGCCTTCATCGCCGGGCGATCGAGATATTTGTGCGGGCCGGAGACCCGGGCGCCGGCGAGCTCGACGCGGTCGGCGACGACGAGGGGGACACCGTCGAGACGCGCCCCGCCGCCGGAGGTCGCGAGCCACAGGGCGGCGGTGGCGGGCTGAAGCAACGCGGCGGCGATCGGCCGGCCGGCCTCGACCACGGCGAGCGACACCGTCCATTGGTCGTCGCCGCGCAGGAAGGCACGGGTGCCGTCGATCGGATCGACGACGAAGAGGCGGGTGGCGGCGAGCCGCTCGGGGCCGTCGGCGGTCTCCTCGGAGAGCCAACCGTAGTCGGGTCGGGCGGCGAGGAGCACCTCGCGCAGGTGGCGATCGACGGCGAGATCGGCCTCGCTCACCGGCGAGCCGCCGGACTTCTCCCAGACCCGCGGATCGCGGCGATACCACGCGAGCGCGATCTCGCCGGCCTCCCGCGCGGCGCGCGCCAGAAGCTCGACGTCGGCGTCGCGTTCGGCCGCCGTCGAGGCGATGCGCCGATCAGCGTCCGGCAATGGTCAGGCCCTCGACCATCAGGCTCGGCGCATTGATGCCGAAGCGGTATTCGAGATCGTCGGCGGCGACGAGGCGGGCATACATGTCGGCGAGATTGCCGGCGACGGTGATCTCGCTGACCGCGTCGGTCAGTTCGCCGTTCTCGATCCAGAAGCCGGAGGCGCCGCGCGAGTAGTCGCCGGTGATCGAATTGACGCCGGAGCCGATCATGTCGGTGACGTAGAGGCCCGACTTCACCGAGGCCAACATGTCGTCGCGGGCGACCGATCCGGGCAGCAGGGTGACGTTGGTCGAGCCGGGCGAGGGCGAGCCGGTGCCGCGCGAGGCGCGGCCGTTGGTGGCAAGGCCCAATTCGCGCGCCGTGGCGCCGTCGAGCAGCCAATGGTTCAAGACGCCGTCCTCGATCAGCTTCAGCACCGGCCCGGCGACGCCTTCGCCGTCGAAGGGGCGCGAGCCGAGGCCGCGCTTGCGGTAGGGGTCGTCGACGATGGTGATGCCGGGGGCGAAGACCGGCTTGCCGAGACGGTCCTTGAGGAAGGAGGTCTTGCGGGCGATGGCCGCGCCGTTGATCGCCGAAAGGAGATGGCCGACGAGGCCGGTGGCGGCGCGCGGCTCCCAGATCACCGGCGCGGTGACGGTCGCCACCTTGCGCGGGTTCAGCCGGCGCACGGCGCGTTCGCCGGCCCGGCGGCCGACGAGGTCGGGGGCGTCGAGGTCGACGGCCCAGATCTTCGAGGAGGCATCCCAGTCGCGCTGCATGGCGGTGCCGGCGCCGGCGATCGCCGAGACCGAGAGCGAGTGGCCGGAACGCAGCCAGGCGCCGGAAAAGCCGGCCGAGGTCACCAGGACCATGCCGCCGAGCGACCACGAGGCCGAGGCCCCGCCGGAATTGACGACGCCTTCGATGGCGCGGGCGGCGTCCTCGGTGGCGAGCGCCCGCTCGGTCAGATCGGCGGCGCTCGGGGCGGAGGGATCGAGCAGGTCGAGATCGACGAAGTCCCGGGTCAGGAGATCCGGATCGATCAGGTCGGCCCAGGGATCCTCGGGAGCGACGCGGGCCATGGCGACGGCGCGGCCGGCGAGTTCGCTCGGGTCGGCGAAGGCATTGGCCGAGACGGTGGCGAAGCGGCGGCCGACGAAGACGCGCAGGCCGAAGTCGTCGCCCTCGGAGCGTTCGCTGTCCTCGACCTCGCCGAGACGGACCCCGACGGAGAGCGAGACGCCACGCACCGCCACCGCGTCGGCGCGATCGGCGCCGGCGGCCTTAGCCGCCGCGACGAGACGGTCCGCCTTCTCCTTCAGGTCGGACTGATCGAGAACGTCGTGCATGGAACCTCGCATGGTCTTCGCCGCATCGCGGAAATCCTGAGCCTCAGCCGATGTACGGGGCCGGGGCCGTCGCGGCAAGGGCGGAGGGCGCGACGGCCCGCCGGCCGGGGCGGTTCGTCGCGCCGCCGGCCCCGGGTCGCGCTCTTCTCGGCTCCTGATGGTGAAGACTTCGTCACCACGGCGGTGACGTTTCCCTAACCCTCTCGCAATCAACGAAAATTCAACCAGCTTTCTTAAGCCGGCTCGCACCCCGTCCGAGTCACAATCCCTCCAACGAAGCGAGGTCTTCCTCAGACTAACCGAGACCCGCAGGAGGTTCTATTGAGGCGTCAAGCAACGACGACGGCGGCCAAGGTCGAGGAGACCTTCCACCAGGATGGCGAAGCGGTTCGGCTCGACCCCTATGCTCTGCCGCATCGATTCCGTTACGATACCGGCACCGACCCGCGCAGCGGCAAGCCGATGGGCGCGGCGGCGGTGTTCCTGGAAAAGAACATGGCGTCGATCTGCCGCCGTCTGCCCTCCGGCATCCCGATGGCGATGCGCCTGCCGATGGCCGCCTTCGAGGGCGTCGCGGTGCGTCTGGTCGCCGATCGCATCGACGCGGACGGCGACGCCGACGGCGACGGGCTGGCGGTGGTCGAACTGATGCATCGTGATCCGCAGCTGTCGCTGCCGCTCTCGGTCGCCGCCGATCTCGTCGAGGTCGCGGCGGACTGGAAGGCCTGGGCCCGCGTTCTCGGCCTGCCGATGCTGCTGGTCGAAGCGGACGGCACCTGGCGCGCGATCGAGGCGCGTGTCGGCCAGGTCGTGGGCGGCGCCGTGCGGCCGCGCCGCGCCCGCTCGGTGCTGAACGGCCGCCGGCCGCGCTTCCTCACCCGTCGCAAGGTCGGCGTGATGCCGGCCGCGCCGGTGATGATCGTCAAGAACGAACTCTTCGGGCGGGAGTGATCCGCCCGACAGGCGCCGTCGACCGGTTCAGCCGTCCCGTCGCATCGGCAGCCAGCGCCGCTTGGGCGGCGGCTCCAGCGCCACGACCGGCTCGGTCGTATGGGCCTCGATCAGACGGCCGATGCGTCGCTTGGCCTCCTCACGCACCTCGCCGCTCGCCGCCAGGATCTTCTTCGCCTCGAGGAAGTCGAGGACGCGGATGTGGTTGACCGGCGGGCGGATCAGCACGTCGGGCGGGCGGCGGGCGAATTCGGCCGCCGCGATCTGCTGCATCATCAACTGACTGGCGCCGAAGATCGCCTCGAGCGCCCCCGGCAGGACCTTGCCGTCGGCCGGTTCGGGGAAGGAGACGACGTCGACGGCGATCACCAGATCGACCTCGACCGGCAACGCGTCGACCGGCACCGGATCGACGATGCCGCCGTCGACGAGGACGCGGCCGTCGATCACCACCGGTTTGAACAGGGTCGGGATCGCCATCGAGGCGGCGACGGCGCGGCGCAGGTCGCCCTTGGTCAGGCGCGCCGGTGAACCGCCGTAGAAGTCGGTGGCGACCACCGTCAGCGGAATCTGGAGATCGTCGAAGGTCGCGGGGATCGCCTCACCGACGAAGGTCGCGAGGATCTTCTCGGGGTCGATCTGGCCGAGGCCGAAGCCGCCGGTGAGGAGATCGCCGAATTTCTTCGGCCGCAGCGTCCACAGTTTCGCCAGGACGTTGGCGCGATTGCCGAACATCGCCAGCGTCGCCTGGCGCAGGTCGGCGCCGGAGAGCCCGCCGGCCCGCGCCGCGCCGTAGATGGCGCCGATCGAGGTGCCGGCGATCGCGGTGGGCCGCAACCCGAGATCGTCGAGCGCCTCCATCACCGGCACATGGGTGATGCCGCGCGCGCCGCCGCCGCCGAGCACCAAGCCTATTCGCGGATGGGACATCACTCTCGCCTTCGCCGTCGATCGTTCTCCCTACAGGTAGGTGAGCGGCGCGGCGGAAGGAAGGCCGGGGGCGGCGAGGGGGGCGATCGCAGGGCGGCGAGGCACCCGAGGTCGCTTCAAGGCTCGAGGCGCGTGCCTCCGGGCGCGATGCTTCGAGACGGGCCTTCGGCCCTCCTCAGCATGAGGCGTTTGTAAATGCTTCGAAAATCCCCAAGCGCCTCATGCTGAGGAGGCTGCGCAGCAGCCGTCTCGAAGCATCGCGCAGGGAGGTGAAGCCGCTCATCTCCGGCCGGGCGGGAGCGGTCCTTCGGAGGCCACTTCAGAAGAAAGCGAGGAGACGGCGCGCCATCTCCCAGGATCCTCTTCAGAAA
>JAFHCF010000040.1:0-4355 GCA_048497495.1 Prosthecomicrobium sp.
CCGTTCTTGATCTTGCCGTGGGCGAAGATCACCGGGGCTCGCGCGACGAACTCCATCGCCTCCGCCCGACCGCCCCACGACATCGCCAGGGCGAGGAGCATCGGGAGCAGCGGCGCCCTCCGGAGCCTCGGCGCGGATCTCGGGCGATGAGACGCCTCACGCGCGTCCGTCTCCAATCCGCGCCACCCCGTCATGATCGTCCTCCATCGGTGGTCCCGCGCCGCGATCCGATCCGTCGCGCGCTCCTCGGCCGGCTCGGCGCCGGGAGAAGCGCGGATATCGCGAGCGAATTGCCCGTGGATGTAACCTCGAGTTGCGGTCCGGTGCAAGACCGCATCCCGCCTCCGAGCCGCGCGCCGCCGCCGTCGACAGCCCGGGCCGGGCTCGCTATGGATGGCGCCATGCGCCCGGCCTCCCGCCGGTTCGGAGATCCCATGGCGTCCGTGTCGATCCCCTCTCTCAGCGACATCCGCGCCGGCGGCAAGGCGGCGGTGGCGCGCGCCCTGTCGCTGATCGAGATCGCCCACGGTTCCGCCGACCTCGCCCGCCTGCTCGACGCCTGCGCCGCCGAACCGCGCGGCGACGTCCTCGGCCTCACCGGCCCGCCCGGCGTCGGCAAGTCGACCCTGACCAACGCCCTGATCGACGCGGCGCGGCGCGACGGCCGCACCGTCGGCGTCGTCGCCGTCGACCCCTCGTCGCGGCTGACCGGCGGGGCGCTGCTCGGCGATCGCACCCGGCTCAGGACCGACCCGGAAGACCAGGGCGTCTTCGTCCGCTCGATGGCGGCGCGCGACCGGCTCGGCGGCCTCTCCGACCACGCCGTGGCGGCGATCGTCCTGATGCGGGCGGTCTACGATCTCGTCGTGGTCGAGAGCGTCGGCATCGGCCAATCGGAGGGCGACATCGCATCGATCGCCGACACGGTCCTGCTCTGCATCCAGCCCGGTTCCGGCGACAGCCTGCAGTTCATGAAGGCCGGCATCATGGAACTGCCCGACGTCGTCTGCGTCACCAAGGCCGACATGGGCGAACCGGCGCGCCGCGCCATGGCCGACGTCGCCGGCGCGATGACGCTCGCCACCCACGAGCCCGGCGCCTGGGTCGCGCCCGTCGTCCTGGTCTCGGCGGCGAGCGGGACGGGGCTCGCCGAACTCGCGACCGCCGTCGCCGGCCATCGCGCCCATCTCGACAGGGCCGGCCACCGCGCCTCCCGCCGTGCCGCCCAGGCGCGCCATTGGGTCGAGGATGCGATCCGGGTGCGTTTCGGACTGCGCGGACTGGCGGCGGTCGACGTCGGCGCCGCGCTCGACACCGCCGGCGGCCCCTTCGGCGCCGTCGTCGCCCTCGACCGCGAGCTCGAGGCGCGGCTGGCGCGAGGGCCCTGACCGCCCGAGGGCCGTATCGTTCACCATTTCGATGAGAGGCTCCGCCGCTCCGCCACCGAAGCGGAGGCGGTATTCGGTGAAATACCTGCGTCCCGCCTCAGGTTTAACCTTTTCTCGAGGTTACTCGGAGATGATCGGTTCGATCGGGAAAGTACCTCTCGGTCGTTGCATCCCTGCAACGCCGTCGGTGCGCCCCGCTGGTTCGGAGTTGTATCGAGTCATGCCGAATGAGCGCAGCCGCCACCGCGCGGCCCGACGGGTCGTTCTCCTCCCGCGTCTGCGGGGGGCGCCCGCTCTTCTTCTCGGCCTCGTCGTCGTCGCCGTCGTCGGGGGCGTGACCCCGCCGATCGACGCCCCCGTCCATTGGACGGTCCGCGACGCCTCCGGTTGGATGGCCGAATACGATGCTCTCAGACGATCGCGCGGCGCGCCTGTCGCCGCCGCGCCGACGACCGCCGCGCCGCGCGGCGATCGTCTGGCCGCGTCCGCCCCGCGGACCTCCGTCGGCGTGCCCCCCGCGCCGGCGGAGGCGGCGACCGGTCGGATCGTCGTCGCCCAGGCCGACCAGATGCCGCGTCATCAGATCAAGAAGGTGCCGCTCGACGTCATCGATCCGGACATCACCGGGGCCGTTCCCGGGGTCAAGCGTCCGGCGATCGCGCCGATCCAGGTCAACCCGACGATCAATCGCTCCGGCAAGGGCGACCGCCTGATCTCGCCCACCCCGCTCGGCCGCGCCACCGAGCGCGATCTCTTCGTCAAGCCGACGCTCGCCACCGTGCCGCCGTCACAGGACGGTTGGCCGCCGCTGATGTCGGTCGCCTCGATGATCGCGCCGCAGAGCGCGACGGTGCTGCCGCGTCTGGCGCTCGCCGCCCCCGACGCCTCGGCGACCGACGGTCGGGTGGTGATCGCCATGACCCGCACCGGTCCGGGCAAGGTGGTGACCAGGTCGGCCATCGCCGCGCTCGGCGAGCGCTCGAACGACCACAAGTCCGGTCGCCCCCTGCTGCCGCCGGTGCCCGACGCGCAGGTCGCCGCCGCCTCGCCGCGCACCACCGTCTGGGCCCAGCCGCCGGTGCCCGAGATGGGTTA
The DNA here is from genome assembly GCA_048497495.1 of Prosthecomicrobium sp. Classification (GTDB taxonomy): domain Bacteria; phylum Pseudomonadota; class Alphaproteobacteria; order Rhizobiales; family Ancalomicrobiaceae; genus JAFHCF01. Next base: position 2,484 of record JAFHCF010000040.1, read on the forward strand.
CGCCCGGCGCTCCGCCGACCGCATCCTGGCGCGCTTCCGCGCCGTCCTCGGCGACGAGCCCGAACCCGAGCCGCGGGCGCTCACCCCGGACGAGGAAGCCGAGAAGATGGGGCCCTGAGGGGCCCCTTCCCTTTTTCGGCCGTGGCCGCCGTCACGTCGACTTCCGGGTGGCGAAGAGGAAGCGCTGATAGACCAGCGCGATCCCGATCAAGACCAGGCCGAGGCCGATGAAGGAGAAGGCGCGCCAGACGCCGCCGACGTTGGAGAGATCGAGCAGGAACACCTTGGCGGCGGTGAGCGTCACCACCACGGCGGAGAGAAGCCGGACGGGCTTCGAGGCGAGCCGGAGGCCGGCGACCAGCGTCGCCACGCCATAGGCGAGCCACACCGCCGAATAGGCCCACATCTCCGCGTCGCGCTCGAAGCCGGTCAACACCTCGCCCTGGAAGGCACGCCGCACCAGCAACGTCACCCAGACGAAGCCGAGGACGTAGGCGGTTCCCGCCAGCGTCGCCACGAACCACGGCGGACGACCGGCCCGGCGCGCCATCCGCGCCGTCACCGCCGCCGCGATCGCCGGCAAGCCATAGCCGAAGAGCAACGCGCCGAAGACCAGCGAGCCGACCGGCCGTCCGGTCGAGACCGGGTTCTCGAAGACGACGAGCCCGAGGAGGGCGATCGCCGCGGTCGCCAGCGACAGGCCGATCGACGCCCATTCCACCACCCGACTGCCGAGCCGGCCCGCCACCCGCTGCGCTCCCGCCGAAAGCACGAAGGCGGTGGTGACGTCGAGCCCGAGTTCGACGAGGCCGATCGTCGGGGCGTAGAGGTCGCCACCATGGGTGAGATGGCGGATCTCGATCAGCATCAGGAGCCCGGTGAAGATCAGCGCCAGACCCTCGACGATCGCCCGCCACAGGTCGGTCGCGGTGGTGCGGAACACCCAGGCGGCGTAGAGCGCGCCGGCCGCCGGCACGCCGTAGCCGAGGAGCAGGGCGTTGAAGATCGGCGTCGTGCCGACGTCGCGCACGATCGCCGGATCCCAGCCGAGCCGGCCGAGGACGACGACACCGGTGATCGCCGTGGCGATCCTCAGCGCGCCGATCGGCCGGCGCCGCCACACCCAGGCGATCGCCGGGATCATCAGGGCGAGCGCCACCGTCAGCGCCGCGTGGTCGAGGCCGATCGCCGCCGCCGTGCCCAGCGCCGCGATGGCGCCGACGGCGGTGATCGCCACCGAGAGCGACGGTGCCTCGAGGCTCTCCCGGCCGATCAGGCGGGTGCAGGCGCCGGCGTAGCCGAATGCCAGGGCGAGGGCGCCCGCGGCGAACCCGAAATGGCTCTCGAAGCCCGAGACCCGGCCCCACACCACCACCAGGAGGAGGAGCGGAAAGGCGGTGCCGGCGAACGCGAACCAGCCCGACGCCCGGTCGGCCTTGGGCGTCGCCCGCCAGGCACCGAGAAGGCCGGTGGCGATCAGGCCGAGGCCGATCGCGCCATGGAGCGTCAGGAAACTCGCCACCAGGCGCGGCCGGAGCGCCACCAAGCCGTCGGCGCCGATGGCGAACGTGTCGTCGGCGAGGCTGCGGGCGACGTCGAGCCCCTGCACCGCCGCCGCCGCGACCGCCACCACCCCGGCGATCACCATCGCCGGCGCCACCGCCGGGATCATCCAGGCGAGGCCGACGAGCCCGACCAGCGTGGCGACGAGCAGGATCGGCCCGAGCGCGCCGGCGCCCGAATCGAAGACCACCAGGATCAGCGCCGCGGTGGCGGCGAGCGTCGCGAGCCCGAAGCGATCGAGGGGGACGTCTACGGCGATCGGCCAGACGTCGTCGAGCGAGACGATCAGGATGCCGGCGACGAGCCCGA
>JAFHCF010000041.1:0-9493 GCA_048497495.1 Prosthecomicrobium sp.
AAGGACGGCCGCAACATCAAGGGCGTCAAGGACGCCACCGCCAACCTGGCGCGCCCGTCGCTCCAGCGCATGGCCTGCGGCCCCGACTTCGTCCAGCTCTCGGGCGAGGACGGCACCGCCCTCGGCTTCAACGCGCAAGGTGGCGTCGGCTGCATCTCGGTCACCGCCAACGTCGCGCCGCGGCTCTGCGCCGAGTTCCAGGCGGCGATGGCGGCCGGCGACTTCAAGAAGGCCCTCGACTACCAGGATCGCCTGATGCCGCTGCATCGAGCGATGTTCCTCGAGCCCAACCCGGCCGGCCCGAAGTACCTCGCCTCGCGCCTCAACAAGATGGCCAACGAACTGCGCCTGCCGCTGGTCGCCGCCTCGAAGGCGACCGAAGCCGAACTCGACGCGGCCGCCCGCCACGCCGGTATCCTCTGACGGAGTGAAGTCCGATGACCGCCCCCAAGGGCGGCGGCCATCGGCTCGCCGCCGAGAACCGCAAGGCCCGTTTCTCCTATTCGATCATCGACACCTGGGAGGCCGGCATCGCCCTGACCGGCACCGAGATCAAGTCGTTGCGCGGTGGACGCAGCAACATCACCGACGCCTACGCCGCGCCCTACGGCTCGGATCTCGTCCTCTACAATTGCTACATCCCGGAATATCTCCAGGCCAACCGCTTCAACCACGAGACCCGTCGCCCCCGTCGGCTGCTCCTGCATCGCAAGGAGATCAACAAGCTGATGGGCGCGGTCGAGCGCGAGGGCCTGACCATCGTGCCGCTCGACATCCATTTCAACGAGAAGGGCCGCGCCAAGATCACCCTCGCGCTCGCCAAGGGCAAGAACGTCGCCGACAAGCGCGAGACCGAGAAGGAACGCGACTGGAACCGCGAGAAACAGCGGATCATGAAGTTCCGGGATTGAGGGGACGGCGTGTCCCGTAGGGTGCATTAGCGAAGCGTAATGCACCGGCCGAACCCGCATGGAACGTCGGACATCGAACATCGGCGAAGACGGCGGCGCTCATCGTCGTCGCACGACGTCCCATGCGGACTAGGCCGGTGCAATACGGCTTCGCCTATTGCACCCTACGGTCTCACCGTCCCATCGCGTCTTTGATCCCGTCGAACACGTCCCGGAACATCTGCCGCGTCAAACGCCCGGTGTTCGTGTTGTAGCGCGAGCAATGGTAGCTGTCGTGCAGCCTCAGGCCATTGGCGAGCCCATGCACCGCGCCGTGGGCGAAAGGGTGGGCCGTGAGCTTTTCCCCGACGGTGCGCAGGAAGGTCTCGTGCGCCACCCGGCCGAGCGCCAAGACGTCGGTGAGGCTCGCGTGGGCGGCCAGCGTCGCGACGAGGAAGGGCCGGCAGGCGTGGATCTCGGCGGGCAGCGGCTTGTTCTCCGGCGGCACGCAGCGCACCGCGTTGGTGATCAGCGCGCCGGTGAGCTCGAGCCCGTCGTTCGGGTCGGCGCGGAAGGTGCCGCGCGAGAAGCCGTAGGACGCGAGCGTCTCGTAGAGCAGGTCGCCGGCGTAGTCGCCGGTGAACGGCCGCCCGGTGCGGTTGGCGCCGCGCACCCCCGGCGCCAGGCCGACGATCAGAAGACGCGGCGCCGTGCCGAGGAAACTGGGAACCGGCGCGTTGAACCAGTCGGGCTCGCGCGTCCGCCACTCTCGGCGAAAGGCGACGAGGCGCGCGCACAGCGCGCAGTCGCGCGATGGATCGACCGGCGCGGCGGGGGAGGGACGGGGCATGGCGAAACTCGTGGTGGCGGGGCGCGCGGTCGTCGGCCCGAGGATCACTCACCGGCGGCGTCGGTCGCCGCCGGTGAGCGCGATCGAGATCACGTCTCGTCGTAGTTCTCGTCGTCCTGCATCACCTGGCGACGCTGCGCCTCGCGCTCGGCCATGCGGGCCATGCGCTCGGCCGGGTCGCGACCGATTCGGTTCTGCAGGGTGCCGAGCTCGATGAAGTGATCGGCCTGGCGACGCAGGTCGTCGGCGATCATCGGCGGCTGGGTCTGCAGGGTCGAGATCACCGACACCTTCTTGCCCTTGCGCTGCACCGCCTCGACCAGCCGGCGGAAATCGCCGTCGCCCGAGAACAGCACCAGGTGGTCGATGTGGTCGGCCAACTCCATCGCGTCGACCGCGAGCTCGATGTCCATGTTGGCCTTGATCTTCCGGCGACCGGTGGAATCGTAGAATTCCTTCGTCGGCTTGGTCACGACCTTGTAGCCGTTGTAGTCGAGCCAATCGATGAGCGGACGGATCGAGGAATATTCCTGGTCTTCGATCAGGGCCGTATAATAAAAGGCTCTGAGAAGGTAGCTGGTCGACTTGAACTCGGTCAAAAGTCTCTTGTAGTCGATATCGAAACCGAGTGCCTTCGACGTGGCATAGAGGTTCGCGCCGTCGATGAACAGCGCGATCTTTTCGCGGGGATCGAACATTTTTGCGTCGTCTTCCCTTCAGGGGTGCTTGTTTTCCTCGAAGCGTTGCTTTTATGAAATGATGCTTGCGAGGGTGGTAATCGCGCGGAGAGCTCATCGCTCTTGGTTTCTTCGCCCGACTCGAAAAAATCATCGGTCGCCCGTTCGCGCGCGATGGAAGTTATAGCATTTCGCCGTCCTTCGCCAGGGGTCGGCGGATGGCGCGGCGGCCCCGCCCGTGGTAGGTCTGTCGTCGCGGAAGGTGAATCCTCACCCGCCGCGGAACCGGCCGGGCCGCCGGCGGGCGACCGCGAGGGCCGGCCGGCGAGCGTCGAAGCCGAGGCTCTCGTGCGGTTTCGCGCCCGCATTCGTGTTCCGGCGTTGCTTTTCCCGCGTCGACGACATATGTCTCCGCTTTCGAAAAGCCCCGCGAGGAGTTGAAGAATGGCGCGCGTCACCGTCGAGGACTGCATCGACAAGGTGGAAAATCGGTTCGAGCTCGTGCTTCTGGCGAGTCATCGCGCCCGCATGATCTCGTCCGGTTCGCCGATCACCATCGATCGCGACAACGACAAGAATCCGGTCGTCGCGCTTCGCGAGATCGCCGACGAGACCATCAGCCCGGAGGATCTGCACGAGCAGTTCATCCACTCCCTGCAGAAGTTCGTCGAGGTCGACGAGCCCGAGCCGGAGTCCGTGCCGATGGTGCCTGCGGCATCCTCCGACGACGACGGCGAGATGCAGTTCGACCGCATGTCGGAAGAAGAACTGCTGCGCGGTCTCGAGGGCCTGGTGCCCCCGGACAAGGAAGAAGAGGACTGAGCCACCGGCTCGGTCGCCGAGCGTCGAGGCGCCCCGGCGCCCGACCGCTCGCTGCTCCTTCCGCGCCCGCTTCGGCGGGCGTTCGTCGTCCTTGGGTTCCGCGAGGGCGTTCTGCTACGATCTTCGCATCCGGGCCGGGCGGGAATCGCCGGCGCGGGTGCCGAGAGAGGATCGATCCGCCAGATGATGCGGCAGTACGAACTCGTCGAGCGGGTCCGGCGCTACAATCCCAATGTCGACGAGGCCCTCCTCGACAAGGCCTATGTCTACGGGATGATGAAGCACGGGCCGCAGAAGCGGGCGTCCGGCGATCCCTACTTCTCCCACCCGCTCGAGGTCGCGGCGATCCTCACCGACATGCGGCTCGACGACGCCACCATCGCCGTCGCCCTGCTGCACGACACCATCGAGGACACCGACGCCACCCGCGCCGAGATCGACCAGATGTTCGGCGCCGAGATCGGCGAACTGGTCGAGAGCCTGACCAAGCTCGAGAAGCTCGACTTCGTCTCCAAGAAGACCGAACAGGCCGAGAACTTCCGCCGGCTGCTGCTGGCGGTGGCCGCCGACGTGCGGGTGCTCTTGGTCAAGCTCGCCGACCGCCTGCACAACATGCGCACCCTCCAGTTCATGCGCGAGGACAAGCGTCTGCGCATCGCCGAGGAGACGATGGAGATCTATGCGCCGCTCGCCGGCCGCATGGGCATGCAGTCGATGCGCGAGGAGCTCGAGGACCTCTCCTTCCGCAATCTCCAGCCGGAGGCCTATCAGTCGATCTGCAGCCGGCTGGCGACGCTGCGCGAGGAGAACAAGAACCTCATCCCGGCGATCGAGCAGGCGCTGACCGAGAAACTGTCGTCGAACGGCATCACCGCCACCGTCAAGGGCCGCGAGAAGAAGCCCTATTCGATCTTCACCAAGGTGCAGCGCAAGAGCCTGTCGTTCGAGCAGCTCTCCGACATCTTCGGCTTCCGCATCGTCGTCGACACGGTGGAGAACTGCTACCGGGCGCTCGGCATCGTCCACACGACGTGGTCGATGGTGCCCGGCCGCTTCAAGGACTACGTCTCGACCCCGAAGCAGAACGACTACCGCTCGATCCACACCACCGTCGTCGGGCCCGGGCGTCAGCGCGTCGAGCTGCAGATCCGCACCGAGGAGATGCACCGCTTCGCCGAATACGGCATCGCCGCCCACGCCCTCTACAAGGACGGCGACCGCATCGCCGGCGGCCTCAACATCGTCGATCTGTCGCAGGCCTCCGGCGCCTACGCCTGGCTGCGCGAGACCATCCAGCGCCTCAACGATCCCAATCTCAACCCGGAGGAGTTCCTCGAGAACACCAAGCTCGAGCTGTTCCAGGATCAGGTCTTCTGCTTCACCCCGAAGGGCAAGATCATCGCCCTGCCGCGCGGCGCCACCCCGATCGATTTCGCCTACGCGGTCCACACCGACGTCGGCAACACCTGCGTCGGCGCCAAGATCAACGGCCGCCTCAAGCCGGTGATGGCCGAGCTCGCCAACGGCGACGAGGTCGAGATCCTGCGCTCCAAGGCCCAGGTGCCGCCCGCCGCCTGGGAGCAGATCGCGGTCACCGGCAAGGCCCGCGCCGCCATCCGCCGCGCCACCCGCGACGCGGTGAGGAAGCAGTTCGGCGGCCTCGGGCGCCAGATCCTGGCGCGGGCCTTCGAGCGCGCCGGCCGCGAGTTCGCCGATCAGGCCCTCGCCGACGCCATCCACCGCCTCGGCCACAACTCGGTCACCGAGGTGTTGACGGCGGTCGGGCGCGGCGAGATCGCCTCCGACAGCGTCTTGAAGGCGGTCTATCCGGAACTCCAGGACAAGCGCGGCGCGCCGCCCAAGCCGGCGTCCGCCGACGGCTGGTTCGAGGCCGGCGCCTCCAGCGTGATGAAGTTCCGCGTCCCCGACGGCGGCGCCGACGACCGCACCTCGATCCCGATCCGCGGCCTCTCCGGCGACCTGCCGGTGCGCTTCGCCCCCGGCGGCGGCGCCGTGCCGGGCGACCGCATCATCGGCATCCTGACGCCGGGCGAGGGCATCACCATCTACCCGATCCAGTCGCAGGCCCTGAAGGCCTTCGACGACCAGCCGGAACGCTGGCTCGACGTGCGCTGGGACATCGACCCGGCGGCCCCGTCGCGCTTCCCCGCCCGCATCTCGATCAACTCGCTGAACGAGCCCGGCTCGCTCGCCCAGATCACCCAGGTGATCGCCGAGGCCGACGGCAACATCGACAACATCAAGATGGTCCCCAAGGCCGCCGACTTCCACGAGATCCTGATCGATCTCGAGGTCTGGGACCTGAAACACCTGACGCGGATCATCCAGCAACTGCGGTTGAAGCCGATCATCGCGTCTGCGGCGCGGGTGAATGGGTGAGTGGCGGTTCGATCTCGCGCCGAGGCGCGAGATCGAACGAAATCGTCCGGTGGACGATTTCGAGCCGCGAACGCACGCCGCGTTCCGCGGCGCGCATTCAGCTACCAATAAAAGGTGCGTTAAGGTAGGCACGATTTGATTGTAGCGCCGATAATCCTCCAAGAAAACATAGTCATTGCCGTTATTTCCTCACGTTCTTCCGTGCTATATCACCGCCGTGTCGATTGTTGAAACCAATTTAGATAGAAAATCAACGGTTATGCTTGTTTGATTTTTGTCAATAGGTAATTTAGCTCCGGTGGCATCATCATAGTCTGCATTGTGTGCGATCAAATTTCTGCGCTCGACAATTGCATCAAGCGTTCCTCTTGCGTTTTCAGTCGTCATTCCCATAGAATTCGAAAGGAATTGCCATTTGTGTCTTTCGTTCCAAATATAAGAAAGACCGTCTGCTACTTTATCTGGACTTTGATAGCTCTTGTACCTTATGCATTCACCTAGCATTCGTCGGAATACGATGACTGCTTCGACAGAATTCGCACTCTTTAGCTCAATGACATGTGAAAATGAAAAGTTCTCTGAGAGAAGTTTCGGAGTAAGTTGTCCTCCATTGGAATATAATCTGGTCGCTAACTCCAAAATTAATGACGAGATGTAATGATCAAATGCAGAAACGGCCGCAATCCAAACAAAACGCAGATTTGAATCGGCTCGAAAGGACATTTTTTCAAAGTGCTCATAAAGAGCAATAGATTCATGACACTCGCCAATGTGTCTATCAAAAAGCACCTTTGACAAACTAGGCATCAAGCAGCATCTCCATTTTTTGAGAGATGCAAGTAAATATTTCTCGAAATTCGGCGACATTCTTCATCGCAGAAGCAAGGGAGTTTCCTGACAGGTTTGCTTCTCGCAACATAGCTTCCGTGAGCGCGCTGACGGGAACCTCTCGTGTGCTTGCGGTTTGTGCGAGAGATTGGAAATCGGGTATTCTCGCAAGCGAGAATTCACTTGTTGGGGCTCCTGCTACCATCTCTGGAAATTTCTTAAATGCCTCAGTATACTGTTCTACTGGAAGCGCCATTCCTTCACAGAGTAGCCGTGGATAAAGTATATTCTTGACGGTATCATCAATTTCACGAATACGGTCGTCGAATTTCTTAGCTGCCTTGCTTGAGTGTTTGTTGAATCGAGATGTTATTGTTCCAAGAAATACACTAGGATTTGCCTTTAATGGGTATTGTGAATCTTTATATATGTCGAATGACGACCGGCGCCACTGATTCCATTTTACGACACGATCGGAGAGGGTGTTTAGGGCCATAATTGAGAATGGATCAGGATTTGTCGGGACAATGAACCCGTCGGCAGAAAGAAATAAACTTTGATTAATCGCACCTAGTCCTGGATTTAGATCGATGATTGTGAAATCAATTCTATTCAATAGCTCCTCTGCTTCAATTAATCCGCCAAGGGCGCCAGGCAAATTTCGTAGGACCGATAGACTCCCGCCTGTCTCGTGAGCGAGACTCAATTGTGCCTCATAAGCTTGCAAATCTAGATGGCCAGGAAGGATAAGTAGGCGTTCATTGCCGAGTGCGGTTGGGCACTCAAATGCCTCAATGGCTCGTGGTTGACCTTCAAATACAGGCGAAACACCTGCCTTTATATTTGAGTTTTTTGTTGCATCATCTTCGAAAAAAGTATCAAATCGTTCAGAGCCAAGCGCAACCGCCGTAAGATTTACTTGGGAATCGCCATCAACCAATAATACTCTATGCCCTCGTTCCGAAAGGATCCAACCGATATGGTAGGCTGCAAGTGTTTTTCCTACGCCTCCCTTGTGGTTAAACATTGCGATGCGCTTGGCCATGGCGTTCCTCTGTGTGACGTCGAAGGCACCAAAAATGAATTTCGAGGATGTAATTTAGAATTGAGTTTGCGCAATTGCTACGCCCCCTGGTGCAAAAATTCGGTGACGAAGGGGGCGTAGTTTTGTTCGCGGGGGGCGGGAAGCTGCCGAGTTCCTCCTTCTGTCGGAAGGTCGACCGTTGCGCAAACTCCCCCCCACCCTTGACATCCACCCCCTCCCGCGCGATCCCTCCGCCACCCCATCCCCGCGAGCGGAGACCCCCCGACATGACCCGCGACGAAGTCCTCGACGTCTTCAAGTCCTGTGGCGCGCTGCTCACCGGGCATTTCATTCTGTCGTCCGGGCTGCGTTCGCCGGTCTTCATCCAGAAGGCCCGCGTCTTCCAGTATCCCGACAAGACCGAGATCGTCTGCAAGGCGCTGGCCGAGAAGATCCGCGCGGCGGGGCTCGGGCAGATCGACGTGGTGGTCGGCCCGGCGATGGGCGGCATCATCCCGGCCTATGAGACGGCGCGCCATCTCGGCGTTCCCGCGATCTGGACCGAGCGCGAGGCGGGCGAGATGCGCCTGCGCCGCTTCGAATTGAAGCCCGGCGCCCGCCTGGTGATCATCGAGGACATCGTCACCACCGGCCTGTCGTCGCGCGAGACGGTCGCGGCGCTCAGGGCGCTCGGCGCCGAGGTTCTGGCGGTCGCCTGTCTGATCGACCGCTCCGCCGGCAAAGCCGACTGCGGCGTCCCCCTGCTGGCGCTCGCCGAATACGAGGTCCCGGCCTACCCGGCCGACGCCCTGCCGCCGGAACTGGCCGCGATCCCGCCGGTCAAGCCGGGCAGCCGCGACATCTGAGGGGCGGAGGGGCGGGGTGCCCACTCGGCGGTTTCGGTCGTGGCCGGCTCGCGGACGCCCTTCTTCCTTCTCCCCGCGCGGGACCTTTGCGTCATTCGATCGGAACCCCTTTCGACGTCCTCGCGCGATGGTTCGAGACGGGCCTGGGGCCCTCCTCACCATGAGGCGTTTTTGGGATTTTTCGAAGCAAATTCAAGAGTCTCATGGTGAGGAGGCGTGCGACGCACGCCGTCTCGAACCATCGCGCACGGGTGTGAAGCCACGACTTCGGGTCGTCCGAGAGGTCTGGGTGGAATCGCGCAAAGGTCCCGCAGAGGGGAGAAGGGCGCCTCGCGGCGACGACCTCGCATCTCCTCGTCGCTTTGCGCGATCGTCCGAGAGACCGGAATCCGGTCTTGATTTCGGCGCGCCGACGCGGTGGAATCATCGCATGACCCGTGACGACGCCCTCGCCATTCTCACCGCCCACCGCGACGAACTCGTTCGCCGTGGCGTGGTCCATGCCGGCCTCTTCGGCTCGACCGCCCGCGGCGAGGCGGGACCGAAGAGCGACGTCGACATCCTCGTCGAACTCGATCCGGAAGCGCGGATCGGCGTCTATGCCTTCGTCGGGCTTCGTCGCTTCGTTGGAGACCTCTTCTGCGAACCGGTGGACGTCGTCACGCCCGGCTCACTCGCCTCGGGTCCGCGCCGGTCGATGGAGCGGGATCTCGTCTATGCTTTCTGAGGACCGGCGACGTTTTCTCACGGACATCGTGACCAACATCCGTCTCGCCTTCGACTTCGCGGGCGACCTGACGGCGGACGAACTCCGGCGCGAGATCAAGACATTCTATGCCGTGGTCCGATGCCTGGAGATCATTTCCGAGGCATCGCTCCGGCTCGATCCCGAGGTATTCGAGCGCCACCCGTCGATCGCTTGGCGGGACATGCGTGCGGCGGGCAACATCTACCGGCACGAATACGGCCAAGTCGACCCGGACCTCGTCGCGCACACCGTTCGACTGGAATTGCCGCCCCTCCTCGCCGCCGTCGAAGCCGAGCTCGCGCGGGCCGACTGAGCCGCTCGCCTCGCCGCCCCCTGATCCGCGCCAGGGCGCTTGTTCCCAGCGCGGCGAACCCCTATTTCTGAAGTC
>JAFHCF010000042.1:0-10622 GCA_048497495.1 Prosthecomicrobium sp.
ACGCCGGGCCGGTGCCGACGTCGACGACGAGCGAGACGGCGATCAACGCCGCCACCGCGAGGAGAGCCGACCGGCGTCGGCGGGCGAGCCGACGCCAGGCGACCGCGTGGCCCTGGGCGAGGGCTTCGCTCATGCCAGCGATGCCATCCAGGTGCCGGAGAACGGCACCGGCAGGTACTTCGCGTGATAGTCGGCGAAAGACTTCACCGGATCGACGTCGGCGAAGGCCACCGGGTAGAGCCGCTTGGCGATGTACTGCATCGCCACGAAGTCGAAGAGGGTGCGGCAGAGCCCGTGCTCGATGGCGTGGATCTCGCCGGTCTTCGCCGCGGCCAGACCGGCCCAGGCGGGTCGTGCCGCGTAGGGCGCCAGGCTCTTGCGGGTGACGGCGAGGTCGGTGTCGTAGCCGGTCTTCACCGCGTTCGGCTTGCCTACCCAGGACGACCCGGCGATGAAGACGAAATCGGGATCGGCGGCGAGCACCAACTCGGGATTGACCGGCCCCCAGGGGCCCGGCAGCTTGCCGTCGGCGATGTTCTCGGCGCCGAGCAGGGTGGCGATCTTGCCCCACATGGTGCCCGAGTAGGAGTTGCCGATCTTCGCGGCGCCGTCGCGACCGAGCTCGAAATGGATCTTCGGCCGCTTGGTCGCGCCCGCCGCGGCGATGCGGGCCATGATGTCGAGGTAGCGGGCCTCGTAGAGCTTCGCCAGTTCCTCCGCCCGCGCCTCAGCCCCCATCACGGCGCCGAGCGCCCGGGTCGAAGCGAGGTGGCGATCGAGGAGTTGGGCGTTGTAGTCGATGACGACGATCGGGATGCCGGCCGCCTCGATCTGGGCGCGCGCCGTCTCCAAGACCTTCCAGCTCCAATCGGCGAGCAGCAGCACGTCGGGCTTCAACGCGATCACCTGTTCGACGTTGAAGGAGTTGTCGTCGGTGTTGCCGATCTCCGGCATGGCCGCGAGGTTGGGAATCAACGGCGTGTACTTGGCGAAGATCGCCGGCCGCCAGCCGGCCCAGATGCTCTTCGACATGCCGACCACGCGGGCCCAGCCCTCGACGCCGGCGACGGCGGTGAATTCCTCGAAGTTGAAGTTGACGACGACGCGCTCGACCCGGGTCGGCACCTCGACCTTGCGGCCGAGGGCATCGACGACCGTATGGGTGGCGGCGCGGGCGGCGCGCGACGCGAAGGGCAGCGCGGCGAGGCCGGCGGTGCCGGCGATGAGGGAACGACGGGTGATCATGGATCGGATCTCTCGGGTAGCCGTCGACGGCGGACGCGGCGACCGCGCCTCGGGCGCGACGACGGCGCTCGGCGAGGGCGATTTGGCGACCGATCCGGTGAGGACGGCGGTATCGATGGGTAGGGAGGACGCGAGGCGCTCGGACGCGCCGGCCGGCTCAGGCGGCGGCGGGCGGGGCGCGGGCGCGGGCGCGTTCGAGCCCGCCCTGGGCGACGAGATCGAGCCTCGCCTCGTCCCAGGCGACGGCGTGTCCGACGAGGGTGACGAAGGGGAAAGTCGCCGCTTCGACGGCGGGAGCCATGCCGCCGGGCTTGCAGACGATGTCGCAGAGGCGGCAGGCTTCGTCGTTGCCGCCGGAGGGGTGGTCGGGATCACGGCTCGGCGGGGCGTCGTGACCGCAGATCCACGAGGTGGCGAGCGGATCGGCGGCGGCGGCGACCATCGACGTGGCGGCGAGGACCGGCGCGACGATCTGCACGATCAGCGCCAGCCAAACTCCCAACCAGACGGTTCGCCCGCGCAGCGACGCCAAGGCCTCGGACCTCTCTTCGTTTCATCCGATTAGACACGGCGACGGCGGCGCCGTCGAGGGGCATGAGCGTCGCGGCTTCATGCCGGACGAGCGATCGGGACGGAGAATTTCAGATCGCCGCCGCCGCCTCATTGTCCGATGTCAAATGCCCCCCCGGACACCGGCGGCGGCGACGGCTTGAACCGATTTCGACGGCGCACCATATTCGACCCATGGGCGATGGCCCTGCCGGTCGCCTCGCGTCGAGGGGCCGAGATCGACGGTCGCTTTCGGAAAGGACCTCGGCATGTCGCGTTTCCCGGGCTTCTCCAGCCCCTTCCTCCTCGGCTTCGACGAGATCGAGCGGGTGCTCGACCGCGTCTCCAAGGCCGCCAACGACGGCTATCCGCCCTACAACATCGAGCGTGTCGGTGGCGACGGCGAGGCCCACGACGTCCTGCGCATCACGCTGGCGGTCGCCGGCTTCACCCGCGACCAGCTCGACGTGACGCTGGAGGACAGCCAGCTCGTCATCCGCGGCCGCCAGGTCGAGGACGACCGCCCGCGCCAATATCTCCATCGCGGCATCGCCGCGCGGCAGTTTCAGCGGGTCTTCGTGCTCGCCGAGGGCATCGAGGTGGCCGGCGCCGAGTTGAAGGACGGGCTCCTGGCCATCGACCTCGCTCGCCCCGAACCCGAACGCGTCGTTCGCCGCATCGACATCGCCGGCGGCGACTGAGCGCGCCGGCGCGCACCCTACCGACGACGCTCTCGCCGATCATCGGGAGAGCGAACCGAGCCCCGTCCACGAGGAGGGACCCATGAGGCACGAAATCACCGACCGGACGCCGCCGATGACCCCCGACGTCTTCGCCCATCTCGGCGAGGGCCGGGTCGCCTATGTGCGAGAAATGCGGTCCGAGGATCTGGCCGATCTGGTGCCCGATGCCCCGCCGGTACCGCCCGGTATGAAGCTCTGGGCGTTGATCGGCGCCGCCGGCACGCCCGTGCTGATCGCCGACGACCGCGACACGGCGATCGCCGGCGCCCACGAGAACGACCTGATCATGGTCGGCCTGCACTGAGAACGGTGGCGGCGGGCCCGCGCGCCGCGCCGGCGTCTCTCGCTCGCGTTCACGCCGCGTCGGGCGTCGGCCTGTGGGTCAGCAGGGCGAAGAGCGCCGTCGGATCGGTGCTGGCCCTGAGCTTGGCGGTGACGTCGAAATCGCGCAGGACGCGGGCGATGCGCGCCAGCGCCTTGAGGTGGTCCGCCCCGGCGCCCACCGGGGCGAGCAGCACGAAGATCAGATCGACCGCCAGGCCGTCCATCGCTTCGAAGTCGATAGGCCGTTCCAGCCGGGCGAAGACGCCGACGAGCCGGTCGAGGCCGGGAAGCGTGCCGTGGGGGATGGCGATGCCGTGGCCGACCCCGGTCGACCCCAGGCGCTCCCGCTGCAGGAGAACCTCGAAGATCTCGCGTTCGGGGAGACCGGTGACGTTGCCGGCGCGATTCGCCAGTTCCTGAAGGACCTGACGCTTCGACTTGGCCTTCATGGCCGGAATCACCGCGTCGAGGCGGAGAAGATCGCCGAGATCCATGAAGGCGCCGTTCCGATGACCCGCCGACGAGCGGGAGCCGCTCGCCTCGACCGTTCGATCGACAACGGTTTAGCCGAAGTCGGGGGCGGAGGAAACCGGCGTGGTCGCCTCCCCGACGAATTCGGTGACGTAGCCCGAGGCCCCGTGACGCCGACGCGGTATCGCCCGCCCCCTGGAGAGGCGAGCCGAAGGTCGGCGGACCGACCTTCGGCTTCGATCTCGTCGATCGTGAAACCGAGGACTTCACGACGAGCCGCGCGATCGCCGAGACCCGAGCGCCTGGCGCCCCGGGATCTCGGGCTCAGGCGTTGCCGAGGGTCGGATCGACCCAGCCGATATTGCCGTCGTCACGCCGGTAGACGACGTTGAAGCCGCCGTCGGCGGCGTTGCGGAACAGCACGAAGGAGGCGCCGGTCAGGTCGAGCTCCTGGACCGCGTCACCGACCGACAGCGTCTTCAGGGGCTTGGTCGATTCGGCGATGACCACCGGGTGGTAGTCGACCGGCACTTCGACGTCCTCGTCCAGCGCCTCCAGCACCCGGTAGGTGCCTTCCGCCACTTCCGAGCGGGCTTCGGCGTTGTTGTGGTCGCGAAGGCGGCGTTTGTAGCGACGCAGTTGCTTCTCGATACGGTCGATCGCCTGATCGACGCTCAGGTAGGGATCCTGCGCCGCGCCGACCGCCTGTACGGTGATGCCGGTGCCCAGATGCAAGGCGCATTCTGTACGGAAGCCGATTCCTTCTTTCTCTACGGTCGCGTGCCCCTTGAAGGCACCCGTGAAATATTTGTCCAGCGCTTCACCGACTCGCTGTTCCGCGTGACTGCGGAGCGATTCGCCGATGTCGACGTTCTTGCCGGAAACCCTGAGGGTCATGGATGTTCGACCTCCCGGTCGGCCGTCGCCACTCGTCGCGAGACGCGGCGGCCATCTTGCTTCGTCTGGCCCGCCTCCCCGGGGGAGTGGATCCGGCGGGGCCGGGTCCTGCGCCTCGGGGCGCGGCGGGTCACTCGGATCGGCGCCGGTTCGTCGCGGAGGGATCTCTGGGCGAGATCTCCGGGACGGGAGCGGAGCCGCTTCACGCCAACGCCTGCTTTTCCCTGCGGCGTTGGACGGAAGAGGGTATGTTCATCGCCTCCCGGTACTTTGCGACCGTTCGGCGGGCAATGTCGATGCCTGCTTCGCGCAACATCTTCACGATCGTGTCGTCGGAGAGCACATCGTCCGCGGTTTCGCGATCGATCAGCTCCTTGATCCGGTGTCGTACGGACTCCGAGGAATGCGCCTCGCCACCCTCCGAGGAAGCGATCGACGAGGTGAAGAAGTACTTCAACTCGAAGATGCCGCGGCTCGTCGCCATGTACTTGTTGGAGGTGACCCGGCTCACCGTCGATTCGTGCATGCCGACGGCGTCGGCGATGATCCGGAGATTGAGCGGCTTCAGGTGTTGGATGCCGTGGGTGAGGAAGGCGTCCTGCTGGCGGACGATCTCGCTCGCCACCTTGAGGATGGTCTTGGCGCGCTGGTCGAGGCTCTTGACCAGCCAATTGGCGGTCTGCATGCACTCCGACAGGTAGAGCTTGTCCTTCTCGCCCTTGGCGGTCTTGGCGACGCGGGCGAAATAGACCTGGTTGACCAGAACCTTGGGCAGGGTCTCGGTGTTGAGCTCGACCAGCCAGCCGCCGTCCGGGCCGGCGCGCACCACGACGTCCGGAACCACCGGCTGGACCAGCGTGGTGCCGAAGGCGTTGCCGGGCTTGGGGTTCAGCGCCCGGATCTCCGCCACCATGTCGGCGAGATCCTCGTCGTCGACCCGGGTGAGCTTGCGCAGGCTCGCGAAGTCGCGCCGGGCGAGGAGCTCGAGGTTCTCCACCAGCGCCCGCATCGCCGGATCGTAGCGGTCGAGCTCCTTGAGCTGCAGGGCCAGGCACTCGGCGAGGTCGCGGGCGCAGACGCCGGCCGGGTCGAAGCCCTGCACGATCGCCAGCACCTCCTCGACCTGCCCGATCGTCGCCCCGAGTTTCTCGGCGACGGACACCACGTCGGTGCGCAGGTAGCCGGCCTCGTCGACCGCGTCGATCAGATAGCGGCCGATCATCAGCCGCATCGGATCGGTGATCGCCAGCGCCAGCTGCTCGGCGAGATGGTCGGCGAGCGAGATCTCGGCCGCCACGTAGGATTCGAGATTGTAGTCCTCGCCGCCGCCGCTGCCACCGCGCGTCGAGGTCTGCGACCAGGTCTCGCCGACCAGCCGCGACGGGTCGAGACCCTCGCCGGCGCCGTCGTCCTGGAAGACGTTGGAATAGTCGGCGTCGAGCTTCTCGCCGATCTCGGCGGAACCCTGCTCGAAGGCGGTGTCGAGCGCCGGCGCGGCACTCTCCCCGGTGTAGTCGGAGACCTCGCCGGCGGTGTCGCCGCTCGCCACGCCGTCGGCGACGGCATCGGCGCGCGCGGCGTCGGCGCTCTGGGCTTCCGCCACCGGGCGTTCCTCGCCCTCGTCGCGCTCGAGCAGGGGATTTCGTTCGAGTTCGGCCTCGACATAGGCCACGAGATCGAGGTTACCGAGTTGAAGCAGCTTGATCGCCTGCATCAACTGCGGCGTCATCACCAGAGACTGGCTCTGTCGGAGCTCCAGTTTCGGGGTGAGCGCCATTCGCCGGTCGTATCCTCTGATTCTACGCCCGAACCGAGTGGTCCGGATCTTGCCTCGCGACCTCGAGTGTTATCCCGCGCGGCCGGCGAGGCAAGGTGTTTTCTCCTCGGTCGAGGGGGCGGGAGACTTCGGATGGCTCAGAAGCTGAAGCCTTCGCCGAGATAGAGGCGTCGAACGTCGGGGTTTTCGACGATTTCGCGGGGATTGCCCTCGGTCAGCACATGGCCCGAGGCGATGATGAAGGCGCGGTCGATCAGCCCCAGCGTCTCGCGGACGTTGTGGTCGGTGATCAGCACGCCGATGCCGCGCTGCGTCAGGTGGCGCACCAGCGCCTGGATGTCGCCGACCGCGATCGGGTCGATGCCGGCGAAGGGTTCGTCGAGCAGCATGAAGGACGGGCGCGAGGCGAGCGCGCGGGCGATCTCGCAGCGCCGCCGCTCGCCGCCGGAGAGCGCGATCGACGGCGACTTGCGCAGGTGCTCGATGTGGAATTCGGCGAGCAGTTCCTCGAGGCTCTCCTTGCGGCGGCGGCGGTCGGGCTCGACCACCTCCAGCACCGCCATGATGTTGTCCTCGACCGAGAGGCCGCGAAAGATCGAGGCCTCCTGCGGCAGATAGCCGATGCCGAGACGGGCGCGGCGATACATCGGCAGCGTCGTGATGTCGTAGCCGTCGAGCAGGATGCGTCCGGCGTCGGGCTTGATCAGCCCGGTGATCATGTAGAACACGGTGGTCTTGCCGGCGCCGTTGGGGCCGAGCAGGCCGACCGCCTCGCCGCGATGGACGTCGAGGGTGACGCTCTCCACCACGCGGCGCTTCTTGTAGGCCTTGGCGATCGACTGGACGATCAGGCCCTCGCCGGTGGCGCGGGCGTCGGCGGCGGCGGCGGCGTCCACCGGCGGGGCCAGGGTGCGCGCGGCGAGCGCTCCGGGGAAGGGCAACAGTCTCAAGCGAGGCTCCCGAGCGGGCGTGATGGGAGGACGGGTATCGGGGCGACGAGATCGAGGCTCACCGGCCGGCCGGCTTGCCGTCGGTCTTCTGCGGTTCGAGGATCAGTTGCACCCGCCCGTTGGAATTGTCGAGCTTGTATTGACCGCTCCTGAGATCGATCGACAAACGATTGCCGCGGGCGACGTTCTTGCCCTGGGTCAGGACGACGGTGCCGCTGACCTGGGCGGTCTGCGAGCGCATGTCGAACCACCCCTTGTCGCCGGTGACGGTCTGGTCCTTCTGATTGATCAGCACCCGGCCCTCGGCCTCGAAGCGGCGGATCTGCTGGCTCGAGCCGCTCGCCGCCTGGGCGATGCCGTCCGCCGCCTTGCCCTCGTAGAAGACGCGGAGACGTTGGGTCTTGAGCACCGTGTCCTTCTGGCGCACCTGGACGTTGCCGGTGAAGATGGCGTTGCGGTCCTTGTCGAGCACCTCGAGGCTGTCGGCCTCGATCTGGATCGGGTCCTTGCCATTGGAGCCGAAGCCCTTGAAGGCCTCCGACATGGCGCCTTCGCCGGCGGCATGGGCAGCCGCGGGCGCGAGCCCGACGACGACCGCCAGGGCGAGGGCGCGGAAGGACGCGCGAAGGGGGGCGAGGCTCGATCGGGTCATCGTCATCTCTCGGGAGCGGCGGCTTCGGGGGCTCTTCCGGCGGCGCCGTCGCCGGGCAGGAAGGACATGCGGACATTGCCGGTGAAGACTATGTGGTGGCCGCCGTCGGCGACGTCGATGCCGTCGGCCTCGATCCGCCCGGTCTTGCCGACGATCTCCACCCGCTTGTCGGAGGTGATGCGGCCAGAGACGAGATCGGCGTCGGCATGGGCGCTCGAGGCGCGCCATCCGCTCGACGTGGTCACCGTCACCATGCCGTCGAGCGTCAGCCGTTCCCCGGTGCCGTCGTAGACGCCGTTGTTCGATTCGATCTTGGTCCAGGTGCCGTCGGCCATCTCGATGCGCCCGTCGATGCCCTCGAGGCTGATGATCTTCGGATTCTGGATGTTCTGGAAGGCCCGTTGCGCCGAGACGTCGTAGGCGCGGCCCTCGGCGTGGCCCGACAGATGGGGCTCGACCATGGTCAGCCCGTCCTTGGAGAACAACACCGTCTTGACGTCGAGCGTGCCCTGCAACCGCGACTGCACCCAGGCGACGGCGGCGATGCCGACCGCGATCGCCAGGGCGGCGGCCGGCAGCAGGATCTTCAGGCGGCGGACGCGACGGCTGTGGCGGTCGGCGGCGAGACGGGCGGCCGAGGGCAGGGGCGCCGGGCGCCGGCGCGCGCGCGCGTCGTGGCGCAGGTCGTCACCACCCACGCCCCCCCGCTCGACACCCGTGTCCATCACTTCGCTCATCGCCTCACCGCGTCCGCCGCGTCGTCCGCCCGCGTCTCATCGCCTGAAATCGTGGCTCAGGAATGGTCGAGAATGTCACCATCGAGCCAGCCCATCAGGTCCAACTTGGCGCGGGTCGGCAGATAGTCGAAACACGCCCGCGCGATCTCGGCGTGACCCTCGCGCGCCAGGATCGGCTCGAGCCTGGCGACGAGCGCGTGGAGATGGAGGACGTCGGAGGCGGCATAGGCGAGCTGCGCCTCGTTGAGCTCGGCCGCGCCCCAGTCCGACGACTGCTGCTGCTTCGACAGTTCGACCCCGAGGAGATCGCGGCACAGGTCCTTGAGGCCGTGGCGATCGGTGTAGGTGCGGGTCAGCTTGGAGGCGACCTTGGTGCAGAAGATCGGCTGGGGCATCACGCCGAAGGCATGATAGAGCGCGGCGAGATCGAAACGGGCGAAGTGGAAGATCTTCACCACCTTCGGGTCGGCGAGGAGCGTCTCGAGATTGGGCGCGCGCTTCTGGCCCTTGGCGATCTTGACCACGTCGACGGTGCCGTCGCCCGGCGACAGCTGGACCACGCAGAGCCGATCGCGGTGGGGCTTCAGACCCATGGTCTCGGTGTCGATGGCGACGCTCGCGCCGTAGTTCGAGAGGTCCGGCAGGTCTTCGTGGTGGTAGCGGATGGTCATGGAAACGGGGTTCTCCGGCGCGAAGGCGCGTCCGGCGCGAAGCAGTCTGCTTCGCCCGGTTCGCGCCCCCTTACCACGAGTGGCCGCCGGAAACGACCCCCGCCCCGCGCGGCGCCCCTCAGGCCTCGGGCAGGCGGAGGTTCGCGACGGCCTCCGCGCCGATGTGGCCGATGAGAATGAGCGAGGTCACCCGGTCGACACTGTCGACGTGGGCCGCGACCAGTTCGGCCAGGACCTCGCCGATCAACCGGCGCAGGGCCGGCGAATCGCCGGCCTCGACGATGCGACGCGCGGCGGCGAACTCGGCCAGCAGGAGCGCGTGCCGGGCCTTGTGGCAATGGGCGATCGGCAGGTCGGCGGCGTCGATCAGGCGTTCCTCGCGGACGAAATGCGCCTTCACCTCGGCCTCGATCTCGTCGAAGAGCGCCGCCAGATCGCCGTCGGCGGTCCGGTCGGTCATCTCGAACATCCCGTGCAACTTCGCGTGATCGGCGTCCATTTCAGGAACGCCCAGAACCAGGACCGCCGTCATCGCACCCTCGCCTCTTCCCTCGCCGTTCGACGCTGCGGGGTCCGTCGCCGCGCCGCCTTGACCAATGTCGCCTCGCGCGGGAAAACCGTCGGCGAACAAGAGACGCGTCGCCCTCTCGCCACGATGGCGGGGCTCTCTTCGTCCGGCGCGCCACGGCGGCCGGTCGTCGCACCCCCGCAATTCCCCAATCGACGAGGACTTTCCCCATGAGCTTTTCAGGAAAGACGGCCCTGGTGACCGGGTCGACCAGTGGCATCGGCCTCGCCGTCGCCACCCGCTTCGCCTCGCTCGGCGCCAACGTCGTGTTGAACGGTTTCGGCGACGCCGCCGCGATCGAGACCATCCGCGCCGGCCTCGCCGCGGCCCACGGCGTCGAGGTCGCCTATGACGGCGCCGACATGTCGAAGCCGGCCGAGATCGTGGCGATGATCGAGAAGGCGATCGCCCGCTTCGGCTGCATCGACATCCTGGTCAACAACGCCGGCATTCAGTTCGTCTCGCCGATCGAGGACTTTCCGATCGAGAAGTGGGACGCGATCATCGCCATCAACCTCTCTTCGTCCTTCCACACCATCCGCGCCGCCCTGCCGGCGATGAAGGCTCGAGGAGCCGGCACGATCGTCAACATCGCCTCGGCCCACGCGCTGATCGCCTCGCCCTTCAAGTCGGCCTACGTCGCCGCCAAGCACGGCATCGCCGGGCTGACCAAGACGGTGGCGCTCGAGACCGCCGAAACCGGCATCACCTGCAACGCCATCTGCCCGGGTTACGTGCTGACGCCGCTGGTGGAAAAGCAGATCCCCGACACCGCCAAGGCCCGCAACATGTCGGAAGCCGACGTGATCAAGCACGTCATCCTCGAGGCCCAGCCGACCAAGCGCTTCGTCAAGCCCGAGGAAGTCGCCGGCATCGCCGCCTTCCTCGCCTCCCCCGACGCGATCTCGATCACCGGCGCGATGATCTCGGTCGACGGCGGCTGGTCGGCGCGCTGAGCGCCGACTTGAGGAGATACCCCGGCGCGCTGAGCGCCGACGTGAGGGGAGACCCCGGCGCGGCGAGCGCCGACGATGGGAG
>JAFHCF010000043.1:0-4416 GCA_048497495.1 Prosthecomicrobium sp.
CCGCCGCCGTCGCCCTGTCGATGACGCTCATCGCGCTGATCGGCTGGGGCCTGCTGCCGCCGCTCAACCGCCTGCGGGTGGCGCTGCGGCGGCTCGCCGACGGCGACCGGCTGGTGGCCCTGCCCGACGGCGGGGGACAGGACGAGATCGCCGATCTGGCGCGTGCCTTCGTGCTGCTGCGCGACCGGCTGGTGGAGAGCGATCTCAACGCCGCCAAGCGCGGCACGGAGAACGCCGATCGGCTACGCACGACGCTCGACGGCCTGCCGGGCGTCGTCTTCCGCATCGCCCAGGTCGAGGGCGCGCCGACGCGGGTGGTGGCGGCGAGCAACAAGTTGCGCCATCTGACCGGGCTCCGGGACGAGGACGTGCTCGACCGGCCGCTGGGCTCGGTGATCCGGGCCTGCCTCGCGCCGGAGGATCGGGTCTCGCTGCTCCACGTGCTGCGCCGACTGGGCCGCAGCCCGCTCGATTTCGAATGTCGCCTGCGGGCGCGGCCCGAGGGGCAGACGCGGTGGATGCGGGTGCTCGCCACGCCGGTGGAGACCGGCGACGGTTGCATCTGGGACGGCGTCGCCCTCGATGTGACGCACGCCAAGGAGGCCGAGCGCGAACAGGCGCGGCTGCGCGAGGAACTCGACCGGCTACATCGCTCGCGGACCGCGACCCGGCTCGCCGGCGACATCGGCGACGATCTCTCCCACCTCTGGTGGCCCCTGCTCGAGAATGCCGAAGGCTTGCTGCGCCGCCTGCCCGACGATTCGCCGCTGCGCGATCAGGCGGCGGAGATCCACCAGACCGCCCTGCGCATGCGCGGCCTCTCCGAGCGGCTCAGCGCCGTCGACGAGAGTGGTCGGCCGCCACGCCCGATCGACGTGGTCGATCGGCTGGCCCGACGCTTCGAGGGAACCCGGCGGACGCAATCGCCCGGGCTGGTGGTGGAGACCCGGTTCGAGGCCCGCGGCACCCTGGTGCTCGCCGATGCCGACATCGTCGAGCTGATGGTCGACAACCTCGTCGCCTATGTCGACGAGACGCTGGGGACCGAGGCCGGGACCGTGACCATCGCCACCGACCTCAGGACCGGCGACGGCGCGACGCGGCATCTGTGCATCGCCATCCGCGACGATCGGTCCGGCCTCGCCTCCCACACTCTGGCGAAGGTGCTGCGCACCCGCACCAGCCGGGTTCCGGGCAGCCGGGGCGAGGAACTGTCGCTGGCGATCGTCCGCATGATCGTCGACGGCGCGCGCGGCTGGGTTCAGTCGGGGCGCTCCGCCGGCGGGCATACCGTTCTCGAGATCTTCCTTCCCGTGTGGGAGGGTCGAACCAACAACGTCGTTCGCTTCGAAAGGGCCGCATCATGGTCGTCACGCGATCATTGACGAAGGGGGCCGGGTCCGCGCCTCCGCACGAGGCGTCCCTGGCCGACATCGTGCACCGGCTCTTTCCCCTGGAAAGCGCCATCTCGACCCATTTCACGCCGCGAACCTACGTCTTCCACCAGGGCGCACAGGTCGACGCGGTGTTCCTCGCCCAACGCGGATCGCTGGTCCTCGAACGGGTCGACGAGGACGGCCGCATGGTGATGTTCGGCATGCAGAAGGCCGGGACGCTGCTGGGCTGGCAGGATCTCCTCGACGGCGGCACCCATCGCAACAGTTGCCAGGCGCTCACCGCCTGCGACCTGATCGTCGTGCCGCACGACAAGTTCGAGACGGCGCTGCGCGAGAGCGAGGGCCTGTTGATGTCGCTGATGCAGCAGGCCGCCGCCCAGGCCAACTGCTACGAGGAACACATCTTCCGCCTGTCGACCCTCGACGTGCCGGACCGGCTCTACTGGACGCTGTTCAATCTCGCCGGGTCGCCGGAGGCGGACGAGGACGCGGTCGAGGTGAACACCCCCTTGATGAAACGCGATCTCGCGGCGCTGGTCGGCACCTCGCCGGAATCGATCTCCCGCAGCCTGCGCCGGCTGGAGAAGATGAAGGTCGCCGAATTCACCAACCGCAACACCTTCCGGGTCTTCCCGAACAAGCGATAACGCGGCGCGAGGCGGTCGAGCCCGCGTCGATCCGGGAAGATCGGAAGAGCCATTCGACGAGGCGGGATGGGCTGGAGCGGGCGATGGGAATCGAACCCACGACATTCAGCTTGGGAAGCTGACGTTCTACCTCTGAACTACGCCCGCTCGGGCCGGCACATCCATAGCCTCGCCGACGGGCGCCGCGCAAGAGGTTCGGTCGTCGTCGGCGACGGCGGGCGGCGATCTCCCGGCGGTGGAGGCGCGGTCGGCGAGGCCGTGGTCGGTCTTGTTCCACCTGTGGGGCGCCGTCACCAGTTCGCCGAGCGCCCGGTAGGCGGCGAAGGAGATCAGGCACCAGTAGATCGGCATGGTCGCCAGATCGAACAGGCGAAACGGCCGCCGGCGGCGCAATTCGCTGCCGCGATCGCCGACCCGGCGCGCCAGCATCAGCGAGCCGGCGATGCCGGAGGTGAAGCCCAGGAGGCTCACCACCAGAATCAGATCGTCGAGGAAATCGCGATCGTCGAACAGCGGCAGCAGTCCGAACACCTTCGCCAGGAAGAGCGCGAGGCTCGGGGCGAAGACCAGGACCGAGACGAGTTGGCCGGCGAGCACCAGATGAAACGAGGCGGCCGCCAGCGCCTCTGTCTCGCGGTGGAAGCTCCAGGGCCGGCGCATGTGGACCAGCCAGGTCTGCATCCAGCCCTTCAGCCAGCGCACCCGTTGAGCCCGCCAGCGTCGCAGGTCGAGCGGCGCCTCCTCCAGCGTCGAGGAGGCGACGACGTCGGCCCGCCAACCGCGGCGGATCAGACGCACGGCGATGTCGGCGTCCTCGGTGACGTTGTGGGGATCCCAGCCGCCGATCTCCTCGAGGGCTTTCCGGCGGAAATGGTTCGAGGTGCCGCCGAGCGGCAGGAACAGGCGATGGCGGGCCAACCACGGCAGGAGGCCGTGGAAGAGCATGGCGTATTCGATCTCGAACTGGCGCACCAACCACGGCCGGGCGACGTCGGCGTGGTCGATCTCCAACGCCGCCTGGACCACGGCGAGGTCGTCGCCCCCGGCCCGGAAGGCGGCGGCGGCGCGGCGCAACTGATCGGGATCGGGGCGGTCCTCGGCGTCGAAGACGGAGACGAAGGGCGCGTCGACGGTGGCGAGCGCGAAATTCAGCGCCTTGGGCTTGGTGCGCGGCAGAACCACCGGCACGTCGATCATCTCGATCGGCGTGCCGGCGACGGCGCGGGCGACGGCGGCGCGGGTCTCGGCGTCGTCGGCCTCCACCACCAGGCGCAGGTCGAGCCGATCGGCGGGATAGTCGAGACGGGCGAGGGCCGCGACGAGATCGTCGACCACCGCCGCCTCGCGATGCAGCGGCACCAACACGGCGAAGCGCGGCAGCTCGGCCTCGGCGACGGGCGGATGGTGCTCGATCTCGGGCACCGCGTCGGCGATGTGGGCGCGCAACAGGCCGAGACCGAGGAAGAGCACGCTCCATCCGGCGAGGGCGACATGGGACAGATCGAGCACGGCGGCGGCCCAGCCGACGATCGCCACCGCGATCAACACGGTCTGGCGGAGGCCGGTGGCGTGGGCCGCCGACTGCCGGGGATCGCGGTCGAGGATGACGCGCACCGCCCTGCGAGCCAGCGCGTTCGAGAAGCGCGCGATCAGGGCGCGGCGGATCTCGCGCGGTGTCGCCACCGCCACGCGGCGGGAAAGATCGGGATGGCGGCGCAGGAAATCGGCGGCCGAGTCGAGAACGGCCGGCGCCGGCGCCGCCACCAGCACCGACTCGTCGCCCTCGCCGAGGAGCAACCGATCGACGCGGGCGAAGACCTCCGGATCGGGCGGCGCGACGTCGGCGGCGACGGGCGTCTCGTCGATGCGAACGAGGAAGGGCACCGCGAGACGATCGGCGATGCGCCGCCACTTTCGCTCCTCGAGCGCCCACGCTCCGGCGGGCGCCACGCCTTCGTCGGGTCCGGCGAACGCGGATCCCCGCGCGGCGGAGGCCACGACCGGGGTCGAGGGAAGTGTCTCGGCCTGCTGATCCCGGAGAATGGTCCTTTCTCCCGTCTCTCGCCTCGCCTAATGTCGGCCGGCAGCCGCGAATCCTGCGGTTCGCTCGCGTGAGCTCCACAACCGACGGCACGTCATGATTGCATCTTCGTCGCATCCTGTCCTTGCGAAAACGGCGACGATGCTCGCGATGATCATCATTGTGGCATCGATGCAACCTTCCGCCGCGCAGACCCGTCCCAAGCCGTCGGCGCCTGCCGCCGCGACCCCCGCCGCGCCCCCGGCGGCTCCCGCTGCGGCGGCGACGAACCCGGCGCCGGCCGTCGACACGTCGGCGCGGGACGAGGCCCGGCCGGCGCCCAAGCCGGCGC
>JAFHCF010000044.1:0-3908 GCA_048497495.1 Prosthecomicrobium sp.
ACGGTGGCGAGATCGCAGAGCTGGCCCATGTCGATGCCGGTCGGATGGCCGAGCCGGGCGCAGGCGAGCGCCATCTCCTCGAGCGCCGCGTTGCCGGCCCGCTCGCCGATGCCACCGACGGTGACCGAGACGTGACGCGCCCCGGCGCGCACCGCGGCGAGCGCGTTGGCGGTGGCGAGCCCGAGGTCGTCGTGGGTGTGGATCTCCAGCGCCAGGTCGGTTCCCGCCACCAGACGCGCCACCAGATCGTGGGTGGCGAAGGGATCGAGCACCCCGACCGTGTCGGCGAGCCGCACCCGGAAGGCGCCGAGCCGCTCGACGGTCTCGATGACCCGGGCCAAATGATCGAGATCGGCGCGCGACGCGTCCTCGCAGCCGATCGCCACCCGCAACCCCATGTCGAGCGCCTCGGGAACGATCCGACCGATGCGGACGAGCGCCTCGGCCCGGTCGATGCCGAGCTTGGCGGAGAGCTGCACGTCGGAGGCGGGGATCGACAGATTGACCATGGAGACGCCGCAGGCCCGCGCCGCCTCGAGGTCGGAATCGGTCATCCGGCACCAGGCCATCACGTCGAGCGGCAGATCGGCCGCGACGATCGCCCGGATCGCCTCGATCTCGTCCGCCCCCATCGCCGGCGTGCCGGCCTCGATCTCCGATACGCCGGCCCGGGCCAGTGCCTCGGCGATCTCGACCTTCTCGGGCGTCGAGAAGGCGACGCCCGGCGCCTGCTCGCCGTCGCGAAGGGTGGTGTCGTTGAGGAAGACCCGCGCCATCGCCGCCACCGAACCTCGGGTCACGCATAGACCGGGTTGAAGGTCGCCGGCGCCTTGTCGGCTCCGGCCCAGAACGGCGACAGAGCCCGGAGCTTGTCGATGATCCCCGGCATCACCTCGAGCACCCGGTCGACGTCGGCGTCGGTGTTGTCGCGGGAGAAGGAGAAGCGGATGGCGCCGTGAGCCGCCGTGTAGGGGATGCTCATGGCGCGCAGCACATGGGACGGCTCGAGGCTGCCCGAGGTGCAGGCCGAGCCCGACGAGGCGGCGATGCCCTCGCGGTTCATCAGGAGCAGGATGCCCTCGCCCTCGACGTATTCGAAGGCGATGTTGGCGGTGTTGGGCAGGCGCTCCGCCGGATTGCCGGTGACGAAACAGTTGGGAACGCGCTGCAACAGCCCCTTCTCCAGCCGATCGCGAAGGCCCGCGACCCGGGTCTGCTCGTCCGCCATGTGGAGGCCGGCGAGTTCGGCCGCCTTGCCGAGGCCGACGATGCCGGGCGTGTTCTCGGTGCCGGCGCGCCGGCCGCGTTCCTGGTGGCCGCCCTTGATCAGGGAGCGGAACTTGGTGCCGCGCCGGACGTAGAGCGCGCCGATGCCCTTGGGGCCGTGCAGCTTGTGGCCGGAGAGCGACAGCATGTCGATCACCGTCGACTTGAGATCGATCGGCACCTTGCCGACCGCCTGCACCGCGTCGGTGTGGAACAGCGCGCCGACTTGCTTAGCGAGCTCCGCGAGTTCGACGACCGGGAAGATCGTGCCGGTCTCGTTGTTGGCCCACATGATCGAGACGATCGCGGTCTTCTCACTGAGCGCGGCGCGATAGGCGGCGATGTCGAGGAGGCCGCGCCCATCGACCGGAATGACGTGGACCTTGACGCCGCGGGTCTTCTCGAGATGGCCGCACAGCGACAGCACCGCCGGATGCTCGACGGCGCTGGTGATGATCTCGTCGCGCTCCGGGTTGATCTCGAGCGCCGAGAGGATCGCCATGTTGTCGCTCTCGGTGCCGCCGGCGGTGAAGACGATCTCGTGATCGAACTCGGCGCCGAGCAGCGTCTGGAGCTGGGCCCGCGCGGTCTTGACCGCGCCGCCGACCGAGGCGCCGAAGGCATGCATCGACGAGGGATTGCCGAACTGCTCGGTGAAGAACGGCAGCATCGCCTCGACCACCGCCTCGTCGCAGCGCGTGGTGGCGTTGTTGTCGAGATAGACGGGGGTGACGGTCATCGGATGATCTCCTCGAGAGTCTGTCGCAGGTCGGGCGATCCACGACGGGGACCGGCCCTCGGGTGTTGGTCTGATCGGCGAGTGTTCGCCGTGGTTTCTGCTGGCGCCCTGCCCCCCCTCTCTGTCTCTCCCCCTCCAGGGGGGAGAGGACGCTGGGGAGAGGATCTTCACCTCATCGGCGCGTCGGCTCACTCCGAAAGTTGCGGCGCCGAATGCCCTGCATCCGCACCGCTACCGCTGTTCGAAGGTCCTCACCTTTGGCGTCCCCTCCCCCTTGGAGGGGGAGGGACAGGGAGGGGGGGCTCGGCGGCACCACCTCCACTCCGACAAGAGCACCCCTCACTTCACCGGGATGACCCGCAGCGGCAGGCCGGTCGCGGCGACCAGCTTCTCCTGGACGCCGTTGATGGTCATCGAGGATTGCTGGCAGCCGACGCAGGCGCCGGAGAGCTTGACGACGACGTTGTTGCCGTCGACGTCGATCAGCTCGCAGTCGCCACCGTCGAGTTTGAGGTAGGGCCGGATCTCCTCCAGCGTCTGCTCGATCAGCTTCATCTTCTGCAGGTTGGTGAGCCGCGCCGGAGCCGTGGCGGCGGGCGCCTCGACCGGCTTTTCGAGCACCACCGTGCCGGCCGCCGCCCGCTCGAGGTCGGCGAGCGCGATGATCGGCCTGGGTTCGACGGTGGAAGGCGGCGCCGGCCGGGTCTTCTGCTTCAGCGTGCGCGCGTCCATCGCGCCGATGCGATAGGCCTCGTCGAAGGAGATCAGGCCTTCCGTCACCATCTCCTCGTTGACCCGGGCGAGCACCGCCTCGATCCCCTCGAAGCAGGTCAGGCAACCGCCGCCGGCCTTGGTGTAGTGGGTGATCTGCTCGGGCGTGGTCAGCTTGTTGGCCTTCACCGCCCGCTCGATCATGCCCTCGTCGACACCGAAGCACTTGCAGACCAGCGCGCCCTCCTCGTGGTCGTCCGACCACTCGACGCCGCGATAGTCGGCGACCGCCGCCTGGAGCGCCTCGTAGCCCATCACCGAGCAGTGCATCTTCTCCGGCGGCAGCCCGCCGAGGAAATCGGCGATGTCCTGGTTGGAGATCTTCAGCGCGTCCTCGAGCGTCTTGCCGAGGACGATCTCGGTCAGCGCCGACGACGAGGCGATGGCCGAGCCGCAGCCGAAGGTCTGGAACTTCGCCGCCTCGATCACTTCCGTCTCGGGATTGACCCGCATCATCAGCTTCAGCGCGTCGCCGCAGGAGATGGCGCCGACCTCGCCGACCGCGTTGGCATGTTCCAGCACCCCGGCGTTGACCGGATTGAAGAAGTAGTCCTTGACCTTGTCCGTGTAGTCCCACATGGGCCCGTGCTCCTACGCTCGTCGGTCAACCGAAGGATTTGCCGCACGAACACTTCGACGAAGCGTTCGGGTTCTCGAAGACGAAGCCGGAGCTTTCGAGCCCGGTGACGAAGTCGACGGTCATGCCCGAGACCAGGGCCTGCGAATTGGCGTCGACGAAGAGCTTGACGCCGCCCTGGTCGATGACGGCGTCGCCGTCGCGGGCGGTGCCCTCGAGACCCATCATGTATTTGAAGCCGGCGCAGCCGCCCGCCTCGACCATGATGCGCAGGCCCTCGGCCGGCTGGGTGGCGCGGGAGAGCGCGGTCTTGACCGCGTTGACGGCACTGTCGGTGAGCTGGATCATGGCAAAACCCTCTTGCTCGAGATCGTCGAGATGGGTTTCGCAAGCCCCGTGCCAAACATTAAATATTTGATTATAAACGATTTTTCAGATCGTTCGGATGTGAGGAATCCGACAAAGGGGGGATTTGCGACATGTCGCGAGCCCGACGAAGCGACGGATGCGATGGGGCCATCGGAACGACGACGGCCGGCCCGGGCGTGCCGGACC
>JAFHCF010000045.1:0-13889 GCA_048497495.1 Prosthecomicrobium sp.
CCGCTTGGCCTCGAACTTCTCCGGCGTCGAGATCGAGCCGGTGAGCTTGCCCCACAACTCGCCCGAGGCCTGGGCCTTGCGGATGATCTTGTGGGTCCAGTCCTTCGGCACGTGGCAGTCGGAGCAGATGGCGCGGACGCCCGACGGGTTCGAGTAGTGGATCGTCTTCTTGTATTCCTCGTAGACGGTCGACCGCATCTCGTGACACGAGATGCAGAACTCGAGGCTGTTGGTCATCTCCATCGCGGTGTTGAAGCCGCCCCAGCCGATGACTCCGATCGCCACGCCGACGACGCCGACGAGCGCCAACGCCCGGGTGCCGCTTCCCATTTCGAGTCTCGTCCACACGGGGGTCGCCCTCTCGTCCGTTGGTTTTCGAAGGCGAGGATGGGTCGGGGCTGTGAACCGGGTTACGCTCGCTCGTGAAGCGGATGTAGAGAATTGTAAACCGGTGTGAACGCGCCTTGCGGGCGCTCGACAGGCGGCGAACCGGGGCGTTCAATGGAACCCATGACGAAGATGCACCACATCCTCGTGGTCGAGGACGATCCCGTCGGCCGCCAGACGCTCGCCGCCTATCTGCGCAAGGAGAACCACCGGGTCTCGGAAGCGGAGAACGGCGAGGCCATGCGCCGCGTCTTCGCCGCCGGCGACGTGTCGGTTGTGATGCTCGACATCAATCTGCCGGGCGAGGACGGGCTGACGCTGCTGCGCGAGCTGCGCCGCCAGTCGGAGGTCGGGGTCATCATGGTGACCGGCCGCGACGACGACGTCGACCGCATCGTGGCGTTGGAACTGGGCGCCGACGACTACGTCACCAAGCCCTACAACATGCGCGAACTGCTGCCGCGCACCAAGAATCTGGCGCGGCGGGTGGCGGCGGCGCGGCTGGTGCGAGGGGACGAATCGCGGAAATACTTCGCCGGCTTCGTTCTCGACATTCCGCACTGGAGCCTGCGGACGGAGGCGGGCGAGGAGGTGCGGTTGACCCGCGCCGAGTTCGAACTGCTCGCCACGCTGGTCTCCCACCGGGGCCGCATCTTCACCCGCGACGCCCTGATCGATCACGTCAGCCGCCGCGACCGCGATCCGCTCGACCGCACCGTCGACGTGCTGGTCGGCCGATTGCGCCGCAAGATCGAGCACGACCCGGCGAACCCGCGCCTGATCATCACGGTCCACGGCATCGGCTACGTCTTCGCCGGTTGAGCCCGTTCGATCCTCGTCCAGGTGGCGTCGAGCGCCGGGGCCGCCTCTTCCAGGGCGGCGCGCAGATCGCCGGCGGCGGCGGTGAGATCCTCTTCGTCGGCGCGCATCGCGGCCTCGGTCGACGCGGCGCGGGCCGACAGCCGGCCGAGGCCGACGTGCTGGGAGGAACTCTTCAGTCGATGGGCGATCCCGGCGACCTCGCGCCGGTCGCCGCGCGCGGCGGCGTCGGTGAGGGCGCGCGGGATCGAGGCGACGCTGGCGCGCCAGGGGGCGAGGATCCGCGCCGCGTGGTCGAAGCCGAGAGCCTCGACATGGGCGGCGAGGACGGTCTCGTCGACGAACTCGCCGCGCGGGCGAGCGGGCGGCGGCGCGGCGCTATGCGGGGCGTTGGGCGACGACACCTCGACCACCCGCCGCAGCATCGCCTCCAGGCGATCGGCGCGGAAGGGCTTGCCGAGAAAGTCGTTCATGCCGGCGTCGAGGCAGGCCTGGATGTCGTCGCGCAACACCTGGGCGGAGAGGGCGACGATCGGCACCGCGGCCTTTCTCGGGTCGGGCAGGGCGCGGATCAGCCGCGTGGTCTCGACCCCGTCGAGGTCGGGCAGGCGCAGGTCCATCAGCACCAGGTCGAAGGTGAAGGTCTCGGCTTGTGTGACGGCCGCCCGCCCGCCGGTGACGATATGGACCCGGTGCCCGGCGCGCTCCAGGAGACCTCGGGCGACGAGCGCGTTGACCTCGTTGTCCTCGACCACCAGGATGTCGAGGGCCCGCGCCGGTCTGGTGACCGGGTCTCGGGTGTCGACGGTTTCGGGTCGGGAAAGGCCGGCGCCGCGTCCGAACGGCACGGTGAAGCAGAACCGGCTGCCCTCGCCCTCGCGGCTCTCGACGCCCATCCGGCCGCCGAAGCGATCGACCAGTCGGCGGCAGATGGCGAGGCCGAGGCCGGTGCCGCCGTAGCGGCGGGCGACCGATCCGTCGGACTGGGTGAAGGGCTCGAAGATCGCGGCGCGGCGGTCGGGCGAGATGCCGATGCCGGTGTCGGCGACGATGAAGCGCAACGCCCACTCGTCGCCGGGCCCCGCGATCTCCTCGACCGACAGGGTGACCGAGCCGGCGTGGGTGAACTTCACCGCGTTGCCGACGAGGTTGAGGAGGATCTGCCGGAGCTTGCCGGGGTCGCCGACCACCGTCGGCAATTCCGGCAGGACGACGGCGAGGTCGAGGTCGGGCTTGCGCCGGGCCAGCGGGCGCATCAGGCCGAGGACGTCGTCGACCACGGCGGCGACCGAGAACTCGACGGTCTCGAGGTCGAGGATGCCGGCCTCGATCTTGGAATAGTCGAGAATGTCGGCGACCACCGACGACAGCATCTCGCCGGATCTGGCGATGGCGTCGATGCGCTCGTGGGTCTGCGGGTCGAGCGGGCTCTGGCGCAGCAGTTCGGCGACGCCGAGGATGCCGTGGATCGGAGTGCGGATCTCGTGGCTCATGGTGGCGAGGAAGGTCGACTTGGCGCGGTTGGCGGCCTCGGCGTCCTCCTTGGCCTTCCGGTATTCGGTGACGTCGACCAGGATGACGACGGTTCCGAGATATTTCTCGGAGACGTCGAGCATGGGCTGGGTGCGGATGTCGAACCAGCGTCGGCCGAGCTTGGTGTCGAGCTGGCGTTCGCCGATCAGAGCGCGCTCGGCGGCGGCGTCGAAACCGAGGACGGCGGAGAGGTCGAGGTGCTCGCCGCCGTAATAGCTCGCGCCGGGCGCCTCGGCGGTGGCGAAGAGGGTGGCGGCGGCATGGTTCATGTTCTCGACCGCGCCGTTCGCCGCGACCAGGATCACCGGGTCGTCGAGACTTTCGAAGATCGTCAGATATTTGTTCTTCTCGTTGGTGACGAGGCGGGTCTGGGCCCTGAGCTGCTCCATCTGTTCGTCGGCGGGCTTGCCGGCCCATTCCTCGCAGAAGCCCACCTCCATGCGGTCGAAGAAGTTGTCGACGACCTCCTCCCAGGCGGCGCGCTCGACCTCGTCGCCGGTGGCGGAGGCGACGAGGTCGAGATAGGCGCGGCGATAGCTCTTCATCAGACCGAGGAAGAGCCCCAGGGTGATGCCGCGGCTGCGGTGGCGGCGCGCCGCCTCGATGCCGTAGTAGGCGATGGGGTCGCGGGCGTAGTCGGCCTCGGCGTTGACCGCGGTGCAGGCGCGCCCCTCCGCCAGGGCGGCGAGGAGCGGGCCCGAAAGCCCCTGGATCGAGGCGCGCCAGGCCTCTTCGAGGGTCGAGGTGAAGGGGGTGTAGCCGCGCTTCTTGGCGTAGTGGATGATCCGGCCGGTGA
Organism: Prosthecomicrobium sp.; assembly: GCA_048497495.1. Classification (GTDB taxonomy): domain Bacteria; phylum Pseudomonadota; class Alphaproteobacteria; order Rhizobiales; family Ancalomicrobiaceae; genus JAFHCF01. Next base: position 3,536 of record JAFHCF010000045.1, read on the forward strand.
GCCAGCCCTCGCTCCGCGCCACCAGATCGTGCAGCCGGCCCATCGCGTTCATGTCCGGATACCTCGTCGTCCGCCGTGGCGGGATTTCGCCGGCGCGGCAATCTACACCACCGGGCGGCGACCACGCTCTTGGTGAGAGTGCGGAGGATCGGCGGGCCCGATCACCGCCTTTCGGCGTGGCACTTCGTCCTCGGGCTCGGGAGCGGCGCGCGACCGGTGGATATTCCTTCATGATCGTGGATCATGGAGAGGCGTCGGCGAGCCGTTGCCGCTCCTCCGCGCCAGGATCCGCGTCGATGACGACCGATGCCCGTTCATCCGTTCCGCCGCGACGACGCCGATCGACGATGCTGCGCCTCGTCGTCGTTCTTCTGGCGACGGGCGTCGTCACCGCAGGCGTTCTCGTCGATCGGCTGCTGATCGACGGGCGCGGCACCCTCGGCCTGTGGCACGTGGTCGACGAGATGTGCCACCCGATGATGCGTTGGACCGGGCTTCCCTTGCCCTGTCTCGAGGTGTCGAGGGAAGGCGGTTACGCGGTGCTCCACGCGCCCTTCGACGGAAGCCAGATCCTGGTCGTCCCGCTGACGCATCACACGGGAATCGAGGATCCGGCGATGCGGCGGGAGGATACCCGGGAGCTGTGGTCGGTGGCCTGGGACAAGCGCCATCTCGTCGACGGGCTCGCCGGTCGGCGGCTGCGGGACGACGAGATCGGGCTGGCGGTCAATTCGCGATCGAGCCGGACCCAGTGGCACTACCACATCCACATCGACTGCCTGGCGCCACAGGTTCGCCGGCTACTCGCCGCGCGGATGGCCGAGATCGGCGTCGACTGGACCAAGGAGGACCCGGCGCCTTGGGCCGCGACCTACCTGATGCGGCGGATCGACATGGCGAGCCTGAAGCGGGAGACGCTCGAGCGTCTGGTGGCGCGGGAGTTGAAGCCGCCGGAGGCGGCCTTCGCCGATCTGTCGATCGCGGTGATCGGCACCGGTCTCGGCACCGCGGACAATCCGATCTTCGTCCTCGCCGTCACCTTCGGCGAGAACGACGACGGCGGCGGCCACACCGAGGAACTCCTCGACCACACCTGTCGGGTGGACTGAGCGCCCCCCTCGGGCGAGAGGCCGGCGGGCTCACGCGCGGTCCGCATCGGGCGAGAGACGAGCGCGCCGGCGCGCGATCCTCGAATTCCAGATGACGATCGGGCGGCATGCATTTCGACGAGCGCGGCGCGTTGACAGGTCGAGACGTGGGTGAGAGCATATCACATAATAACAGATCATATTCCGTAGTTATGGAGTATGCGCAAGGGGGTCGAAAATGAAGAACTCGGTTCGAATTCTCCTCTCTACCGCCGTCGCCCTGGGCTTTCTCGGAGGGCCGGCATTCGCCGCTCCCGTGCGTGGTGGCGTCATCGACGTGGCGACGATCGGCGAACCGCCGACGCTCGATCCCGTCTCCTCGACCGCCGACCTGGTCGGCATCATCTCCCAGCACATGTTCGAGACGCTCTACACCTTCGACAAGAACTGGGCGGTGACGCCGCTGCTCGCGGCCGCCATGCCGGAGGTCTCGGCCGACGGCAAGGTCTACACGATCAAGTTGCGCCCGGGCGTCACCTTCCACGACGGCTCGGCGATGACCTCGAAGGACGTGGTCGCCTCGCTCCAGCGCTGGCTCAAGATCGGCTCGCGCGGCAAGCAGGTGGCCCCCAACGTGGTGTCGATCGAGGCGGACGGCGATCTCGCCGTGAAGGTCTCGCTGAAGGCGCCCTACGCGCCGCTCGCCGCCTTCCTCGCCTTCAACAATTCGGCGGCGATCGTCATTCCCGCCGCCAACAACGAGGACACGCTGACCAAGTTCGTCGGCACCGGTCCCTACATGCTCAAGGAGCGCAAGCCCGACCAGTACATCCAGCTCATCCGCTATCCCGGCTATGCGAGCCGCGCCGGTGATCCGGACGGCTACGGCGGCGCCCGCAAGCAGTATCTCGACGAGATCCGCTTCGTGCCGGTTCCCGACGCCAACACCCGCGTCGAGGGCGCGGTCGCCGGCCAGTTCGCCTATGTCGACAGCCTGCCGATCGAGTCCTATGCCCGCGTCAAGTCGGGCAAGGACGTGCCGATGATGCTGAAGCCCTTCGGCTGGCCGATGTTCGTGATGAACACCAAGCAGGGGCTGTTCACCGATCTCGGCTTGCGCAAGGCGGTGCAGGCGGCGCTGGCGCCCGAGGACATGATGACCGCGGCCTTCGGGTCGAAGGAGTTCTTCTCGGTCGAGGGATCGATGTACCCGAAGGAGTACATCTGGTCGTCGCAGGCCGGCACCGACGCCTACAAGCCGCAGGGTGACACGGCGGCGGCGGCCGCGCTGGTCAAGAAGGCCGGCTACGACGGCTCCAAGCCGATCCGCGTCCTGACCTCGCGCCAGTACGAGTTCCACTACAAGATGGCCCTGGTCGCCCAGGAATATCTGAAGGCCGCCGGCTTCAAGGTGCAGCTCGACGTGGTCGAATGGGCGACCCTGGTGCAGCGGCGCGCCGATCCGGCCTTGTGGGACATCTACATCACCCACAGCCCGTTCCTGCCCGAGCCGGCGCTGATCGGCTTCATGTCCGACGCCGCCCCCGGCTGGTGGACGAGCCCGGCCAAGACGGCGGCGATCGGTGCCTTCAACACCGCGACGGATCAGGCCGAGCGGGTGAAGCTGTGGGCCGAGGTGCAGAAGGTGATCTACGCCGAGGCGGCCGCCTACAAGGTCGGCAACTTCAACGCGCTCGCCGCCAAGGGTCCCAAGCTCGAGGGTGTCGCCTCGGCGCCGTGGCCCTATTTCTGGAACGCCTGGCTGGAGAAGTGATCTCGTGATCCGCGTCCTCGTCCGCCGCTTCCTGGAGATGGCGTTGGTCATGGCGATCGTCGTGACCATCGTCTTCGTCATCGTCCGGGTCGCTCCCGGCGATCCGGCGGCGATGATGCTCGGCCCCGACGCCACGGCGGCGGACGTGGCGTCGCTGCGCGCCCGCCTCGGCCTCGATCAGTCGTTGCCGGTGCAATACGGGCGCTATGTCCTCGGTCTCCTGCACGGCGATCTCGGGCAATCGATCTTCCTGGCTCGACCCGTCACCCAGGCCTTGTGGGAACGGGCCGAGCCGACCTTCTTCCTGACCCTGTTCTCGATCCTCATCGCCTGCGCCATCGCGCTGCCGGTGGGGATCCTCTCGGCCTATCGCCGGGGCTCGGTGTTCGACCAGGTCACCACCACGGTGGCGATGTTCGCCGCCTCGATCCCGAGCTTCTGGCTCGGGCTCGTCCTGATGCAGTTCTTCGCGGTCAAGCTCGGCTGGTTCCAGCCGTCGGGCTACGGCGGGCCGGGGGCGAGCCTGGGCGAGCGACTGAACCACCTGGTGCTGCCGGCCTCGGCGCTCGGCATCGTGTCGTCGGCGCTGATCGCCCGCTTCACCCGCGCCAGCATGCTCGACGTACTCGGCGACGACTATGTCCGCACCGCCAGGGCCAAGGGCATGAGCGAGGCGCGGGTGGTGCTGGTGCACGCCTTCAAGAACGCGCTGATCCCGATCCTCACCGTGATCGGCCTGACGGCGGCGCTGCTGATCTCCGGGGCGATCGTCACCGAGACGGTGTTCGGCCTGCCCGGCGTCGGCTCGCTGGTGGTCTCGGCGGTGCTGCGGCGCGACTATCCGGTGATCCAGGGCACGCTTCTGGTGGTCGCCGGCCTCTATGTGCTGATCAACTTCATCATCGACATGCTCTATCTCGTGGTCGACCCACGCGTGAGGTACTGATGGCGGCGGTTGCTTCCCCTATCGGAGAAGAAAGCGTGTGGCGCGGGCTGTTGCGGCGGCCGCCGGCGGTGGGCGCGCTGATCGTGCTGATCGCCGTCGTCGTGCTGGCGGCGGGCGCCGATTTCCTCGCTCCCTACGTGCCGTCGAAACTGTCGATCGCCAACCGGCTGCAGTCGCCGTCGGCGCTGCATCCGTTCGGCACCGACGAGTTCGGTCGCGACGTGCTGTCGCGCACCATCTGGGCCGGGCGGATCTCACTCGCGGTGGGCGGCGCGGTGGTGGTGATCTCCGCCCTGATCGGCGTGACGCTGGGGTTGATGGCCGGCTATTTCCGCCGCCTCGACGGACCGCTGTCGCGGCTGATCGACGCGATGATGGCCTTTCCCGACATCCTGCTCGCCATCGCTCTCGTCGCGGCGCTCGGGCCTTCCGCCTTCAACGTGGTCCTGGCGCTCGGCATCGTCTACGCGCCGCGCGCCGCCCGCGTGGTGCGCGCCTCGACGCTGGTGATCCGCGAGCTCGCCTATGTCGAGGCGGCGCAGGCGCTCGGCGTGCCGACGGCGGTGATCCTGACCCGCCACATCCTGCGCAATCTCGCCTCGCCGATCATGGTGCAGGGCACCTTCATCTTCGCCAACGCCATCTTGGCGGAAGCCGGCCTGTCCTTCCTCGGCGTCGGCGTCTCGCCCGACATCCCGACCTGGGGCACGATGATCGCCATGGGCCGCCAGTTCATGGATCAGGCGGGCTGGATCATGTGGTTCCCCGGTATCGCCATCGTGCTCTCGGTGATGTCGCTCCAGGTTCTGGGCGACGCGCTGCGCGATCTTCTCGACCCCCGACTGGCGAGGACGACCTGATGCTCGACGACCTCTTCGACAAGGCAGCCGCCGGCCTGGTGCTGATCCGAGGCGCGCGGCCGATCGCCTTCACCGATCTCCGCGACAAGGCCGAACGGATCGACGTTCTGATCGATGCCGACGGAAGGGTGCTCGACGCCGGGCCCGATCTCGGCGTCGACGGCCGCCCCGGCACCCGGATCGTCGAGGCGAACGGGGCCTTCCTGTCGCCCGGCTGGACCGACCTCCACACCCACGTCTGGTGGGGCGGCACCGACGTGTCGATCCGCCCGGAGCAATGTGGTGCTGCGCGCGGCGTCACCACCCTGGTCGACGCCGGATCGGCCGGCGAGGCCAATTTCCACGGACTGCGCGAATTCATCATCGAGCCGGCGCGCGAGACCATCTACGCCTTCCTCAACATCGGCTCGATCGGGCTCGTCGCCTGCAACCGGGTCAGCGAGTTGATCGACATGCGCTCGATCGACATCGACCGCACGATCGCCGTGGTCGAGGCCAATCGCGACCGCATCGTCGGGCTGAAGTGCCGCGCCAGCGCCGTCATCACCGGCGCCTGGGGCATGGAGCCGGTGCGGCTCGCCAAGAAGCTCGCCCGCATCGCCAAATTGCCGTTGATGGTCCACGTCGGCGAGCCGCCGCCGCTCTACGACGACATTCTCGAAGTGCTCGACGCGGGCGACATCGTCACCCATTGCTTCAACGGCAAGGTCGGCGGCTCGATCCTGGAGGACGAGGCGCTCTACCGGCTGGTCGAACAGGCGGGCCAACGCGGCGTCGTGCTCGACGTCGGCCACGGCGGCGCGTCGTTCTCGTTCGAGGTGGCGAAGGCGGCGATCGCCCGCGGACTGATGCCCACCACCATCTCCACCGATCTCCACGCCTGGTCGCTCGACGGGGCGGTGTGGGATCTCGCCACCACCCTGTCGAAGCTCCTGGCGCTCGGCATGCCGATGGAGGAGGTGGTGAAGGCGGCGACGATCCGTCCGCGCGCCGCGATTCGGCGGCCCACCGACGGGTTCCTCACCCCCGGCGCCCGGGCCGACTTCACCCTGTTCGACGTGGTCGACGCGACGCTGACGGTGCGCGACAGCAAGGGCTTCCCGGCGACGCTGTCGCGGGTGTTCGAGCCGCGCAAGGCGATCATCGGGGCCGCCGTGATCGAGGCGCACCGCCACGTGCCGCCGGAAGGGCCCAAGGGCCGATCCGCCTGTCCCAACTGCGGGTGGCTGACATGACGGCTTCCGCCCCGGCGCCGACGTTCCCGACCGATCTCGCCGAGGGCGTCGTGCTGGCGGTGAGCGATCTCAGGACGCATTTCCCGTCGCGGCGCGGTGTCGCCAAGGCGGTCGACGGGGTGACCTTCACCCTGCCGCGCGGGCGCACGGTGGCGGTGGTGGGCGAGTCCGGGTCGGGCAAGTCGGTGACGGCGCTGTCGATCATGGGCCTGATCGCGCCGCCCGGGCGCATCGCCGGAGGACGGATCCTCCACCGCGACCGCGACGGCGTGGCGCGCGACCTCGCCCAGCTCTCCAACGCCGGCTTCCGCCACATCCGGGGGCCGGAGATCGCGATGATCTTCCAGGAGCCGATGACCAGTCTCAACCCGTTGATGCGGGTCGGCGACCAGATCGGCGAGATGATCTGGCTGCACGAAAAGGTCTCGCGCCGGGACCTGCGCGCCCGGGTGATCGAGCTCCTGCAACTGGTCGAGATCCCCGAGCCGGAGACGCGGATCGACGACCATCCGCACCAGATGTCGGGCGGCATGCGCCAGCGGGTGATGATCGCCATGGCGCTCGCCTGCAAGCCGAGCCTGTTGATCGCCGACGAACCGACCACCGCCCTCGACGTCACCATCCAGGCGCAGATCCTGGCGCTGCTGCGCCGGCTCCAGGGCGAACTCGGCATGAGCGTCCTGTTCATCACCCACAACCTCGGCGTCGTCGCCGAGATCGCCCATGAGGTGGTGGTGATGTATGCCGGCCGGGTGGTCGAACAGGCCTCGGTCGGCGATCTCTTCGCCCGGCCGTCGCACCCCTATACCCGAGCGCTGCTCGCCTCGACGCCCGACGTCGTCCGCGACATCGACGCCGACGGCAACCGCCGGCCGCTCGCCGCGATCCCCGGCGCGGTGCCGTCGATCACCGCGTTGCCACCGGGCTGCGCCTTCGCGCCGCGCTGCGCCCATGCGTTGCCGGCCTGTTCGCAAGGCTCGCCGCAACTGGTGCCGGTGGCGCCGGGGCACGTCAGCCGCTGCATTCGGAGGGATCTGCCGTGACGCACGCGCCGCTCCTGCAGATCGAGGGTCTGACCAAGCATTTCCATCTCTCCGGTGGGCGGGTCGTCCATGCGGTCGAGGATGTCGACCTCAGCATCGATCGCGGCCGCATCGTCGGGCTGGTGGGGGAGTCCGGCTCGGGCAAGACCACGGTCGGGCGCGCCCTGCTCCGGCTGATCGAGCCGACGGCGGGTCGCATGATCTTCGACGGCACCGACGTCTTCGCGCTCTCGGCGCGCGACATGCGGGCATGGCGGCGGCGATTGCAGATCATCTTCCAGGATCCCTATTCGAGCCTCGATCCGCGCATGACGATCGCCGCGATCATCGACGAGGCGCTCGACACACGCGGTCTGGCCAAGGGGCGGGTGCGCGTCGACCGCATCGCCGAACTGCTCGAACTCGTCGGGCTGGCGAGCGACCACGCGACGCGCTATCCGCACGAATTCTCCGGCGGTCAGCGCCAGCGCATCGGCATCGCCCGGGCGCTCGCCGTCGAGCCCGACTTCATCGTCGCCGACGAACCGGTCTCCGCCCTCGACGTCTCGGTCCAGGCCCAGGTGCTCAACCTGCTCGAGGATCTGCGCCGGCGCTTGAACCTGACCATGCTGTTCATTTCCCACGATCTCTCGGTGGTCGAATACGCCTGCGACGAGATCGTGGTGATGTATCTCGGGCGGGTCATGGAGAAGGGGCCGAGCCGGGCGCTCCGGGCCTCGCCGTTCCACCCCTACACCAAGGCGCTGCTCGCCTCGGCGCCGCAGCCCGATCCGACCCGCATCCGCACCCACGTACCGCTCCACGGCGATATTCCGAGCCCGATCTCGCCACCGTCCGGCTGCGTCTTCCGCACCCGCTGTCCGCAGGCGATCGCTCCTTGCGCGGTCGAGGTGCCGGCGACGCGCGACCTCGGTGGCGGCCGCTCGGTCGCCTGCCTGCGCGTCGGTGACGACACCGCGCGTTCCTCCGACGAGATGAAAGTCCGAGAATGACCATCCACAGTCCGGCCACCCCCGAAGCCCGCCTGGCGGCGCTCGGATTGACCCTCCCGCCGCCGCCGGCGCCGGTGGCCAATTTCCTCACCCATGTCCGCCACGGCGGGCTCTTGTTCCTGTCGGGCCAGGGGCCGCTCGACCGACACGGCCGTCTCAGCACCGGCAAGGTCGGCGCCGAGGTCTCGGTGGAGACGGCGCGCGCCGACGCGGAACTGACGGGCCTGAACCTGCTCGCCGTGGCCAAGGCGGCGCTCGGCGATCTCGGCCGGGTGCGCGGGGTGGTCAAGCTCCTCGGCATGGTCAACGCCACGGCCGACTTCGAGCGCCACCCGGAAGTGATCGACGGCTGTTCGAACCTGTTCGTCGCGGTGTTCGGCGAGGCCGGGCGGCACGCCCGCTCGGCGGTGGGGTTGGGCTCGCTGCCCAACCAGATCACCGTGGAGATCGAGGCGATCTTCGCCGTCGACGACTGATATTCTGCGCGGGAAATTCGGTCAGGCCCGAATTTCCCGCGCATTCCGGCCTGACCGGCCGACGCCCGTTCGGGCTTGCCTTCGCCCGGGACGTTCCGACGGTCGGAACGTCCCGAGCTCGGGTCGACCTCCAGGAGCTGACAACCATGCCCGAAGACATCCGCACCCGCCTCGGACTGCGTCCGGTGATCAACGTCTCCGGCACGATGACGTCGCTCGGCGCCTCGATCGTCGGGCCGGACGCCATCGCGGCGATGACCGGCGTGCTGCCGCAATTCGTCGAGATGGGCGACCTCCACCGGCTGGCGAGCCGGGCGATCGCCAAGGCGACCGGGGCGGAGGCCGGCTTCGTCACCGCCTCCTGCTCCGCCGGCATCACGCTCGCCGTCGCCGCCACCATGACCGGCTCCGACCTCGCGGCGATCGAGCGGCTGCCCGACACGAGGGGCCTGAAGAACGAGGTGGTGATGCTGACCGGCCATCTGGTCGACTACGGCGCGCCGATCGATCAGTCGATCCGGCTCGCCGGCGCGACCCTGGTGACGGTCGGCCAGGCGACCTCGTCGCACGGCTACCAGCTCGCCGGGGCGATCGGCGAGCGCACGGCGGCGGCGGTCTATGTCGTCTCCCATCACGTCGCCCACTACGGCATGGTGCCGCTTTCGACCTTCATCGAGATCGCCCACGCGGCGGGCGTGCCGGTGATCGTCGACGCGGCTTCGGAATACGACCTCACCGGCTTCCTCGCCGCCGGCGCAGATGTGGCGATCTATTCGGCCCACAAGTTCCTCGGCGGTCCGACCGCCGGTCTGGTCGCCGGATCGAAGGCGCTGGTGCGCGCCGCCTACCTGCAGAATCGCGGCATCGGGCGCGGCATGAAGACCGGCAAGGAGAGCATCCTCGGCGCGGTCGCGGCGCTCGAGGCCTGGGGCCGGCGCGATCACGACGCGGTCAGGCGGTGCGAGCGGGCGGCGCTCGACCATTGGCTCGGCGTCCTCGACGGCCGCCCCGGCATCACCGCGACGATCGATCCCGACCCGACCGGCAATCCGCTCGACCGCCTGAAGTTGCGGGTCGACCCGAACGAGGCGCGGATCTCGGCCTGGGATCTCGCCGACGCGCTTGCGGCCGGTGACCCGCCGGTGATCGTGCGCGATCACGAGGTCGAGCACGGCTTCTTCCATCTCGACCCTTGCAATCTGCACGAGGGCGAGGAATTTCTCGTCGGCGAACGCCTCGCCGCCGAACTCGAGGCGGCGCGCGGACGCAACCAACCGCTCGTCTCCTGTCTCGCGACCCGCCTGGCGCGGCAGGAGCGGGGCATCCTCGCATGGCCGGATTGACCCGATGACCCTGACCGAACCGAGCACGCGCCGCGACGACGCCGAGCCCCGGCCGAGGGCCTCGCGGGTCAGCGGCATCGACCGGATGTTGCAGATCCTCGACCATCTCCAGGAGACCGGCACGCCGGCGACCTCCTACGAACTGGCCAAGGCCTGCGCCGCGCCGCTCTCCACCGTCTATGCGGTGGTCGACGACATGGTGGAGAAGCGCCTGCTCGACCGCACCGCCTCGGGGGCGGTGTGGCTGGGGCCGCGGCTCTATCACTATGGGCTGAGCTATGCCCGCAATCTCGACTTCCTCACCGTCGCCACCCACGAGATGAACGAGTTGTCCCACGTCGTCGGCGAGACGGTGCAGATCTGCGGCCGCGACGGCGACCACATGGTGGTGCTGGGAATGGCGGAAGGGGTCGGGCACTTCCAGGTGACGTCGCGGGTCGGTACCCGGGTGCCGCTCAACTGGACCGCCTCCGGTCGGCTGCTGGTCGGCCATCTCGACGAAGCCGAGCGGCTGGCGATCTTCCATCGCTCGGCCTCGGCCTCGCCCACCGGCTGCGCCGAGACCGACCCGGAGGTGCTGGCGTCGTCGGCGGAGCG
>JAFHCF010000046.1:0-3561 GCA_048497495.1 Prosthecomicrobium sp.
CGTGGATACCGATCAGGGCTGCTGCAGCGCCTTGTGCTGCTGCTCGCGCAACTGATCCTCGATGCTCTTCTGCTTCTGCGCGTTCTCGGCGGCGATCGCCTCGACCCGCTTCTTCAGCGCCGCCTCGTCCATCGCCTTGCCTTCGTTGGCGGCCTTGAACGTGGCGAGCGGGAAGGCGAACTCGATCGGATTGGCGGCCTGTCCCTGGGCGGTCACCGTCAGGGTGGTGCCCTTCTTCATCTGATTGATCAGGGCCTCGGAGGAGACCAACTGGGCGATGCAGCCGTCGGAGGCGCACATCCCGTATTTGCCTTCCTCGACCTTGTTCTGGTCGACCTGCAACTTGACGCCCGGCTGCAGCAGCAGCCCGGTCGGCATGATCAACTCGATCACCTTGCGGGCCTCGCCGGACGCTTCGACCACCGCCATCGAGACGAGGAACTGCCCGCCCGAGCTTCTGAGGTCGTAGGCGGTCTTGCAGAATTCCTTCTTCTGCTTCTCGTCGGTGTGGCAGACCTTCACCCACTCGTCCACCGAGGAGGCCGTGGCCTGTTGAGCCGACGCGGCGCCGCCGCCGATCGCCACCAGGACCGCGGCTGCGACGATCGCCGCGCCGATCGGCTTGCGTGCGGTCTTGGTCATGGATTTCGCGACAGTCACGGTCATCGTCGTTCCCGTTCTGGAAGGATCATTCGTTGGAAACCGGCCCCCTCTTATCGCTCCCTACCGTTCGGTTCAATGGGAGGGGCCGAGATGAGGCGGATTCGCGCGGGCAATTATGCCGACGGGTGGTGAAGGTTCAATGAGGCGAGACGGTGGCGAGGGTCCGTCCGCGCCCTGTCGCGCCCTGTCGCATCGCGGTGTAGGGAGGAGGCGGACCGCCGGTCCGGCCGGCCCCGGTCCGAGGAGAGACGCCGATGAAGTCCGACCACCCCGCCGCCCTCGGCCAGGCGACGACCCGCCTCGAGGTCGTCACCCGCCCGCGCGCCCTCCTCGACGTCACGGCGGTGATCGACCGTTGGCTCACCGAGATCGGCGCCGAGGAGGGGCTCCTCACCCTCTTCCTGCGTCACACCTCGGCGTCGCTCACCATCCAGGAGAACGCCTCGCCCGAGGTGCTGCCCGATCTCGTCGACGCGCTCGACCGACTGGCGCCGCGCGGCCGCCACTGGCGCCACGACCTCGAGGGCGACGACGACATGCCGGCCCACGTCAAGACGACCCTGACCGGCGTGTCGCTCGCCATCCCCGTGCTCGCCGGCCGCATGGACCTCGGCACCTGGCAGGCGGTCTATGTGATGGAGCACCGCGACGCCGGCCATCGCCGGTCGCTGACGCTGCACTACCTCGGCGTCCGAGACGCCGAGGCTCACGCCCGCGTCCGAGGCGTCAGGCCGGGCGGTTCTTGAAGCGCTCGGTCGCCGCCACCATTTCCGACACCAATCCGGGCTCGGTCACCGCGTGGCCGCCGTCGTCGACGATCCTGAGATCGGCTTCCGGCCAGACCTTCTTGAGATCCCAGGCGTTGACCATCGGCGTGCACATGTCGTAGCGGCCATGGACGATCACCGCCGGAATGTCCTTCAGGCGACGAGCATCGCGCAGCAACTGGTCCTCGACCTCGAACCAGCCGCCGTTCATGAAGTAGTGGCATTCGATCCGGGCGAAGGCGAGGGCGTAATGGGGATCGCCGAAGGCGGCGACCCGCGCCGGATCGGGCAGGAGCGACAGCGCCGCGCCCTCCCACATCGCCCAGTGCCGCGCCGCCTCGATCCGCGTCGCCTCGTCGTCGCCGATCAGGCGCCGGTGATAGGCGGCGATGAGGTCGCCGCGCTCCGCCTCGGGGATGAAGTCGCGATAGCCCTCGAACAGGTCCGGATAGATGAAGCTCGCCCCCTCCTGATAGAACCACGCCAGCTCCAGCCGCCGCAGCATGAAGATGCCGCGCAGCACCAGTTCGCTGACCCGCTCGGGATGGGTCTCGGCATAGGCCAGCGCCAGGGTCGAGCCCCAGGAACCGCCGTAGACCTGCCAACGGGCGATGCCGAGGTGTTCGCGCAGGGCCTCGATGTCGGCGACGAGATCCCAGGTGGTGTTCTCGCGGAGCTCCGCATGCGGGGTCGACCGCCCGCACCCACGCTGATCGAACAGCACGATGCGATAGGCGGCGGGGTCGTGCAGGCGCCGCATCGTCGGCGTCGCGCCGCCGCCGGGTCCGCCGTGTAGGCAGATCACCGGCTTGCCGTCGGGATTGCCGCACTCCTCCCAATGGATCTCGTGGAGGTCGGAGACCTTCAGACGGCCGGACCGATGGGGCTCGATTTCGGGGAAGAACGTGTGGCGCATGGAGGGGTCCGACCTTTTCGAAGGGGTTCGCGACGAGAAGATCACCTTAGCGCGTCGAGATCGCGAAAAAAGATGTCCCGGCGCCGGGCCGCTTCCCGGAATAGGGATGACGGGGGATGCCTTCCGTCGGCGCGAAAGTTGCGGGAATTGAGAAATTTCAGTGATTTCGGGTGCTTGATCGATTGTTGCCGCCTCGATGACTCTTGCGTGAATGCGTCATGGGATCGATAATTCGAACATCAGCGTGCGACGCTGCGTCACCGGGATGGACGAACCATCGATCGGAGACTGCGGACGCTGTGCCGGCTCATCCACCTCGAGGACGTTCGTCTCGCGAGGGCGGGTCGGTGTGGCGGTCGTTTCATCGCTGGGGAAAAAAATTAGGGAGGTAGGCGGTTGGCAACCAATCCGGGTTATCGGTTCGTGATCGCCGACGATCATCCGTTGTTTCGCGGCGCCTTGCGCCAGACCCTGGAAGGCATGTTCGAGGGCGTGGCGATCTCCGAGGCGGGGTCGCTCGAGGCGGTCTCCAAGATCCTCGGGGACGCCGACGAGATCGATCTCGTCCTGCTCGATCTGAACATGCCCGGGGTTCGCGGCTATTCCGGACTGATGTACCTGCGGGCGCAGTATCCGGCGGTGCCGGTCGTCGTGGTCTCCGCCAACGAGGAACCCGTCACCATCCGCCGCTGCATGGAATTCGGCGCCGCCGGCTTCGTGCCGAAGTCGCTCGGCACCGACTCGATCCGCGAGGCGCTGTCGACGGTGATGGCCGGCGACGTCTGGACGCCCGCCGACGTCGACCTGACCGCCGTCCCCAACGACGAGACCGCCAAGCTGGTGCAGCGTCTGTCGACGCTCACCCCTCAGCAGGTCCGCGTCCTGATGATGCTGTCGGAAGGCCTGCTCAACAAGCAGATCGCCTACGAGCTCGGCGTCTCGGAGGCGACCGTCAAGGCCCACGTCTCGGCCATCCTGCAGAAGCTCGGCGTCGAGAGCCGAACCCAGGCCGTCATCGCCGCCTCGAAGATCGAATCGGGGCAGTGGCAGTCGGTCGTGGCGTGAGCCGGACGCCCCCAGGGATGAGACGACATGCGGCGGGGCGGAAGCTCCGCCGTTTCGCGTTCGGGGGAGGGGCGCGTAGGGCGGAATAGCCGAAGGCGTATTCCGCCGGCCGAGTCCGCGTGGGAACGTTCGGCGGCGCCGGTGTATTCC
>JAFHCF010000047.1:0-37561 GCA_048497495.1 Prosthecomicrobium sp.
CCGCGGGTCGGCGAAGTCGGAGAGCCCGAGCATCGCCAACACCTCGTCGACCCGCCGGGCGATCGCCGCCCGATCGAGCCGGCGCAGCCGCAATCCGTAGCCGACGTTGGCGGCGACGCTCATGTGCGGCCACAGCGCGTAGGACTGGAAGACCATCGCCGAGGGCCGGCGCTCCGGCGGCGCCTCGGTGACGTCGGCGCCGGCGATGCGGATGCGACCCTCGGCGACCGGCAGGAAACCGCTGATCGCCTTGAGGAGCGTGGTCTTGCCGCAGCCCGAGGCACCGAGCAGGGCGACGAAGGAGCCCGGGTCGATGTCGAGATCGAGCCCGGCCAGGATCGGCGTCCGGCCATAGCCGACACTCAGTCCGTCGATCTCCACACGGGCGCCACCGCTCGCCATCTTCGCCTCCGATTTGTCGACGAGAAGGATGACCAGCCGTGATGACATCCATGTGAACACGTGTACACTCGTGGTGCATCGGGCGGCCGAGCGGGGTGCGCCGGAGCCTCGATCGGGCGGGACGAGGGGTTCGCCCGGTCCGGTCGTTCGGGTCGCAGATCGCCGATCAGGGAGAGCAGGGTGAACGAGGAGACGGCGGAGCAGCCTGATCGATCCGGCCAGATCGGATCCGACCAGATCGCGCGTCGCGTGACGGCGGTGGACGTCGCCGCGCGGGCCGGGGTGTCGCGGGTGGCGGTGTCGCGAGCCTTCACGGCCGGCGCCCGAATCGCGCCGGGCACGCGCGACAAGGTGCTCGCCGCCGCCGCGGACCTCGGCTATCGGCCGAACGCGATGGCCCGCCAGCTCAATCGGCGCGCCTCCGAGATCGTCGCCTTCGTCGGCGGCTCCAACGGTAATCTCTATTACGCCGAACTGATCGACCGGCTGCTGCCCGCCCTGCAACGGGACGGCATCAAGATCCTCTACGTCCATGTCGACGACCGGCGCGCCCTCTCCGAGGCGCTGTTCGAGGTCGCCGAATATCCGGTCGCCTGCACCGTCGTGGCGACCGGCAGCCTCGACCGCTTCGCGCTGCCCGATCGACGCGGATTCGGGCCGATCGTCCTCTCCGGCCCGGCCGAGGGCCTCGACGGTTTCGACGCCGTCGGCACCGACGCCCGGCTCGGCGTCCGGCTCGCCGTCGACCATCTGATCGCTCGCGGCCGGCGACGGCTCGCCTGCCTCTCCGGGCCGATCGACAATCCCTCCGGCGCCCAGCGCGCCGCCGCCTTCGAAGCGGCCCTCGCCGCCCATGGGCTCGAACCCGTCTGGGTCCGTCACACCGGCTATACGGTCGACGCGGCGGCGATGCGGATGCGCGAGCTCGTCGCCGCCGGCGCGCTGCCCGACGGGATCGTCTGCGGCAACGACACGATCGCCTTCGGCGTCCTCGACGTCCTGCGCGGCGAGGCGGGCATCGCCGTTCCCGAGCGGGTCGCCGTGGTCGGCTTCGACGACACCAGCGTCGCCGGATGGGCGACGGTGTCGCTGACCACGGTCGCCAATCCGATCGCCGAGAGGATCGACCATCTGCGCGCCCTGGTGCACCGGCGGATCGCCGAGCCGAACGCCCCGGTCCGGCGGATCGTCCTGACGCCGCGCCTCGTGGTCCGTGGCACGACCTGAGGATCGGTCGGCGCGAGGGGCGCAGGGGCAGGGACCGCCGGAAGCATCTGCCACCGGCGGTCGGTTCGTCCGATCAACCGCCGAAGGAGAGATTGTCCGGCCGCAGATCCATGAAATAGAAGGTGGTCGGACGCCAGGCGATCGAACGGCGGATCGCATAGGCCTCGAACGGCTGGTAGAGGATGGTGCCCGGCGCCTCGCTCTCCCATTCGTCGAGCATCCCGACGAAGAGCTTCTTGCGCTCCGCCGGCACCGTCTCCGCCTCGAGGGCCTTACCCAGCCGGTTGAAGGCGGCGGACGACGCCTCGCTCCAGATCTTGACGGCCTGCACCTCGCCGCCCGGGCCCCAGGCCACCCACAGCGCACCGAGCGGGTCGGGCAGGCGGGTCGAGTTCGACCAGTTGAAGATCTGAGCCCCCGGCCCGCGCATCTGGTCGGAGGATTCCACCACCTGAAGGTCGGCGGTGATGCCGACCGCCTTCCACATCTCCATCAGGATCTGCGCCGCTTCGAGGGCGTTGGTGTAGTAGTTCGCCTGGGTGCGGTAGACGATGCGCTCACCCTTGTAGCCGGCTTCCTTCAGAAGTCGGCGGGCAAGGTCGGGATCATAGGCCATCTTGCGGCCCTCGACATACATGTCGCCGTATTCCGGATAGTTGTGGCTGGCGGGAACCTCCGCCTTGCCGAGCCACAGGGTGTCGACGAGCTTCTTGCGGTCGATCGCCGCGGCCAAGGCCTGGCGGATGCGCTTGTCGGCGAGCACCGGGTCGCGGTTGTCGAAGACCAGGGCGTGAGAATTGGCGAGCACCACCGAGCGCACGTCGATGTCGGGATAGCGGCCGACCGTCTCGACCTGATCCGGCGGGATGTTGGTGATCAGATCGAATTCGCCGGCGACGAGCCCGGCGACGCGCGCCGCCAGCTCCGGCACCGCCCTGAAGATCACGCGCTCGGCGGTCGGTTTGCCGAGGAAATAATCGTCGAAGGCGGCGAGCACGGTCGCGTCGTTCTGGGCGTGGGAGACCACGCGATAGGGGCCGGTGGCGATCGGCCGCCGGGAATAGGCGTCGAAACCCATCTCCTCATAGGCGCGCTTGTTGACGATCCAGGCGCACCACGAAGCGAGCCGCTGCTCGAGTATCACGTCCGGCACGCGGGTGCGGAACCGCACGGTGTAGCGATCGATCGGATCACAGCCGGCGAGGACGCTGAAATAGGGGCGCCCGGCCGGGATCTGCGGCTTCGCGCCCCACAGCCGTCCCTCGCGGAAGGTGTAGGCGACGTCGTCGGCCGTCAGTTCGTCGCCGTTGTGGAACTTCACGCCCTTGCGCAGGTGGACGATCAGCTCGCTCGGGCTCACGCGCTTCCATTCGACGGCGAGATGGGGCTTCAAGCCCGAACCGCCGCCGTCCGCCGCGCCGAGGAAATCGCGCCGGATCAGCGTGTCGAAGATCGAATAGGTGACGCGGGTGCCGACGTTGGAGAGTTCGCGCGCCGGCTCCAGCGTGGCCGGCAACCCGGCGACGGCGACGGTGAAGGTCGGGCGGCCGGCGGCCTCGGCCGACGTCGGCAGAGCGGCGAGGGCGAGAGGGGCCATGGCCGTGCCGGCGAGGAAGCGGCGGCGGTCGAGGATGAAGTCGAGCGGGTGCATGTTGAGGCGTCTCCTCAGGGGGGCGGAGGGTCGGAGAGGAACCCCGGCGTGCTCGCCGGAGCGGTTCGGTGAGGGTCTCAGGGACCCTTCGACGCGGCGACGGATCGCGGACCGTCGCGCAAGCCGAGGGCGAGGGCCGGATCGTCGAGCATCACGGCATCGGCGCCGTCGGCGATCAGACTCATGAGATCGTCGGCCTCGATGAAGCCGACCTCGGAGGGCGTCGGCCGCCCTGCCATGATCAGGACGGCGAGGCCGAGGTCGTGCAGGCGGGCGATCGAGGCGCGATCGGCATCGTGTTGCCAGAGCCGTGCCCAGGGGGCGCCGAGAGCCGCCAACCCGGCGAGATCGGCGCCGTCGGCGAAGAGACCGACCAGCGGGGCTCGGGGCGCGAGGAGGGCGACGGCCTCGGCTGCGGCCAGGGAACGCACGCCGAAGGCGATGCGCCCACTTTCGAGACGGGAGCCGAGCGGCATGACGGCGCGTGCCAACATCGCCGGATCGGTGAGTTTGGTGTCGAGAAGGAGCGCGCGGCCGCAGTCGTCGGCGAGGTCGATCATCGCCGCGACGGTCGCGAGGTCCGGCTTCAACTGCCGGGCCGTCTCGAATTCGACGTCGCCGACGGCCGCCGGATCTCCGGCCATGCGGGTGAAATCGGCGTCGTGCAGCGCCACCGCGACGCCGTCGCGGGTCAGCCGCAGATCCGTCTCGACGAAGTCGACGCCGAGATGGAAGGCGGCCTCGGCGGCGGCGAGCGTGTTCTCCGGCAGGCCGGCGCCGAGACCGCGATGGGCGCCGACGAGGAGAGAGGCGGGCGGACGGGTCCAGATCGCTTCGGTCACGGCATCCTCAATGGGTGGGGTCGACGGTGGGGTCGAGGCGGTCGCGCAGCCAGTCGCCGAACAGGCTCATGGCGAGCGTCGTCAGGAAGATGACGACGCCGGGAAGCACCGCGATCCACCAGGCGGTGAGGAGATGGCGACGGCCCTCGCCGAGCATCAGCCCGAGCGAGGTGCCCGGCGGCTGGACGCCGAGCCCGAGGAAGGACAGCGAAGTCTCGAGCAGGATCGTCGCGGGGAAGTTCAGCGTCGCCTGCACGACCAGCGAGGCGAGGATGTTCGGCAACAGGTGGCGGAAGACGATCCGCGACGAACGCGCGCCGAGCTGCTCGACCGCGCGGATGTAGTCGGAGGCCTGTTCGGAGACGACGAGGCCGCGCGCCAGTCGCGCATAGCGCTCCCATCCCTCGAGGCTGACCAGCAGCACGAAGAGCAGGATGTGATTGCCGAAGAAGGCGAGGAAGGTGATGGCGATGAACATCGACGGCAGGGCCGTCTGCATGTCGGTCAGCATCATCGCGACGAGATCGACGGGGCCGCGCAGGCGGCCGGCGGCGAGACCCATCAGCGTGCCGAACACCGCGCCGATCAGGGTGCCGAAGAAGGCGATGAGGATCGACGTGCGCACCGCATAGACGAGGCGGGAGACCATGTCGCGGCCGAGATGGTCGGTGCCGAGCAGATGGGAGAGGTCGCCGCCGGCGAGGAAGGCGGGCGGGCGGAAGCGGGCGGCGAGGTCCTGCGTCGTGTAGTGGCTCGGCGCGACGAAGTCGGCGAAGGCGGCCACCAGCACGGTGGCGAGAAGCCAGCCGATGCACAGCAGGACGATCGGCGGCGGTCCGGCGCGGCGCCCGCGCGAAGGCCGATCGTCGGTGACGACGACGCTCATCGGCCGCCTCCCAGAGTTCGCGAGAGATCGACCCTGGGGTCGGCGAGAGCGTGGAGGATGTCGACCAGGAGGTTGGCGGCGACGATGATCGCCGTCACCATCAAGATCACCGCCTGGACCACCGGCAGATCGCGCAACCCGACCGAATCGACGAGCAGCCGGCCGAGACCCGGCCAAGCGAAGATCGTCTCGGTGACGACCGCCCCCGACAGGGTCAGCCCGATCTCGATGCCGAGGAACATCAACAGCGGGATCGCGGCGTTGGGCAGGGCATGACGCAGGATGACGGCGATCCGTCCCAGCCCCTTGGCACGGGCCGCGCGCATATAGGGCCGCCCCATCACCTCGAGCGTGGCGGTGCGGGCGAAGCGGGCGATGCGCCCGGTCAGCGGCAGCGCCAGTGTCGTCGCCGGCAGGATCAAGTGCAGCGGCGTCGAGGCACCCGAGGACGGCAGCATGCGTAGATTGAGGACGAAGAGCAGGATCAAGAGGATGCCGAGGAAGAAGATCGGCATCGAATAGCCGAGCACCGCGAAGCCCATCAGCGAGCGGTCGACGGCGGTCCCGTGGCGCATCGCGGCGGCGACGCCGAGACCGAGCCCGAGGACCAGGGCGAGGGCGAGCCCGGTTCCGCCGAGCACGAGCGTACGCGGTAGCGCCTCGATCACCGCCTCGAAGGCCGGGCCGCCGTCGGCGAAGGAGCGGCCGAAATCGCCCTCGGCGATGCGGCCGAGCCACGTCACATATTGCTCGGGGATCGAGCGGTCGAGCCCCCACATCTCGCGGTAGAGGGCGCGCACGTCCGGCGGCGTCTCCGCCGGCAGCAGCCGTTCGGCGGGGTCGCCGGCGGCGCGCAACGCCACGAACACCACCGTGACGCAGAGGAGCAGCGTGACGGCGGCGCGGACGATGCGCAAGGCGATGGCCATGAGGGTCGACGTCATTGCGGATCTCCTGTGCCGGCCGTCGCCGCATCCGCGACGAAGCCGCGCCGCCGGGCGTCGTCACCCGGCCGTCGGCCGCGCCTTTCTGGCCGACGGACGTTTCTTTGCGATGACGCCGTCGGCGCCGCGCAGCGACGTCTCAAGGCACGTCCTCCAACACCGGTTGGGCGATCTCGGCCCGTGCCGCGCCCGTCGGCACGGTGGCCGAAGGTCCGGCGGCCGAAGTTTCGACGGCGAGCGGCCGGCGCACCGATCGGCCCGGGCTCACCTCGATCAACGCGGTCGGCGGCGGCGTCCAGCCGACGGGGCGGACCGGGCTCGGCATCTCGGTGGCGTCCGGGCGGCGGTCGTGCGGTCGGCGCGTCGGGTCGGCGACCGGCACCGAGGAGATCAGCCGGCGGGTGTAGTCGTGGCGGGGGTCGCCGAGCACCGCGGCGGTCGGACCGATCTCGACGATCTCGCCGCGATACATCACCGCGACGCGGTGGGCGACCTGCTCGATCACCGCCATGTCGTGGGAGATGAAGAGATAGGCGACGCCGAGGTCGCGCTGCAACTCGCGCATCAGCTCGAGCACCTGCGCCCGCACCGAGACGTCGAGGGCGGAGACCGGCTCGTCGGCGACGATCACCTTGGGCTCGAGCGACAACGCCCGGGCGATGGCGAGGCGTTGGCGTTGGCCGCCGGAGAACTGGTGCGGATAGCGGTCGAGATGGGCCGGCTCGAGCCCGACCCGCCGCATCAGCCGTTCGGCGACGGCGCGGCGTTCGTCCCGGCTCATCGACGGTTCGAGCACCGCCAGCGGTTCGGTGACCGAGGCCAGGGCGGTCAGGCGCGGGTTGAGCGAGGCATAGGGATCCTGGAAGATCATCTGGACGTCGCGGCGCATCGACCTGAGCGCCCGCCCGGTCAGTCCCTCGACGTCGCGCCCGCCGATCCGCACCCGCCCGGCGGTCGGCGTGATCAGCCGCATCAAGGCCCGCCCGGTGGTCGTCTTGCCGCAACCGGATTCGCCGACGAGGCCGAGCGTCTCGCCCGGCAGCAGCGTGAAGGAGACGTCGGCGACGGCATGGACATCGCCGACGTGGCGTTTCAGCAGGCCGCGGCGGACGGGAAACCGCCGTTCGAGACCGCGAACCACCAGCACCGGCTCGACCGCGCGGGGTGCGGGCAGGCGCGGCGCCGCGCCGAGGCGCGGCACGGCGGCGAGCAGGCTCATGGTGTAGGGGTGGTTCGGCGCGGCGAAGAGCCGACCGACCTCGGCCTCCTCGACCTTCTCACCGTGGCGCATCACCACCACGCGGTCGGCGATCTCGGCGACGACGGCGAGATCGTGGGTGATGAACAGCACCGCCATGCCGATCTCGCGCTGCAACTCGCGGATCAGCGTCAGGATCTCCGCCTGGATGGTGACGTCGAGCGCGGTGGTCGGTTCGTCGGCGACGAGCAGCGCCGGCCGGCAGGCGAGCGCCATGGCGATCATCACCCGCTGACGCATGCCGCCGGAGAGCTCATGCGGATATTGCGACAGGCGGCGCCGGGCGTCGGCGATGCGCACCCGCTCGAGCATGGCGGCGGCGTGGTCGAGCGCGGCGGCGCGCGACAGGCCCTGGTGCAGGACGATGGTCTCCGCCAGTTGATCGCCGATGGTGAAGACCGGATTGAGCGAGGTCATCGGCTCCTGGAAGATCATGGCGATGCGATTGCCGCGGATCCGGCGCATGGTCGGCTCGTCGGCGCGCACGAGGTCGCGCGCCTCGCGCGGCCCGGCGTGGAAGCGGATCCGCCCGCCGGTGACGTCGCCGCCCTCGCGGCCGACGAGGCCCATGATCGACAGCGCCGTCACCGACTTGCCCGAGCCGGATTCGCCGACGATGGCCAGCGTCTCGCCGCGCCCG
Source organism: Prosthecomicrobium sp. (assembly GCA_048497495.1). Lineage (GTDB taxonomy): Bacteria > Pseudomonadota > Alphaproteobacteria > Rhizobiales > Ancalomicrobiaceae > JAFHCF01. The sequence continues at coordinate 7,851 of JAFHCF010000047.1, forward strand.
ATGGTGAAGGAGAGGCCCTTCACCGCCTCGACCGTCGCGGTCCGCGAGCGGAAGACGACGGAGAGATCCTCGACCTCGATCAGGGGTTCGCGGATGATCTCGATCGTCATTCCGCCGCCTCCTCGGCCAACCGCGCGGCGCGGCGCGCGCGGTGCTCGGGATGATCGGCGAAGCGCGGCAGCGGCGGCACCCAACGGGCGGCGGCGCGCGCCGTGGTCGTCTCGAAGGCGAAGGGATCGCGGCCGTGGACCCGCCACAGGATCCGATCGGAGAGTTCGAGCAGCCCCCAGGCGGCGGCCGGCTCGGGATGGCAGGTGAAGGTCTCGGTCAGCGACTGCAACGTCAGATGCGGGACGCCGTCGACCATCGTCGCGGTGTTCCAGTGGACGTGGCCGGCGATCCAGACGATCGGGACGCGGGCGCCGCGCAACACGGCGCGGATCCGCTCGGTGCCGGGATAGGTGGCGGCCTCCGGGTTGTTGGCGAACCAGTAATTGCCTTCCTGCGAATGGCCGGAGACCGGCACGTGGCCGAAGATCGCCAACGGTCGATCGGCCTGCGCCACGGTGCGGGCGAGCCACAAGAGATCGAATTCGGTGAGGACGAAGCCGCCGGGTCGGCGGATCAGGCTGTCGGCCCGCCATAAAACCAGCCGCCAATCGCCGAGATCGACGATCTGATGGGTCATCGACTGACCGAACAGGGTCTCGTTGTCGGCGAGCGAGAGATGATCGCGATCGTGATTGCCGGGGATGTGGTGGACGGGCGCCGCGAAGCCGCGGAAGCCCTCGGCCACCTCCGCCTCGAGCGCCAGGTCGACGTCGCGGGAGACGTCGGAGATGCGGTCGCCGAGATCGAGCACCGCGTCGGGCCTCGCCTCGGCGACGAAACGGCGGAACTCGTCGAGGAGCGGCAGCGCCGCCGTTCCCTTCTTGGTGAAGGTATCGGCGCCGTGGTGGATGTCGGTGACGACGGCGAGACGGACGGCGGCCATGGGAAGATCTCCGCGGGAAAGGGGGAGCCCGGCGATGTCGCCGGGCTCGAGGGTCGGGGTGGAGGCCGGCCTCACTTGGCCGAGACGGACTCGGCGCGGAAGTCGAGGACGTAGGGGATGTGGCCGGGCTGCGGCTTCCAGCCCAGAGACTTGCGCATCCCGTAGGACTCGTAGGGCTGATAGAGCGGCAGCAGCGGCGGGTCGTTCTCGATCGCCGTCATCAGTTCGGCGAACGCCTTCTTGCGTTCCTCGATCGCGGTCGAGTAGCGGAAGCGCTCCCAGGTCTCGGCATAGGCGGCGTCCGGCTTGAAGCGGCCTTCGGTGAAGGAGGCCGCCTTGGGCGCCCACATGGTGCCGAAGGAGCCGACCGGATCGGGGAAGTACATCGGGTTCGACCAGTTGCGCGTCATCATGGTCGGGTCGCTGCCGGTCCACTTCTCGTCGACGTTGATCTGCGTCTTGACGCCGATCTCCGCCCACATCTCCTGGATCGCCTGAGCGGCCAGCAGTCCGTTGGTGTAGTAGGCGGCCTGGGTGTCGAAGCGGATCGGCGTGCCGTCGTAGCCCGACGACGCCATCAGCTTCTTGGCTTCCGCCGGGTCGTAACGGAAGGTCTTCAGCTCCGGCATGTAGAGCGCGCCGTACTGCGGATAGGTATGGGTGGAGGGCACCACCGCCTTGCCGCCCCACAGCGCCTCGTTGAGCATCTTGCGGTCGATGGCGAGCGACAGGGCCTTGCGCAGGTCCTTGCTCATCTTCGGATGCTGGGTGTTGAAGATGACGACATGGAACAGCGGCGTCACCATGCCCTCGACCTTGAGCTTGGCGTCGCCGGCGATCTGGGCCAATTGGTCCGGCGGCACGTTGGTGATGAGATCGACCTCGCCGTTCTTCAGCGCGGTGATGCGCCCGGAGAGTTCCGGGATGCGGATGAGGGTGACCTTCTCATAGGGTGCCTTGTCGCCCCAGAAGCCGTCGAAGCGGGCCCACACCAGCTTCTGGTTGGGGATGTATTCGGCGACCCGGTAGGGCCCGGTGCCGACCGGCTTCAGCCCGAAGGCCTCGAAGTCGCCGGCTTCCGCCGCGTTCGGATCGCCGGTCAGCCCCATCGTGTACTTCTTCGGCACGATCATCAGCTGCTGGATGTTGAGCAGCGTCTCGAACAGCGGTTCGGGCTTGACCGTGGTGATGCGGATGGTCTCCTCGTCCACCTTCTCGACCTTGTCGAAGTTGGGGACGAAGTCGCGCTTGCGCAGCAGATAGGGGGCGAAGTCGGTGTGGATGATGCGGTCGATGGTGAAGACCACGTCGTCGGCGGTCAGCGGATCGCCGTTGTGGAAGGTCACGCCCCGGCGCAGCTTCAGCTCCATCACGTTGGGCGCGAGGAGCTTCCACGAGGTCGCGAGCCCCGGCTTCCACACGCTCTCCGGACGGGTGTGGTCCTTCTCGATCAGCGAGTCGAAGACGTTGTAGTACTGCTGCGAGCCGACGTTCGAATGGTCGCGGCCCGGATCGATGTAGGGCGACATGTTCTGCGCGCCGACCGTCAGGGTCTGGGCGCCGGCCGAGGCGGCCGCCGTGATGGCGGCGGCGAAGACGGCGGCGGGAAGCGAGTGGCGGATCATGGATCGGGGTCTCCGTACGAGCGGGCCGGGTCTGCGGCACCGACATGGGGGAGGCGGCCGGCGGATCCCCGCCGGCATGGGGAGGCGGCCGGCGGATCCCCGCCGACGGCGAGGGCGGGGTCAACGTTCGCGCAGGCGGACGTCGAAACGGTCGCGCAGCGCGTCGCCGACCAGCATCACCACGAGGGCGACGAGAACGATGACGATCGCCGGAGCCGCCACCACCCAGGGGGCGGAGGCCATGTAGTCCCGGCCCTGCCCGACCATCGAGCCGAGGGTCGCGGTCGGCGGTTGCACGCCGAGGCCGAGGAAGGAGAGCGAGCTCTCGAGCAGGATCAGGTTCGAGATGTTGAGGGTGAACATCACGATCACCGGCGAGACGATGTTCGGCGCCATGTGGACGAGGGCGATGCGCAAGCCTCCCGCCCCCGACGCCCGCGCCGCCTCGACGTAGGGCAGATTGCGCAAGGCCAGCACCTGCGCCCGGATCAGACGGGCGAAATGCGCCCAATAGGCGAGCCCCAGCACCACGATCAGCACGATCATCTCGGTGCCGGCGAGCGCGATCACCAGCAGCGCGACGAGCACGAAGGGCAGCGAGATCTTGAGATCGACCAGGCTCATCAGCAGGTCGTCGACCAGCCCGCCGACGAGGCCGGCGACCGTGCCGACGACGGCGCCGAGCGCCAGCCCGACCACCGCGCCGAAGAGCGCCAGCGCCAGGGTCAGTCGCAGTCCGTGGAGCGCGCGCGACAGGACGTCCCGCCCCAACTGATCGGTGCCGAGCCAATAGCCCTCGCGCGCCCCGTCGAAGCCGATCGGCGGGCGCAGGCGGGCGAGCAGCTTCTGCTGGTCCGGGTCGAAGGGCGCGATCAGGGGCGCGACCAACGCCAGGACGACGAGGACGACGGCGAAGGCCGAGGCGATCACCAACACCGGGTCGCGTCGCAGCGCGGCGCCGGCGCGGCCGAGAAGCCCCTGGACGGGCGTCGTGATCGGAAGACTGATGTCGCTCATGCGCCCTCCCTCGCCGCCCGGCCCAGGCGGATGCGTGGGTCGATCGCCGCATAGGCGAGATCGACGAGGAGATTGACCACCACCACCGTGGTGGCGATGGCGAGCACGCCGAACTGCATCACCGGATAGTCGCGTCGAAGCGTCGCGTGGATGAGCAGATCGCCGATGCCGTGCCAGGCGAAGACGGTCTCCACCACGATGGCGCCGGCGACCAGCGAGGTGATCTGCAGGCCGAGGACGGTGACCACCGGGATCAGCGCGTTGCGCAGCCCGTGCTTGAAGATCACCACCCGTTCCGGCAGGCCCTTGGCCCGCGCCGTGCGCATGTAGTCCTGGGAGAGGACGTCGAGCATGGCGTTGCGGGTGTAGCGGACGAAGGCGGCGACGAAGAAGGCCGAGAGCGCGATCGTCGGCATGACGTAGTGGGCGAGCGTGCCCGACCCCGAACTGGGCAGCCAGTGCAGGGTCTGGGAGAACAGCAGCAGCATCAGGATGGCGAGCACGAAGTTCGGCACCGCATAACCGAGGAAGGCGAGGAGCAACGCCACGCCGCCGATCGCCGTGCGCTGGCGGATCGCGGTGAAGATGCCGACCGGCACCCCGATGCCGATGGTCACCGCCAGCGTGGCGAGGAGCAGCGACAGGCTCTGCCAGATCCGATCGGCGAAGATCGCCGAGACCGAGCGTCGCTCGACCAGCCCGAGACCGAAATTGCCCTCGAGCATCGCCCGCCAGAACAATTCGAACTGGACGAGGATCGGGCGATCGAGACCCCAATAGGCGATCATCTCGCGGCGGCCGTCGGCGTCGAGCCCCTCCGGCATGATGTAGTCGATCGGGTTGCCGCTGAGCCGCACCGCGAAGAACACGGCGCTGACGATGACGATCAGCGTCACCATCATGCGCAGCAGGCGACCGGCGAGGAAATCGAACATGGAGCCCCCGACATCGTCCTGGAACCAGCTTGTCTAGAATGACTAGACAAGCTGACGATCGCATGACAACGGCGGGCTCGGAGAAAAATCAGGTGTCGATGCGCAGCGTCAGGCTCTCGGGCGGCACTACGGCGACCCCGAAGAGGATCGGTCGCCCCTCGGCGTCGGCATCAACATAGGACATGATCATGACGGGCCGATCATTGCCGATGTCGAGCGCCAGGGCCTCGGTGTCGCGGGGCATGCGGCAGTCGATCCAGGTCGATTGGCGATAGAAACGCGGCACGCCGTGCGCGGCCAGCGCCGAGGTGAAGCTGCGGGTCTCGGCGAAGGTCGTCTCGATGCCGGCGAAGCGGGCCGCCTCGAAGGCGTGATAGCCGTAGGTGACGACCTGTGGTGTCGCGCTGCGCACCGATTCCACCACGATCAATTCCGCCCCGGCGGAGACGGCGAGCAGGTCGGCGACGCGGCCCTGCGCCACCCGTCGATAGGAGGTCACCAGACGACCGGCCGATTCGGCGGCGAGTTTCTCCTCGATCTCGCTCCATTTGGAATCCCGGGTGATCGGATATTCCGGCGGCCGCTCGGCGACGAAGACACCGGCGCCGCGCCGCGCCACCACCAGCCCCTGTTCGGCGAGACGGGCGAAGGCGGCGCGAACCGTGTGGCGGTTGACCCCCCAGCGGACCGAAAGGTCGTGCTCGGAGGGCAGCCGGCTGCCCGGGCCGATCAGGCCGACGCGGATCTCGTGCTCGAGTTCCATCCGGATCGAATGCCAGACGGGCATCGTGCCCCGGCGCGACGCGGTGTCGCGGGTTCGCGGGCGTGTGGTCCGGCTGATGGGGGTTTCGTCGTTCAAACGCCAATCCTCGCTCGGCGACCTCGGGGCGGTTCGGTCCGAGCCACCATAGGCGAACCCATCGCCCCGATCACCGGCCTTCCCCGTGGTGGGCGGGGGCGCCCACCTGGAATTGAATAGGGTGCCCGTCGTGTCGGGTCCATCCCCGCTCGGGCGGGGGAGCCATCGAACTCGAGGAACAGTCGCCCCCACGAGGGCGACGGCGCGGCCATCACGCCTTCGGTGCCGGCGTTGCTGAAGCGAGTGGGGATGGAAAATCGGTATCTGGTCGCGGCGTCGGAGACCCGCCCGTGACGCGGGCCCGAGCTCCGCGCGGTGTCGCCGAACGCGAACCGCGCCGCGAATTCACAGGTCGCGGGCGGCGGCGAGGAGGCCGTCGATCGCGGCGTCGAGGTCGGCCTCGTCGATCACCATCGGCGGCGAGAAGCCGACCGCGTCGCGGCCCTTGGTGGTGGTCGACACACCGTGACTGAAGGCCGTCGTGACGAGCCGTTCGGCGAGGGTCGGGTCGGCGGCGACCGCCCGAGAGTGGAGCGTCACCGCCAGTTGCAGACCGAGGCCGCGCACGCCGTCGACGACACCCCCGGCCGGCGCCAGAGCGGCGATGCGCCGGGCGACGCGCCGCCCGAGGCGTTCGGCGCGGCCGGCGAGATCGTCGCGCAGGACGATCCGGACCGTCTCCAGCGCCACCCGGGTCGTCAGCGGGTTCTTCTCGTGGGTGTAGTGGCCGAGATCGAGGTCGGGGGCGCCGTCGAAGCGCGCGTCGGCGATCACCGCGGCGATCGGCAGCAGACCGCCGCCGAGCGCCTTGCCGAGCACCACCATGTCCGGCGCGGCGTCGAAATGCTCGAAGGCGAAGAAGCGGCCGGTCTTGCCGAGGCCGGAGGGGATCTCGTCGAAGATCAGGGCGACGCCGTGATCGTCGCACAGCCGCCGGATCTCCGGCCACAGCCCAGGCGGCGGCACGTGGCAGTTCGAGCGCATCGGTTCGGCGATCAGGGCGGCGATCCGATGCCCGTCGGCCGCCAGGACGCGGCGCGCGTCGTCGATCGTCCGCTCCGCCCCGCCGAGATCGCCGCGCCAATAGGGCGTCAGGTGGAAACGCTCGGGCAGCAAGGCGCCGAGGCGTGGGTCGGGGTCGGCGCGAGTCAGGCCGAAGGCGCCGAGGCCGTGCCCATGATAGGACCCTTCGAACGACAGCGTCCCCGACCGTCCGCTGGCGACCCGCGCCAGTTTGACGGCGATCTCGATGGCGTCGGAGCCGCCGGTGGCGAGGAGCACCTTGGCCCGCGGCCGCGGCCACAGCGAGACGAGAAGCTCGGCGAGTTCGGTCGCCGGCGCGTCGGTGAAGCGGCGCGGCGCGAAGCTCAGCCGGCCCATCTGGTCGGCGAGCGCCGCGAGGAGTTCGGGGTGGCCATGGCCGAGGTGATGGACCGAATTGCCGTGCAGGTCGATCCAGCGCCGCCCGTCGACGTCCTCGAGATGGACGCCCTCGGCGCTGGCGAGCGCGGCGAGACAGGGGCTCGATCCGTGCTGGTGGAAGAAGGCGGCCGCGTCGCGTTCGACGAGACGACGGTGGGGGACGGAAGCGCCGGGCAGTATGCGATCACCGGTCATGACGGATCTCCTCGAGCGACGGCGATCTCGGGCCGCGACGCCTGCGCCCGTAGGCTGCCCGAATGTCGTTGTTGGCGGGATTCGATCGCCCAGACGAGCGTCATCGCGGCGAGGGCGAGGACGAGGATCGCCACGCTCTTGGCGGCGGCATAGCCGAAGTCGCTGGAATTGGCGTGGTTGAAGATCGCCACCGCGGCGAGCTTGTGATCGGGAGAGACGAGGAAGACCACCGACGACAGCGCCGTCAGGCCCTCGACGAAGACATAGAGCGTGCCGAGCAGGAAGGCCGAGGCGAGCATCGGCAGGGTGACGCGGCCGAGGCGGTCGAGGAGACCGGCGCCGAGACTTTCGGCCGCCTCCTCGATGCCGCGATCGCTGCGCTGCAGGACGGCGCGGGCGGCGAGGACGCCGACGTACATCTTCGAGAAGGCGACGTCGATGACCAGGATCGCCGCCGTGCCGGTCAGCGACAGCGCCTCGATGCCGAAGGGCAGATTGAAGGCGACGATGTAGCCGATGCCGAAGATGATGCCCGGCAGCACCGCCGGCGTCAGGGCGAGGAAGGCGAGGAGATCGGCGCCCGGCGGGCGGATGCGCTCGACGACATGGGCGGTCAGCACCGCGATCAGGCCGCCGATCGGAGCGGCGATGGCCGCGATCACCAGGCTGCTCATCACCGTGGCGAGGCCGCGATCGGAACTGCCGTAGCCGGTCCCGTCGAGACCGACGTCGACGCCGGTCTCGAGGAAATAGCCGAGCGTCGGCGTCCAGTCGGTGCCCCACACCTTGACGAAGGCGCCGAGCGTCATGGTGGCGTAGATCGCCCCGATCAGCACGACGACCACGGTCGCGAGAAGCCGCAGGCCGAGGCGCCAGGACGCCGGCACGCCGAGTTCGGACGGCGCGACGGCGGCGGTGCCGGCGAAGCGCCGCCGCCCGCCCAGCGCGCCCAATCCGAGATGGAGGAGAAGCGCCGGAACCATCAGCCAGACGCACAGCGCGGCGGCGAGCGGCGCGTTCTGGAAGGCGGTGATCTCGTCGTAGATCACCCCGGCGAGCACCGGCACGTCGCGCCCCAGGATCATCGGATTGCCGAAGTCGGTGAGGCTCAGGATGAAGACCAGCACGATCGCCCGCGAGATGCCGGGCCAGGCCATCGGCAGCGTGACGTCGAAGAACACCCGCCCCCGGCTGGCGCCGAGACCGGAGGCAGCCTCGTCGAAACGCCCGTCGCGGCGGCGCAGCACGTTGTCGAGCACGATCAACGCCGCCGGCAGGAAGGACAGCGTCTGCGCCACGACGACGCCGCCGAAGCCGTAGAGATTGGTCTCGTCGGCGTCGATCAGGCCGAGGCCCTGGTCGAGCAGCGAATGGGTGACGAGCCCCCGGCGACCGAAGAGCATCACGGTCGCCGCCGCCACCAAGACCGGTGGCGCCACCAGCGGCAGGAGCACGATGCCCCGGATCAGCCCCGGACGCGGCAGCGCCCCGGAATGAAGGCCATAGGCGAGGGCGAAGGCGATCGTCACGGTGAGGACGACGGCGGCGGCGGCGAGCGCCAGACTGTTGCCGGCGGCGCGGCGCAGCCGGGGATCGGTGAACACCTCGGCGTAGTGATCGAGCCCCGACCGACGCTCGACGCCGTTGCGCAGGCGATCGAAGGCCTCCTCTCCGACGCTCGCGCGGACCTTGAAGGCGAGCGCGGTGCGCTTGTGCAGCATCACCAGCGCGATCGGCAGGCGCGCCTCGACCGCCGCCCGACGCTCGGCGGGGAGGCCCGCGAGCGCCAGCGCCGCGGCCTCCGCCTGATGCTCGAACGCCGCCTTGCGGTCCCACCCGACCGGTTCACCGGCGAGGTCGAAGGCGGCCACGGTGGCGTCGATCCGCTCGGGAAGGCGGGCGGTGGCGACCCAGCGATCGACCAGCGCCGTTCGCTCCGCCGCCGGCACCGTGTCGAGCGCGGCCCGAGTCATCGCCTCCAGCCGAGCGTTGCTCATCGGTCCCGACACCACGAAGCTCTCGTAGAGGACCGCGCCGATCGGCACCGCGACGAAGACGACGAGGAGGGCGGCCACCAGAGCGGAGAGCAGCCAGTCGGACGAGGAGCGGCGGCGATCGCTCAAGCGTTGGTCTCCTCGACGATCAGATGGGCCGCCGCGGCCGGAACGACGAGGCCGACACACGCCCCCGGCTCGGGGAGAGGATCTGCCCCGCCGTGCGAGGGGACGTCGACGGTGACGATCGCGCCGTCGTCGAGCCGCAGGTCGAGCCGAGCGAAGCCGCCGCGAAAGCTCCGCGCCGCGACCGTCGCCGGCAGGCCTTCCTCGCCGATCGACAGGCGCTCGGGGCGATAGACGACGGTCACGCCATGGCCGAGCGGGAAGCGCCCGGCCGTGGCGGCGGGCCACAGGCGGCCGTCGGCCTCGACGCCGCCCTCGGCGACCCGTCCCTCGACCAGATTGGCGACGCCGATGAACTCGGCGACGAAGCGGCTCTGGGGCCGGTGGTAGACGTCGGCCGGCGCGCCGATCTGCTCGATGCGGCCGCGTCGCATGACGGCGACGCGATCGGCGAGCGCCAGCGCCTCTTCCTGGTCGTGGGTGACGTAGAGCGTGGTGACGCCGAGGCGATCGATGAGCGCCCGCAACTCGCCGCGCAGGCGGGCGCGGATGCGCGCGTCGAGGGCCGACATCGGCTCGTCGAGAAGCAGGACGTCGGGCTCGCCGGCCAGCGCCCGGGCCAGCGCCACCCGTTGTTGCTGGCCGCCGGAGAGTTCGTGCGGAAAGCGGTCGAGCAGCGGCCCGATGTCGACGAGTGCGGCGAGTTCGGCGACGCGCTCGCGGATCTCCCGTTTCGGCCGGCGGGCGACGGAAAGGGCGAAGCCGATGTTGGCGGCGACCGTCTTGGTCGGAAACAGCGCGTAGGATTGGAACACGAACCCCATGCCGCGCTCGGACGCCGGGCGACGCGAGACGTCGACCCCGGCGCGCAGGATCGAGCCGGCGTCGGCGCCGGTGAAGCCGGCGACGATGCGCAGCAGTGTCGTCTTGCCGCAGCCGGAATCGCCGAGCAGGGCGACGAATTCGCCGCGCGCCAGATCGAGCGAGACGTCGTCGACCGCCAGCGTCGCGCCGAAGCGCTTGGTCACGCTTCGGATGACGAGATGCGGCGAGGCGACCGTGGTCGCCCCGCCGGGGTTGCGGGTTTGGGGTCGGTCGAGCATCAGTTCTTCAGGATGCGGGTCGAGAATTCGCGGCGGAAGGCGCCGATGTCGACCGGACGACGCATCTGCCACAGCGAGATCTTGCCGAGATCGACCAACCCGTAGCCGGGGACGGCGGTGGCGCCGACCAGCTTGCCGAGCACCTTGGCGGCGTCCTCGCCCGCCATGAAGTCGAGGAAGAGCTTGGCTTCCTTCGGGTTCGGGCCGCCGGCGACGAGACCGCCGCCCTCGCTGACGTTCGGCGTGATGCGGCCATAGACGACCTCGACCGGCTTGCCGGAGCTCTTGATCTGGAAACAGGTGGTGTCGAAGGACAGGCCGATGGTGACTTCACCGTTGCCGGCGAGTTCGGCGCCGCCCGAGCCGCCGTCGGAATAGGTGTAGACGTTCTCGTGCAGGTTCTCGACGAAAGGCCAGCCGAAGGCGTCGACGAAGGTGGTCAGGATCGCGCCGCCGGTGCCCGACTTGAGCGGCGACGGCAGCGACACCTCCTTCTTGTAGACCGGCTTGATCAGGTCTTCCCAAGTGGTCGGCATCGGCAGCTTCTTGTCGGCGAGCCGCTTGGTGTTGACCACCATGCACATCGTGGTGGCGAAGTAGCGGGTGTAGAAGCCGTCCGGCTCGCGGAAGTCGGCGGCGACCTTGGCGCCCTTCGGCTCGTAGGGCTCGAACACGCCGGCCTGCTTCAACTGTTCCAGCGCGACGTTGTTGACGAGATAGACGACGTCGGCCTGCGGCTTGGCCTTCTCGGCGATGGCGCGCTCGGTGATCGGGCCGGTCGAGCCGGACACGAACTTCACCGCGATGCCGGGATGCTTGGCCTTGAAGGCCTCGACGAGCGGCGTGTTGACGCTGTCGGACGCGTCGTAGATCACGACCTCGGCGGCCGACGCCTGACCGGCGGCGATCGACCCGAGGAGGGTGGCGGCGAAGAGCGTGTTCGACAGACGGATCATGGTCATGGTCCCATTCAGAGGTTGCCTCGACATAAGAATGGCTTCATAAGGTGACACCACAATGAACGACAGCTTATGATGCGACACGGCCCGCTCCCATGAACCTCGCCCAGTTGAGAGCCTTTCACGCGGTCGCCGTTCACGGCGGATTCTCGGCGGCGGCGCAGGCGCTCGGCATCAGCCAGTCGGCGGTGACCCAGCACATCAAGGCGCTCGAGGAGGCGGCCGGCATCCGCCTGTTCAATCGCCAGGCGGGGGGCAGCGAGTTGACCGCCGAGGGCCTCGATCTGTGGCCGAAGGTCCGTCGGGTGGTGCTGCAACTCGACGAGATCGGCCTCGAGTTGCAGGGCCGGCGCAACCTCGTCGGCGGCCATCTCTCCTTCGGCTTCTGCGCCCCCCATCTGGCGATGCCGCTGATCGGCCGGTTCCGCGCCGAATACCCGGCGATCCGCATCCGCGCCTCGATGGAGAACTCGAGCCGGCTGCTCGAGCACCTCGTCGATCGGGTCGTCGACGTGGCGCTCGCCACCCTGCGGGAACCGGTGCCCGGCTTCGTCTGCCACCGGCTGGTCACTCAACGCGTCCTGCTCCTCCTGCGCGCCGATCACCCCTGGGCGGGCCGCGGCCGTGTCGAGGTCGCCGATCTCGCCGACCTGACCCTCGTCGCGCGCGAACCGGGCTCGATGACCCGGCGCCTGTTCGAGGCCGGCCTCACCGGGCGCGGCCTCGCGTTGGAGGCGGCCCTGGTGCTCGACAGCCGCGAGGCGGTCAAGGAAGCGGTCGCCGCCGGCCTCGGGGTCGGCTACGTGCTCGACCATGAGCTCGGCTGCGACACCCGGCTCGTCGGGCTGCCGATCGACGGAATCGACAGCGACGCCGGCGAGTATCTGGTCACCCTCGAGGCCTCCGCCGACATCGGATCGGTCAAGGCCTTCGTCGGTCTGGCGCTCGGCGCCGAGACCCGATCCGGCCGGGCCGGGGATCCCTCCGAGCGACCCTGACGCCGCGCCGCGCTCCCTCGCATCCGCCGACCCGACCCGGTGTCACGAATCGACACGGTCGAATGACGCTTCCCTCGCGAGGCCGTGACGCGCGCCGTGGGGCCCGAGCCCGGCGACTTCGGCGGCGGTCGCGAGAGGCACGGCCATCGCCGCCGTGGTGGCGACGAGCCGAGCGGCGGCTTCGCTCGTCGGCCGCGCCAGGACGACGTCGGCGGGCCCGTGTTCGGTGAGCCGGCCGTGGTCGAGCACCGCGATGTCGTCGGCGATCCAGCGGACGACCTCCAGATCGTGCCCGACGAAGACCATCGCGAAACCGCGCTCCTCGCGCAGCCGCGCCAGCAACCGCAGGATCTCGGCGCCGACCGTGGCGTCGAGGGCCGAGACGACCTCGTCGCAGACGAGGAGATCCGGTCGGCTGAGGAGGGCGCGGGCGATGGCGACGCGTTGACGCTGACCGCCGGAGAGCGCGTGTGGATGACGGGCGAGATGGTCGGGACCGAGACCGACCCATTCGAGCGCCTCGACCACCCGGTCGGTCCGATCGCGCCGCGTTCCGAGCCCCAGGAGGTCGAGGGGCTCTCGCATGATCGTCGCCACGGTGTGACGCGGATTGAGCGCGCCTTGCGGGTTCTGGAAGACGATCTGAACCCGCCGACGCAGGGCGCGCGGCATCGCCGTCGGCCGACCGGAGACGGCGAGCGGCGTGCCGAACAGCCGCACCTCGCCGGCGCGGGCCGGCTTCAATCCGGCGATGATCGCCGCCAGCGTGCTCTTGCCCGAGCCCGATTCGCCGATCACCCCCAGCGTCCGCCCGGCCGTCAGCGTCAACGACACCCCGTCCAGCGCCGGCCAGGGACGGTCGAGGAAGTGGCGCGGAGGGTAGGCGAAGCCGAGGCCGTCGAGCTCGAGGATCGCGGCACCCGCCGGCGAACGCGGAGCGGGCGGATCGGCGAGCATGCGACGCACCGAGACGAGTGCCCGGGTCAGATCGTGACGCGGGGTTTCGAAGACGGTCGCCAAGGCGCCATGGTCGACCACGCGGCCGCCGTCGAGCACCAGCGCCTCGTGGCCGAGCCGGCGGGCGGCGGCGAGGTCGTGGGTGATGAACAGCACGGCCATGCCGAAGTCGCGTTGCAGCCGCCAGAGCAACCCCAGGATCTCGGCCTGGACGGAGGCGTCGAGCGCGCTGGTCGGCTCGTCGGCGATCAGCAGCCGTGGCTCGGCGGCGAGCGCCATGGCGATCATGACGCGTTGCTGCTGGCCGCCGGACAACTCGTGCGGCCGACGTCGCGCCAGTACCATCGGGTCGGGCAGTTCGACCGCCTCCATGAGTTCGAGGATGCGGGCCTGCCGCGCGGCGCGATCGCCGACGCCGCGCCGGCGGACGGCCTCGTCGATCTGCGCGCCGACCGTCATGAACGGGTTGAGGCAGCTCATCGGATCCTGGAAGACCATGGCCATCGCGGTGCCGCGCAGCGCCCGCATGGCGCGCTCGTCGCCGAGCGGCAGGGCGCGCCCGTCGAGGGCGATCCGCGTCTCCGCGCCGAGGAAGACGCCCGGCGGCAAGAGGCCCATGATCGCCGCGGCGGTCATCGACTTGCCCGACCCGGACTGGCCGACCAGCGCCAGGGTCCGCGCCGCCCCGATGTTGAAGGTGACGTCGCTGAGCAGGGCCCGCCCGCCGGCGAAGATCGACAGCCCCCGCACCTCCAGCGCCGGCTCGGCGCGCGGCGCGCCCTCGTCCTCGGCCGCCGTCGAACGGGGCTCGGCGATCGGCTGGAACAGGTCGACGGTCTCGGTTTTTCGCATCATCGGCCGACCCTCGGATCGATCAGCCGGTGCAGCACGTCGACCAGCGTGTTGATGGCGACGATCGCCACCGCGATCACCGTGACGGAGGCGAGCACCACCGGCAGGTCGCGGCCGTGGACCGCGTTGAGCATGAGGCTGCCGATGCCCGGTAGGCCGAACAGGATTTCCATCGTCAGCGTGCCGGAGACGAGGCCGGCCAGCACCAGACCGGAGAGCACCAGCGCGATCGGCGCCGCCACCGGCAACACGTGCGCCACGGCGATCCTGAGCGGCGCCAGCCCTTTGGCGCGTGCCGTCCGCACATGCGGCAAGGTCACCGCCTCGGCCAGATCCTCGCGCACCAGCTTGACGATCTGACCGGCGCTGTCGAGGCCGATGATGGCGATCGGCAACACCAGGCCGCCGATCACCGGCAACCAGCCGAGCCACAGCGAGAACACCAGGATGCCGAGGACGCCGGCGCAGAAGGTCGGCACCGAGATCGACCAGATGTTGAGGCCGTCGATCGCCGCGTCGAGAAGCCGCGACCGTGTCGCGGTGGCCGCCACGGCGAGGACGAAGGCCAGTCCGACAGCGACCGCGAAACTGCCGAGCGCCAGCTTGGCGGTGACCGGCACCGCATGGATCAGCATCTCCGAGACCGGCCGGTCGAAGCGGACGGACTGGCCGAAGTCGCCGGCCAGCGCCCGCGACACCCAGTCGATGAATTGCGCGACGACGGAGCGATCGTAGCCGAGCGCGCTGCGCATGGCGGTCTGCTGATCGTCGGTCAAGCCGCCTTCGAGGCCGAGGACGTCGACGACGTCGCCCGGCATCACCCGGCACAGAAAGAAGGTCACCGCGACGATCGCCAGGGCGCGCGCCAGACCGGTGACGAGGGCGAAGAGAACCGGCAGAAGACGAGCGGTCACGATCCGGCCTCCTGCGAGGAGGAGCCGCGCAGCGGGTCCAGGTGGCGACGCAGGCGATCGCCGAGCACCGACAGCGCCGCCGTCAGCAGGACGAGCGCGACCACCGGCGCGAGGATGGCGTGCGGCGCCTTTTCGATGAAGCGGCTGGCGTCGGCGATCATCCGCCCCCAGGTCGGCTCGTCGGGCGACGAACCGAGACCGAGGAAGCTCAGGACCGACTCGGTCACGATGCATCGCGGCAACACGATCGCGGCTTGAGTCACCAGCGTGCCGACCAGATTGGGCAGGACGTGATGGACGAGGACGTGCAGCCGGCCGCCGCCGAAGGAGGCGGCGGCGGTGACATAGTCGCGCGCCGTCTCCCGCGCGTAGGCGGTTCGCGCCACCAGGGCGATCAGCGGCGCGTAGGACAGACCGAGCGCGATGACGACCGGAGTCGTGCCGCTGCCCAGAGCCACGATCAGGATGACCCCGAGCAGGGTCGCCGGCAGGGCGCGGATCAGATCGATCACCGCGAACCACGCCGTTTCGGTGATCCGCCCGGTGGCGAGCGCGACGAGGCCGACGCCGGCCCCGAGCGCGAAAGCGAGCACCGTTCCCAGCGCGCCGACCAGCAGCGTCGTCCGCGCCCCCCACACCAGGCGGGCGAAGACGTCGCGGCCGAGCACGTCGGTGCCGAGGAGATGCTCGCGCGACAGCCCGGCGTTCATCGCCGTCAGATCCTGATCGAGCGGTGACTGATCGGTGAGCATCGGCGCCGCCACCGCCGCCGCCACGACGACGGCGACGAGGACGATCGCCACCGTCGTGCCGAGCGCCGGGCGGCGTGCCGCCCGGGTCGTCGATTCGCCGGCGAGGGGCGGGGCGAGGCTCATGCGGAGGTCAGCGCGGCCTTGGCCACGCCGCCGCTCGCCCAATGGCAGGCCCAGGTGAAGCCCGGCTCATAGCCCTGCACCGTCTTGGCGACGGCGATCAGGTCGGGCGCATGGCCGATCACCACGATATAGACCTTCTCGGCGACCCGTTCCGTCGCCTTCAGATAGGCGGCCTTGCGGCGGGCGAGGTCGGGCTCCTCGACGGCGGCGGTGATCATCCGGTCGAGTTCGGGATCCTGAATGCCGCCCCACAGCACCGGATTGGGACCGTCGCTCATCAGGCGCACCCAGCGCAGGAAGTAGTCGGCGCGCGGACCGGAAGACATGGCGTTCATGTCCCAGTCGTATTGGCCGAGCCGCTTCTGGGCGCCGATGTCGTCGAGGGCGACGTGGTTCACCTTGAAGCCGAGCTTGCGCACCATCTGCACGACGACCTGCGGATAGGGGCCCTCCCAGGAGACGAATTCGATGGTGTGGGCTTCCGGCTTGACGCCGGCTTCCGCCAAGAGCGCCTTGGCCTTGGCGAGATCCGGCTTGGCGAAGGGGTCGGCGGCGTGCAGCGCCGGGTCGAAATAGACGTTGCCCGGAGCGACCATCTGGTTGGTGACGACGCCCTTGTCGCCGCCGACGAACTTCATGATCGCCGCCTTGTCGACGGCCAGCGCGATGGCGGCGCGCACGCGCGGATCGTCGAAGGGCGCGCGCGGCTTGCGGTTGTTGAAGGCGATCGAGAACCAGGCGCTGTCCTTGAGCGTCTTGATCTCGACCTTGCCGGACCCGACGAGAGCGTCGACGACGTCGCGCTTGACGTTGGCGACATGGAGCTCGCCGGCGCGCAGGGCCAGCGACTTGTCGGTGCCGTCGGAGAGGTCGAACTCGATCGCGTCGAGCCGCGGTTCGCCCGAACGCCAATAGGCGCGCCAGGCCGGGGCGGTGAGCTTCACCTTGGGGACCCAGGTGCCGAAGGTGAAGGGACCGGTGCCGATCGGGGTCTTGATCGTCTCGTTCCAACCTTCCGACTTCGGCGACAGGATCCACAGCTCCGACATGAGGTTGAGCAGCGGCGCGTAGGGCTTCGTCAGCTTCAGCACGACGGTGTCGTCGCCCTCGGCGGCGACGCCGTCGACGAGCTTCATCGCCGAGGCGAGCCAGCCGCCCTTCACCTTGGTCTTGACCCGTTCGATGTTGGCGACGACGTCGGCGGCGGTCAGCGGATCACCGTTGTGGAAGGTGACGCCGCGACGCAGGACGAAGCGGAAGGTCCGCCCGTCGGCCGACACGTCGAAGCGCTCGGCGAGGAAGGGCTCGACCGAGCCGTCGGCGGCGATCGAGGTCAGCGCCTCGACATAGGCCTGCTGCACCGCGATCGAGCCGGTGTGGCGATGCGGGTCGGAGGTGTCGAGGCCGAGCGTCGAGTAGCGCAACACCCCGCCCGGGGTCTCGGCGAGGGCGGGCGCGAAGGGCGCGGCGAAGGCCGTCAGGCCGAGGCCGCCGACCGAAGCCAGCAGCCGCCGGCGGGAAAGGGTCCAGGAGAGCGCGTCGGACATCAGGAGATCCTCGGGGTTCGGACGGACTGGAGCGGTCGCCCGTCCATGTCGTCGCGTGGAAGGTCGAGATGGGTGAGGATCGTCGGCGCTATGTCGACGATCGAGGTCGGGCCGGCGACGCGGTCGCCGCAGGTGAAGCCGGGGCCCACGCAGATCAGCACGGGCGACTGCTCGCCGGCGCCGAGGCCGCCGTGCTGACCCGTGCCGAGGCGGTCGGGCTTGCCGCCGAGCGGTTTGACGGCGCGGCTGAGGGCGGGAAGGCCGTCGCCGGCCGACACCTCGGAGAGCGACACGGCGAAGGCGAGGTGGCCGCCGGCGGGAACGCCGAGTTCGGCGAATTCGCTCTCCCCGGCGACGCGGCCCGCCCACGGCCGCCGGGCGAGGAAGAGGCCGATCGCGGCGAGACGGTCGGCGGCGGCCGGATCGACGTAGACCAGGGCGGCGGTGCCGTTCGGCGCCACCACCACGTCGTGCGAGCCGGGGCCGGACTTGAGGCCGGCGGCGATCAACTCGCCTTCGACGTCGACGATTTCGGCCACCGTCTCGTGGCCGTGGTCGGAGGCGACGAGGAAGAGGACGTCCTCGCCCTCGGCCCGCAGGCCGTCGACGGCGGCGGCGACGCGGCCGACCTGGGCGTCGGCGGCGGCGAGCGCGGCGCGCTGGGCCTCGCCGGCGAGGCCGGCGCCGTGCTGGGTCTTGTCGGGTTCACACAGCCAGAGGATCGCCGCCGTCGGCCGGCGCCGGTGCAGTTCGGCGAGGAAACGGTCGGTGGCGGCGGCGTCCCCCGCCGCGTCGCCGGTGACGGCGAGGCCGTCGGCCCCGGTCAGCCCGGCCCGGCCCGGTCCATAGGAGCCGGCGCGATGCCAGACGTGGCCGTGACCATCGGGATCGAGCATGTAGGCCGCGCCCGGCGACACGTTGGAAATCGCGATGGCGCCGCCGTGGCCGGCCAGCCGTTCGGCGAGCGTCGGCCGATCGAGGACACGGCCGGTCAGCCGGCGCTTGGTCTCGACGAACTCCGGCGGGCCGACGTCGTGGACGGCGAGCCGGTCGTTCTCGATCAGCGCCACGGCATTGCCGGCGAGGCCGTGGCCGGACGGCCGACACCCGGTGGCGATCGAGGCGGCCGAGACGCGGGTCACCGAAGGGAAGACGCCGCGATGGGCGTCGAACCAGGTGCCGCGCCGGATGGCGGCGGCGAGGTTGGGCATCGCTTGCTCGTCGACGTGGCGGCGCATCAGACCGTCGAGGACGAGGATGACGGCGCGGCGGCGCGGCGGTGTGGCGGCGGTCATTCGGCGGCCTCCCGCAGGGCTTCGGCGGCGGCGGCGCCGAGGGCGAAGTCGAAGACGTCCCAGTTGGCGAGCGCGCCGCCGCGCGCCCGGGCGAGGCAGGCGGCATTCGGCCGATGCGACAGGACGAAGGGAACCGGTGTCTCGGCGAGGCCGCCGTGCGACCGCAGTCGGGCACCGGCGAGCGCCTCGAGGTGGTGGTCGGCGGCCCGCGCCCCGAGCGCCACGCCCTTGACGGCGACGACGGCGACGTCGCCCTCCCGTTCCGGCGGCAGATCGAAGCGGCGGCAGGCGTCGTCGCGGGTGAGCGCCATCCATACGCCGGGGAGAGCCGCGACGAAGTCGCGCACCGCGTCGACGTCGCCGTCGTCGGCGAGATGGACGCGCACGAAACCGCCGAGCGCGCCGTGGTGGCGCACGAAGGGATCGGTGATCGGGCAGATGACGCGGGCGTATCCCGCCCCGAAGCGTTCGTCGAGCCGGTCGCCGAGGAACAGCACGTTGGGCCGGCCGTCGGCGCAGGCGAGATCGCTCATGCCGTGATCGGCGGTCACCGCGACCACCGCGCCGAGATCGAGGAGCCGGCCGATGCGGGCGTCGACGGCGGTGAGGAAGGCGTCCGCCTCCGCCGCGCCCGGCGCGTGGGCGTGCTGGACGTAGTCGGAGAGCGACAGATAGACCACCCGGGCGCGGCCGCCGGCGACGAGGTCGACACCGGCGTCGAGCACGAAGAGCGACAGATCGGCGGAATAGGGATCGGGCAGCGAGCGTCCGCCGAGCGCTTCCGATGCGGTCAGGCCGTGCTCCTCGCGGCAGGCGGCGTCGGCCCGCTCGGCCGAAAAGGCGATGCCGGGGAGCCCGACGCCGGCGAGCCCGTGGCCGAGGACGCGGCGCAGCTTGTCCTTGGCGGTCACCGCGGCGACGCTCACGCCGGCCTCGGCGAGGCGCGCCAGGATGGTCGGCGCGGCGATCGGTCCCGCATCGGTCATCATCACCTCTCGGCCGGTCTCGCGGTCGAGCCAATAGTTGCCGGAGATGCCATGGACGCTCGGCGGCGCCCCGCAGACGATCGACACGTTGTTGGGATTGGTGAAGCTCGGCATCGCCGCCGCCGCGACTTCGGAGAACCCCAGGTTCGCCATCGCGGCGAGACGGGGCATGACGCCGCGTGGCAAGGCGTCGGCGAGATAGGACGGATCGAGACCGTCGAAGCAAATCACCACCACCGGACGTTTCGGCAACTGGTAGATACGCCCATTGACCTCGATCTCGATCGGCATGCACACGCTCCTGGTCCATCCGTCGTCACGAGAACGACATGGAAACGGTCTATGGTCGTCGGCTTTTTATTGTGATTTATACTTTGTATTTTTATGATAGATGAGCTTGATCTCTGAGGAAAACGATTTTAAATACGTCATATGTGAGGTTTTGGCACAAAGAACATGGCACGAGATCTTCCCTCGTTTCGCTCCCTGAGGGCGCTCGAGGCCGTCGTCCGCTGCGGTAGCGTGGTGCGCGCGGCCGACGAGCTCGGCGTCACGCCCGGGGCCTTGTCGAAACATCTCGGCCAACTCGCCCAGGATCTCGCCGTCCCGCTCTTCGAACCGGGCCATCGCCTCGTGCCGACCACGGAGGCGCAGGACCTCGCGGCGGCGGTGGGGACGGCGGTGGGACTGCTGCGGCGCGCCTGCGATCAGATGGCGGCGCCCCGTCCGCGTGGCGTCCTCACCGTCATCGCCAATTCGAGCCTTGCGATGCATTGGCTGGTGCCGCGCATCTTCGCCGCCCAGGAGGCGATCGGCGGTCGGGCGATCCGGGTTCATGCGGTACATTCGACCGACGACTGGCGCCGATTGCCCTTCGATCTGGCGATCCGGCGTGAGCCGACGGTGCCGCCCGGCTTGACCGGTCGCAGGCTCGGGCGCGAACGCCTGGTGTTGCTCGCCGCGCCCGGGCGGGCGGCCGCGCTCACCGCCGCCGGGCTCGAGGGTCTGGCGGGGCAGACGCTCCTGACCGCGGCGACTCGTCACGGCGAAGCCGAGGCATGGTTCGCCGCCGCCGGCGTGCCGCTGCCCGCCGAGGTGCGGCGGATGCCGCATTTCTATCTGGCGATCGAGGCGGCGCTCGCCGACCAGGGTGTCATCGTCGGGCCCCCGTGGCTGGCGACCGACGTCCATCACGACCGACTGATCATCCCCTTCCCCGGCGTGGTCGGGGTCGGGACGACGCTGGTCGGGCTTCGCGATCCGGCGAGCGACGATGTGGCGACCCTCGAGCGCCTGTTCGACTGGATCGCCACCGGCCTCGACCTGTCGCCGATCTGATCGGGCGCCGCGGGCCGCCGTCGCCGTCCTCGCCACCGCCCGGCTCGGCGCCCCACGGCGGGCGCCGAAATGAGGATCGGTCTCGTCGAGACACGAGGCCCATGACCCGCCGCCGCGCCGCCTATTCCAGGCGGATCGACAGAGCGTGATGGCCGGGAGCGAGGGCGGCGCGCACGGTGCCGTCGCCGGTGGGGAGCGGCGCGCCGTCGAGCATCGCCTCGACGACCGTGCCGGCGCGGTCGGTCGGCTTGTCGACGCGGAGATCGATCCGCGACGCGCCGATCCTCACGGTGGCGGTGAAGCCGGGCCAAGCGCTCGGCAGGCAGGGGGCGACCACCAGGGTGTCGCCTTCGCGACGCAGCCCGAGGATGCCCTCGACGCCGGCGCGGTACATCCAGGCGGCCGAGCCGGTGTACCAGGTCCAGCCGCCGCGCCCGACGTGGGGGGCGACCGAATAGACGTCGGCGGCGACGACATAGGGCTCGACGGCGTAACGCTCGACCGCCTCGGGCGTCAGGGCGTGGGCGATCGGATTGACGAGGGCGAACAGCCGATGGGCGTGGTCGCCGTCGCCGCGCGCCGCGTGCGCCAGGATCGCCCACATCGCGGCGTGGCTGTATTGGCCGCCGTTCTCGCGCAGGCCCGGCGGATAGCCGCGGATATAGCCGGGGTCGTGGTCCGACACGTCGAAGGGTGGGGAGAAGAGCAGGGCGAGACCCGCGTCCTCGCGTACCAGGTGGCGCTCCAGAGAGGCCATCGCGGTGGCGGCGCGGGTCGGGTCGGCCGCGCCCGACAGCACCGCCCAGGACTGGGCGATGGAATCGATGCGGCATTCGTCGCTCGTCTTCGAGCCGAGCCAGACGCCGTCGTCGTAGGTGGCGCGGCGATACCAGGCGCCGTCCCAGGTCTCCGCCTCGATGTGGGCGCGCAAGGCTGCGGCGTGGTCACGCCAGCGCTCGGCCCGGACGGGGTCGCGGGCGTCGGCGAGGGGGGCGAACAGCGCCAGGGTACGCAGCAGGAACCAGGCGAGCCAGACGCTCTCGCCCTGGCCGCCTTCGCCGACCCGGTTCATGCCGTCGTTCCAGTCGCCGGTGCCGATCAGCGGCAGGCCGTGGGCGCCGGAGAGCGCGATGCACTGGTCGAGGCCGAGGGCGCAGTGCTCGTAGAGCGAGGCGGCCTCGTCGGCGATCATCGGCTGGAAATAGGCCTCGTGCTCGCCGGCTCCGAGCCTCGGGCCGGTGAGGAAGGGGACGCTCTCGTCGAGAACGGCGGCATCGCCGGACGCCGCGACGTAGGTGGCGACGGCGTAGCCGAGCCAGACCCGGTCGTCGGAGATCCGCGTTCTCACCCCGATCCCGGTGCCCGGCATCCACCAATGCTGGACGTCGCCCTCGACGAATTGGCGGGCGGCGGCGCGCAGCAGATGGCGACGGGTCTCGGCCGGCAGCGCCGTGGAGAGCGCCATGCCGTCCTGGAGTTGGTCGCGGAAGCCGTAGGCGCCGCTCGCCTGATAGAAGGCGGAACGGGCCCAGATGCGGCAGGCGATCGTCTGATAGAGCAGCCAGCCGTTGACCATGACGTCCATCGCCCGGTCGGGCGTGGCGACCTCGACGGTGCCGAGGAGCAGGTCCCAATGGGCCGTGACCTCGGCGAAGGCGGCGTCGAGATCGGCGCCGCGCCAGCGCCCGATCAGGCTCCGCGCCTCCTCGATGGTGCGGCACTGACCGAGGAAGGACACCACTTCGACCGTCTCGCCGGGCGCGAGATCGACCACGCACTGGAGCGCGACGCAGGGGTCGAAGCCGGCGCCGGTGCGCCCGGAGAGCCGCATGCGGCCGACGAGGGCGGCAGGCGTCGCCGGCGAACCGTTGCGGCCGAGGAACTCGGTGCGATCGGCGCTCCAGGCGGTCTGGCGGCCGGCGAGATCGGCGAAGGCGACCCGGCCCGAAAAGCCGATGTTCCAGGGATTGCGGGCGACGATCGCGCCGGTCTCGGCGTCGATCGCGGTGGTGATGAACGGAGCGGAGGCGCCGCGCCGCGTGCCCATCACCCATTCCTGGTAGACGGTGACCGACAGCCGGCGCGGTCGGGTCGTCAGATTGCGCAAGGTGAGCCGCGAGATCTTGATCGGGTCGGCGACCGGCACGTATTGCAGGAGATCGAGGGCGATGCCGCGCGCCTGGTGTTCGAAGCGGCTGTAGCCGCGCCCGTGGCGGGCGACATAGGTGCCGCCGTCGCGGATCGGCTGGGCGGTGGGGCTCCACAGATCGCCCGTCGCCTCGTCGCGGACGTAGAACGCCTCGCCGCAAGGGTCGACGAGGGGATCGTTCGACCACTGGGTGATCTGGTTGTCGCGGCTGTTCTCGCTCCAGGTGTAGCCGCTGCCCTCGGTCGAGACCTGGAAGCCGAAATCGGGATTGGCGACGACGTTGATCCACGGTGCCGGTGTGGTGCGATCGCCGTCGAGGTGGACGACATACTCGCGCCCGCCATCGGCGAAGCCGCCGAGACCGTTGAAGAACTCCAACTTCGGGCGCGCCTCGGCCGACATCGGGACGGGCGGCGCCAGTGCCGGGCGGACCCGGCGGATCGGGAACGGCGCGACGGGAAGTGGCGGCATCAGACGGACGAGTTGGTCGGCGACGGGGCCGCGGCGGGCGATCAGCACCACCCGGGCGACCGATTCGATCAGCGCGCGGGCGTCGACGCTCATCAGGTCGGCGCGCAACACGTGGACGGCGCCGCGCGCCGGTTCGCCGCCGTACCTCGGCCGCGACTGGCTGCTGCGCAGGGCGGTTTCGATCGCCGCCTGGAGATCCTGGACGTAGGACGGGGCGTGTTCGTTGACGATGACGAGATCGACGGCGAGCCGCTTCATCCGCCAATATTCGTGGGCCCGCAGGAGTTGGTGAACCAGAACCATTTCCTCGCGATCGTCGATGCGCAACAGGACGATCGGCAGGTCGCCGGAGATCGAATGCGGCCACAGGCCGGATTGCGGGCCGGCGCCCCGGATGATCGCCTCGGAGGAGGCGCGGAAGCGCGGGTCGGCGTAGAGGATCGGCGCGGCGAGGCGTTGGAAGTCGGCGGCTTCCATCGGATCGACGCCGAGATGGCGCAACTGCACCTGGGCCTGGGTCCAGGCGAGGGTCTTGGCGCGGTCGAAGGCGCTGCGATCGTGATGGGTGTCGACGAGCGCCAGCACCTCGGCGCGCGACGACGCCACCACGGTCCAGAAGGCGATGCGGGTCGGCCTGCCGATGGGAACCTTCACCCGCCGACGCAGCGCGAGGATCGGATCGAGCACGATGCCGACCGTGCCGGAGAGCGGCAGTCCCTCGACCACCACGGCGGCGGCGGCGATCGAGCGGCTGCGGCCCCGGAAGCGGGCGCGGTCGGTCTCCCATTGCGGTTCGGCGACGGTCTCGCCCTCGACGACGGCGAAATGGGCGACCCACACCGGCCTCTCGTCGGGCGAGCGCGGTCGGCGGGTCGCCAGCAGGGCGCCGTATTCGGGCAGGTATTCGGTTTCCACGAACATCTTGGCGAAGACCGGGTGGGCGGTGTCGGTCGCGACGGTGGTCAACACCAGCTCGGCATAGGAGGTGAGTTCGATCTCGCGCGCCCGCCGGCCGCTGTTGGTCAGCGAGATGCGGCGGACCTCGCTGTCGTCCTCGCCGGAGACCAACACGTCCATGGTGGTGGTCAACGAGCCGTCGCGATGGAGGTACTCGGCGTGATCCTCGCCGAACACCACCTCGTCGTCCTCCGCGTTTCCGGCGAGCGGTTGCGCCGAGGCGGACCAGACGTGGCCGCCGTGGGTGTCGCGCAGGAAGACGAAGGTGCCGCAGTCGTCGCGGGTGGTGTCCTCGCTCCAGCGCGTCACGGCGACGTCCTGCCAGCGACTGTAGCCGGTGCCGGTGGCGGTCAACATCACCGCGTAGCGGCCGTTCGACAGGAGCTGCGTGATCGCCGGGCCGTCACTCGGCGCGACGATGCGGCGCACCGTCAGGCCCGAGGCGGCGCCGGCGGCCGCCGAGGCCTTCATCTCCTCGGCGCGCGGACGGGCGGTGGCGACGTCGCGCGGCATGCGTTCCTGCAACAGGAGTTCACAGGCCTGGATCATCGGCTCGCGGTGGAAACGCGCCCGCATGCGGCCGTCCTGCAGGGTGTTGGCGATGGCGACGATGGTCATGCCCTGGTGATGAGCCATGTAGCTGCGGATGATCACCACAGGGGTCTCGTCGGGCAGGCGGGTCGGCGTGAAGTCGAGCGCCTCGTAGAAGCCGTAGCGGCCGTCGGCGCCGATCTTCGCGAGGCGGTCGTAGTTGAGGCGGGCGCCGTGGGGGTCGACCATGGCGGCGAGACCCGTGGCATAGGGCGCGATCACCAGATTCTGCGACAGGCCGCGCTTCAGCCCGAGGCCGGGGACGCCGAAGTTGGAATATTGGTAGGTCAGTTCGATGTCGCGGGCGTTGTAGGCCGATTCCGAGATGCCCCAGGGCACGCCCTGCGAACGGCCGTAGGCCTCCTGCCGCTCGACCACCAGACGGTTGGTCTGTTCGAGCAGACTGCCGACCGGCGCCCGCATCACCAGCGACGGCATCAGGTATTCGAACATCGAACCCGACCACGAGATCAGCGCCGAGCCGGCGCCGAGCGGTGTGGCGGCGCGGCCGAGGCGGAACCAGTGACGGGTCTCGACGTCGCCCTTGGCCACCGCGAAGAGGCTGGCGAGCCGCGCCTCGGAGGCGAGCATGTCGTAGCAGTTGGGATCGAGCGTGTTGTCGTCGACGGCGAAGCCGATCGACAGGAGCTTGCGTTCGGGGTCGAGCAGGAAGGCGAAGTCCATGGCCAGCGCCATCGACCGGGCGGCAGCGGCGAGCGCCTTCAGGCGATCGGCCAGGAGCGGTTGGACCAGCCGGTCGCGCCCGTGTTCCTCGATCGAACGGTTGAGCGTCTCGGCCCAGAATTCCAGATCGGAAGGGTCGTCGCCATCGCCGATGGGGGCGAGATTGCGGGCGAGATCGGCGAGCTTGGCGGTGAGCCGCGCCAGGGTCGGCAGCAGGGTTTCGATCGCCCGCCCACCGTTCAGTTCGGCGTCGATCTCGTCCATCAGCGTGGCGAATTGGCGGTGCCGGTCGCCACGCACCGGTGACGGCAGATCGGCGGCGAGGCGGACCAGGGCGAGATGGTCGATCAGACCGCGCCGGATATCGAGGGAAGCGGCGCCGTCGAGCCATTCCTCGCAGGCATTGGCGACGGCGATCAGATGACCGGCGAGATTGCCGCTGTCGACGGAGGAGACATAGGCCGGCTCGAGCACCCTGAGCGTGCGCGTGTCGTACCAGTTGTAGAAATGGCCGTCGTGCTTGGGCATGCGCGCCATGTTGTCGAGCGCGGCCTCGAGGCGATCGACCGTCTCGGTGGTGCCGGCCCAGCCGAAGTCGCGGGCGGCGATCGCCGAGAGCAGGTAGAGCCCGAGATTGGTCGGCGAGGTGCGATGGGCCACCACCGGCACGGGGTCCTCCTGGAAATTGTCGGGCGGCAACATGTTGCCGAGCGGCGTCACGAAGGTCTCGAAGAAGCGCCAGGTGCGCCGGGCGATCAGGCGGAGCTCACGAACGTCGTCGCGCGATGCCGCGAGGTTGCGATCGTCGGCCGGCGGTCGGCTGGCCCACAGCGCCAAGGCCGGGGCCGCCCCCCACGCGATCGCGAAGGGCGCGACCACCCAACAGGACGACGGTTCGATGGCGACGGCGAAGAGAGCGAGGCCGAGCCCGGCGATGGTGCCGCCGGCCATGCGGCGATAGGTGTCGGCGAGATCGGGGCGCGGGCTGCAGCGCGATTGGGCGGCGGTGGTCCATTCGAGCAGGTGGCGACGGGTCGAGACCAGACGCCGGAGCGTGCGCAGGATGGCGTCGCCCATGCTCCAGGCCCGATCGGCGAGGAAGGCGAGGGAGAGCAGGGTCTGGGCGGTCGCCAGTTTGAGATCGCCGGCGAGGGTGCCGAGGTGATTGCGCAGGCGGAAGCCGGAACGGCGCGGCAGCAGTGAGAACAGCAGCGGGAAGTACGCCACGATCGCCAGTCCGGCGACCACCAGGAGGCTTCCCCGCGCCGCCGCCGGGCTCGGCAGCAGCCAGGTCACCACCAGGGTGGCGACGGTCAGCGGCGCCAGAACCGAGCGGCGGAGATTGTCGAACATCTTCCAACGGCCGACCATCGGCACGGCGAGGGGAGCCTCGGTCGTACCGAAGATCCACGGCAACAACTGCCAATCGCCGCGCGTCCAGCGGTGTTGCCGTTTGGCCGCGACGTCGTGGCGCGACGGCGATTCTTCCACCACCTCGATGTCCGAGGCGAGCCCGGCCCGGGCGAAGACGCCTTCGAACAGGTCGTGGCTGAGCATCGTGTCGTCGGGCACGCGGTCGGCGAGCGCCAGTTCGAAGGCGTCGACGTCGTAGATGCCCTTGCCGGTATAGGAGCCTTCGCCGAAGAGGTCCTGGTAGACGTCGGAGACGGCGGCGGCGTAGGGGTCCATGCCGCCCGGGCCGGAGAACGCCCGCTGGTAGAACGAACCCTCGTGACCCATGGGCAGCGACGGGGTGACGCGCGGCTGCAGAATGCCGTAGCCGTCGACGACGCGGCGGGTGTCGGGATCGAAGCGGGCGCGGTTGAGCGGATGGGCCATCTTGCCGATCAGCCGGATCGCCGCGTCGCGCGGCAGCCGGGTGTCGGCGTCGAGGGTGATGACGAAGCGCACGTCGGGTGGCACCAGGGCGCCGCCGTCGGGGCGGGGGACATGGGTGGTGTCGGTGGCGCCGCGCAGCAGGCGGTTCAACTCGTGCAGCTTGCCGCGCTTGCGCTCCCAGCCCATCCACACGCCTTCGCCGGCGTCGAAGACGCGGCGGCGATGCAGCAGCAGGAAGCGGTCGCCGCTCGGCGCCGGGCCGTGACGCAGATTGAGGGCGTCGATCGCCGCGCGCGCCGTCTCGAGCAGCGCCTCGTCGCGGTCGACCGTCTCGGTCGCGGCGTCGAGGCCGTCGGTCAGCAGGGCGAAGGCGAGATCGCCGCCGCTGCCGGAGAGATGGTGGATCTCGAGCCGCTCGATCTGCTCGACGAGGTCGGCGGCACTGGTCAGGAGCGTCGGCACCACCACCAGGGTGCGCAGCCGACCGGGCACGCCGTCGGCGAGTTCCAGGCCGGGCAGGGCGACGGGGCCGAAGCTCCAGGTGACGGCGCGATTGACCAGGGTGGTCGCCACTTCGCTCGCCGGCACGAAGCCGACCACCGCCAACGCGACCAGCCAGCCGACGGCGAGGCCGGGGACCGCGACGGCCCAGAGCGCCAGCGCCAGCAACGCGACGGTGACGACCACCAGCGCGCCGACGTAGCCGCCGATGCCGAGGCTGGTGTCGAGCCGGCTGATCCGCAGGCTCAACGGCGGGCGAAACCCCAGGGTCTGCTCCAGCGCGCGACGACCTCGAGCGATCAGATGATGGCCGGGATCGCCCCGGCGGGCCGCCTCGACCGGATCCTCGGCGGCGGCGGACGCGGCGCACGCGGCGCGCAGGGCCTGTTCGACCACTTCGAGCTCGCTGTGAGGCGACCGGCGGGCCAATTGCTCGACGGCGTTGCGGTAGAGATTGCGGGTGGCGAAATCCATGTCGGCGAAGGCGCTTGCCGAGCGCAGACGGTCGTCGACGAGGCTGACGCTCTCGAACAGATCGGCCCAATCGATGTCGGAGATCAGCCGCATCGAGGTGATGACGTTTCGGACGGTGACGTTGGAGGCGCCCTGGCGCTGCTGGGCGCGCTGCACCACGTCGCCGATCGAGGCGCCCTGGCAGCCGAGCCGCTCTTCGAGCCAACCGAGCGCCGGCGTCACCCGGGGATCGAGATCGCGCAGCCGCTTGGCCAATTGGCCGGCGAAGACGTCGGAGAGCGGCCCGGGCGAGCGGGCGGAAATGTCGGCCTCCAGCGCCGAGCGGGTGTCGCCGGCCGATGCCAGGCGGTCGGCGAGATCGTCGGCATCGGCGCGTTCGGCGAGGCCCAGACTGATCTGGTCGGTCAGCCGGCGCAGGTTCTCGATCAGGACGATGCGCAAGGTGATGGCGACCGCCCACAGCTCACCGATGGTGAGCGGCTGGATCCGTTGATAGGCGACGATGAAGCGGCACAGCGTCTCCGGATCGAAATGGCTGTCGGTGTGGGAGACGAAGGCCCAGGCGAGGCCGAAGACGCGTGGATAGCCGGCGAAGGGACCGTCCGCCAGCTTGGGCAGTTGCCGATAGTAGCCGGGCGGCAGGTCGTCGCGGATCTCGCGGATCTGCTCTTCGACGATGTGGTAGTTGTCGAGCAGCCATTCCGCCGCCGGGACGACGTCGCGGCCCTTCTCGAGTTCGGCGGCGCTCGTCCGATAGGCGGCGAGCAGCACGGCGGCATTGTCGTCGAGGCGGGAACGCAGGGAGAGGACCCGTTTCGGCCGGTCGGTCACCGGCTGGGCCGCGGCCAGGCTCTCGGCGTGCTGCTCCAGACGCTCGATGCCGAAGATCTCGTCACGCACCGGGAACGTCTGGTTCCAGGGCGGAGAGGCGGAGCGGCGCGCGAAGGAGAAGCCGAGGATCGTCATGATGGTCGTCCTTCAGGGCGTTCCCGCCGTTCTTTCGGCACCGGCGCGGGCGCGGATACCCGCGCCCGTGAGGCGCGAGGGAAAGGGC